>JAFUFT010000001.1 GCA_017469795.1 Oscillospiraceae bacterium
GGCTGCGGCGCTGCTGCATATCAATCAAAGATAGTACATATACCCGGTGTCGTTGTATCCGGAGGCTTTCTCTGCAAGCTGAGCCAGGGTAACCCCGGAGAGCATGGATTTCACCGCATCATCCAGCGGCGTAAATACATTCTCCTGCATAGCCTGCTCGATAAACGAGCTGCCTTCCGTTACTGTTTCCGACGTCTCTTCAAACAGTGCCGTCTCAGCAGCGTCCAGAACCTCAAAGGCTGTGATCTCCTCAGGACTCCGGGTCAGGCTGTAGCCGCCTTGAGGTCCTTTGGTAGCTTGTACGATCCCGGCCTTCCGAAGCTGTGTAAACACCTGCTCCAAATATATCTTTGAGATTTTCAGGGAGTCGGACACCTCACTGACGGTGAACTTGGACTGATATGGGTGACGGACTACGAAATAGATCATGGTGGCAAGTCCGTACCGGGCCTTTGCGGAAATTCGCATTCAGTTTACCTCCTATCCGTACAGATTGACGGACAAATACCGCTCGCCGGTGTCTGCCAGGAGCGCAACAATGCGCTTGCCTTGGTTCTCCGGGCGCTTTGCCAGTTCCGTGGCCGCCCAGATTGCCGCGCCGGAGCTGATACCTACCAGCAGGCCCTCGGCCTTTGCCAGCGCCTTGCAGGTCTTATAGGCATCCTCGTCTGTCACCGGGATGATCTCATCGATCAAGTTCCGGTCCAGAATCTCCGGGATAAAGTTTGCGCCGATGCCCTGAATTTTATGAGGTCCCACCTTGCCCTTGGAGAGCAGGGGAGAAGCCGCAGGTTCCACGCCAATGACTTTGCAGTCCGGGTTGGCTTCTTTCAATACCTTCCCATTCCCAGTGAGCGTGCCGCCGGTACCGATGGAGCTGACAAAGAAGTCCACCTGCCCGTCCATGTCACGCAGGATCTCCCGGGATGTGGTTTCCACATGGGCCTGAACGTTGGCAGGGTTGCTGAACTGATCCGGGATCACAGAGTTGGGGTTGGCATCATGGAGCGCCTGGGCCTTGTTGACCGCTCCGGCCATGCCCTCCCAGGCAGGGGTCAGGACAATCTCTGCGCCCAGTGCCGAGAGCAGCTGGATCCGCTCTTTACTCATGTTTTCCGGCATGGTCAGAATCAGCCGATAGCCTCTGGTGGCACAGATGAAGGCCAGGCCAATGCCGGTGTTTCCGGAGGTGGGCTCGATGATCACCGTATCTGCCCGGATGGACCCATCCTTCTCTCCGGCCTGTATCATATAGAGGGCCGCCCGGTCTTTGACGGAGCCCAGAGGATTGAAATACTCCAGCTTGGCATAGATATGGGCAGTCGTACCGGCGGCTTCTCCGTATCGATTCAGGTGCAGGATTGGCGTATTGCCGATGAGCTCCGGAAGACTTTCATACACATGCATCGTATCACCTCATAACATATAAATATTATATGTTTATAATACAATAAGCGCGTGTGATTGTCAATAGACTCCGGGTGCGATCACTGGAGAACACAAGAAAGGTTCTTGATTTTCCTACTGATTTCGTAGTATATTGTAGTCAGAATGATTTGGAGGTGTTTCCTATGAAGATTTCCACCCGGGGCCGGTACGCCCTGCGCATGATGCTGGACATTGCACTGCATTCAGATGAGGGAAGTATTTCCCTGAAATCCATTGCTCAGCGTCAGGAAATTTCAGTGAAATACCTGGAGCAGATCGTGACACCTCTGTCGCGGGGCGGCTTACTTCAGGCCACCCGGGGCGCACAAGGTGGGTATTGGCTGAACCGTCTGCCGGAAGACTACACTGTGGGGGAAATCCTACGGACCATTGAGGGAAGTCTGGCGCCGGTTGCCTGTCTGGACAGCGGCGAGGCATATTGTCAAAGGATTGGTCAGTGCGTCACGGTGGAGGTCTATCGCCGGATTGACGAGGCCATCGACAACGTGGTCGACAATATCACTTTGCAGGACCTGGTGGATATTCAGCGCGAGAAGAGAGAAAGTGCTGAGCTGCCTGCAGATTCGCTTCCTCTTTCCGATTAACATCAGGAAATACCCGAACGTCTGACAGTTTTTCTGTCAGACGTTTTTCTTTGTCTTGTGGCGGGAATCAAATATACGCATAATTCCTATTGACAATATATGAAATGTATGATATGATGCTGTCATTCTGTTGGAAACAGGTGATACCATGACCGTTCTGTTTGAAGCACTGCTTCGACAAAACTATCGATATGGGCGAATGTGCCGATGCCGGAACGAGGAAAGGGAGATGAGGCAATGGACATTGCAGTGATCCGCTCCTATCTTCCATTGTTTCAAGAGGCGGGATGGCTGACCCTCCGGCTGGGGCTGATGGGAATCGCGCTTGCCATTGTCGTCGGACTGATCTGTGCGGCCGTTCACTACTGGAGAATCCCAGTCCTCAATAAGATTGTAACCGTCTACATCGAAATCAGCCGGAATACGCCTCTGCTGATTCAACTGTTTTTCATCTACTACGGACTTCCAAAGCTGGGCATCCGGACAAATCCGGCCGCCTGTGGCGTTGCGGGATTGGCTTTCCTGGGCGGAAGCTATATGTCGGAGGCATTCCGAAGCGGCCTGGAGTCTGTGGCAACCATCCAGAGGGAAAGCGCCATGAGCCTGGGAATGACAAACGGGCAGACCTTTCGCTATGTGATCCTGCCCCAGGCTATGTCCGTCAGCGTGCCACCTTTCGTGGCCAATGTGATTTTCCTGCTGAAGGAGACCAGCGTATTCAGTGCGGTCAGCCTGATGGATCTGATGTTTACCGCCAAGGATCTGATAGGCCTGTATTACAATACCACAGAAAGCCTGTTTCTGCTGGTGCTCTGTTATCTTGTGATACTGCTTCCCGTTTCGCTGCTGGGCAGCCTTTTAGAAAGGAGGCTCCGCTATGCCGGATTTGGGGTTTGAGGTCCTGCTGAAGGGCAAAAACTTTGCCCGGCTTATGGGCGGGGTATGGGTGGCCCTGCGGATCAGCCTTATATCTGTGGTCATCAGCATTCCGTTGGGAATTCTGCTGGGGATTGTTATGACCTGGAAGAATCCAATCTCCAGAGTCCTGACCCGGATATATCTTGAAATCATACGAATAATGCCTCAGCTTGTCCTGCTGTTTCTGGTGTTCTTCGGAACCACCCGATCTTTTGGCTGGGACATCAGTGGGGAACTGGCTTCCATTATCGTGTTTTCCCTATGGGGAACTGCGGAGATGGGCGATCTGGTCCGCGGCGCGCTGATCAGCATTCCGATTCATCAGTATGAATCCGCGTCTGCGCTGGGTCTGAGCAGCGGGCAGACGTTCCTGTACATCATTATCCCGCAGACGATCCGCCGGCTGATCCCGCTGTCCATCAACCTCATCACCCGTATGATCAAAACCACAAGTCTGGTATTGATGATTGGGGTGGTAGAGGTGCTGAAGGTAGCGCAGCAGATCATCGAGGCAAACCGTATGGCCAGCCCCAATGCTGCCTTTGGGATCTATCTGACAGTATTTATTCTGTATTTTCTCGCCTGCTGGCCTATCAGCCTGGTGGCGAAAGCTTTGGAAAGAAGGTGGCAATGACACATGGGTCGTGAACTCCTCTCCATCGAGCATCTGACGAAGCGTTACGGCGATCTCACGGTCCTGGAGGATCTGAGCCTCACGGTTCAGGAGGGACAGGTCATTGTGATTGTCGGGCCCAGCGGATGCGGGAAAAGTACATTGCTTCGATGTATCAATGCCCTGGAGCCGATTCAGGGCGGAATCATAAAACTGGACGGGCAGGAAATCGACCGGGACACAAAAAAGCTCCCCGAGCTCCGGCAGAAGATCGGGATGGTATTTCAGAGCTATGACCTGTTCCCGCACCTGACCGCTCTGGACAATATCACGCTGGCACCGATCAAGGTGCAGAAGCGGAAAAAAGCCGAGGTGGAGGCAGAGGCGCTGCAGCTGCTGGAGCGTGTGGGTCTGAAGGACCGGGCCGGAGATTATCCCCGCCAGCTCTCCGGCGGACAGAAGCAGCGGGTCGCCATCGTCCGGGCCCTGTGCATGCACCCGGAGATCATGCTCTTCGACGAGGTCACGGCGGCACTGGATCCGGAGATGGTCCGGGAAGTCCTGGATGTGCTGCTGGATCTGGCAAAGCAGGGCCGTACTATGCTGATCGTCACCCACGAGATGCAGTTTGCCCGGGCTGTTGCGGACCAGGTGATTTTCCTGGACGGCGGACAGATCGTTGAACAGGCGCCGCCGGATCAATTCTTTGAACACCCGAAAACACAGCGTGCACAAAAATTCCTAAACACTTTTACATTTGAAACGATTAAAAACCATGGAGGTAATGATTATGAAAACCAAGCATAGCGTTCTCGCACTGATTTTGGCATTTGCGTTGATCCTCTCTCTCGCGGCCTGCGGGAGCAGCACGGTAGCGCCCGCCGCTGCAGGGGAATCCGCCGCTTCCGCCGGAACGGAAACCGCCGGCAGCGACGTGATCTATCGCACACTGGATGAAATCAAGGCGGATGGTACAATCAACATCGGTGTATTTTCCGACAAAAACCCCTTCGGCTATGTGGACGAAAACGGCGAATACCAGGGCTATGACGTGTACTTTGCCGAAAGGATCGGCCAGGATCTGGGCGTGAAGATCAACTATGTCTCCACTGAGGCTGCAAACCGGGTGGAGTATCTGGAAACCGGAAAGGTGGATATCATCCTGGCGAACTTCACTGTCACCCCTGAGCGGGCGGAGAAGGTGGATTTCGCGCTGCCCTATATGAACGTGGCCCTTGGCGTGGTCTCGCCTGACAGTCGTGTGATCACGGACCTGAGCGAGCTGGGCGACGGCGACGAGGTAATCGTTATCTCCGGCACCACCGCCGAAACCTATCTGATCGAGAACAACCCGGAGATCAAGCTCCAGAAGTACGACACTTACGCAAATGCCAAGAACGCCATTGAGAACGGAAACGGTGTGGCATGGGCCAACGACAATACGGAGGTCATCGCCTTTGCACTTCAGAATCCCGGCTACACGGTGGGCATTCCCTCCCTTGGCAGCCAGGACACCATCGCCCCCGCCGTCTCCAAGGGCAACACCACGCTGCTTGAGTGGATCAACGACGAGATCAAGGCTCTGGGCGAGGAGAACTTCTTCCATCAGGACTACGAAGCCACTCTGGTCGATACCTACGGTCTGGACTATGAAGAAAGCCTTGTAGTGGAGGGTGGCGTTCCTTCTGCTTCCTAAGCAGTGAAACCTCAGAAATTTCAAAGCGGTTCGGCCTGGACGCCGGACCGCTTTGTGCATTCACTTCCTATTGTATTCCTGTTTGTTTAGTGCTATAATGTATTAAATCGGTGCGGTAACCGATATTATTCATTGGGGTTTCCCCAGAAAGGATGGATACAAACATGAAAGGTTGGGAATTTACCGGTACGCATCAACCCCTCAAGATTGTGGAAAAGCCAGACCCGAAGGCTAAGCCGGGTTACGTTGTCCTGAAGACGCTGGCTGGCGGCCTCTGCCACTCAGATGTCTCCGCACTGGATATTGAATCCTGGATGGGAAGCTTCAATGTTCCGGTGATCATGGGCCATGAGGTCTGTGGCGAAATCGTTGAGATCGGCGAGGGCGTTGAAGGATACGAGATCGGCGATGTTGTGGCAGTCTGCCCGCTGTATGCCAAGGACGGCACCACCCCCGGTTACACCAGAGATGGCGGCTACGGTACCATGACCACGGCTCCTGTGGAGCAACTGGTGAAGGTTCCTGCCGGCCTCGCTCCCGAAAAAGCCGCTGCTGCCACTGACGCAGGCGCAACCTCCTACCATGCTGTCTGCACAGTGGGCGGCGCCAAGGCGGGCATGAAAGTCGGCATCATCGGCGTCGGCGGACTGGGACAGTTCGCGGTTCGCATCGCGGTTGTGAAGGGCTGCGAGGTCTACGTTGCCACGAGAAAGCCCTCTGCCCAGGCCCTTGCCCTTAGTTTGGGAGCCAAAGAGGTCAAGCCCAGCATTACGGACTTCGCTGACAAGAATCTGGACCTGATCATTGATTTCGCCGGCGCCGGAAAGACCACTGCCGATGCGCTCAATACGGTCCGTCAGTACGGCAAGGTTGTCCTCGTGGGTATGGCCACCGACACCTCCACAATCTACACCTATTCGATGATCTTCAAGGAACTGACTTTTGTGGGTTCTCAGGGAAGCACCACAGCCGATCTCCATGACTGCATCGAGCTGCTTGCCAGCGGTGAACTGGATCCCGAGATCCACACCTGCAAGTTTGAGGAAATCGGTGAGGGCATCGAAAAGCTGCGCCGGGGCGAGGTCAGCGGCCGTCTGGTCTGCGTATACGACTAAGACCTTTGTTACGCTGAAAAGCCCTTAAAAAGGAGTACGCCCCATCGGACAACGCACGATGGGGCGTTTCTTTGCGGGAAACACGGAAGACAGGTGATGGCATATGTTTGAGAAACCTATCGAAACGAGATTGGTCTACGGATTCCTGG
The DNA here is from genome assembly GCA_017469795.1 of Oscillospiraceae bacterium. Classification (GTDB taxonomy): domain Bacteria; phylum Bacillota; class Clostridia; order Oscillospirales; family Oscillospiraceae; genus HGM13006. The sequence goes on from JAFUFT010000001.1 coordinate 6,525, forward strand.
ATGCCGGGAAAACGACCTATATTCAGGACTGTATTCAGAACGATTATTTCTACAAATACGGAACTACACTGATTTTGTGCTTTGAGCAGGGGGAAACGCCCTACGACCAGGCACTCCTGTCCGAGAGACGGACGACCATCGCATATTACGACGGCGACAGGGATATCCGCGACTTTTGTCTGTGCAGCATCGAAGATAACAATCCGGACCGCATCTATGTGGAGATGAACACCATGACTTCGGGTCTCCGGCAGCAGCTACCGCCATGCATGCAGGTCGGCTATGCCATCACCTGGATCGACTGGGCAACGCTGCCGCTGTACTATGCTAATTTCAAGCCGCTGATCAACCAGATGGTCTCCGACTCCCAGCAGGTTGTCTTCCGGGGCTGTCCGTCCAGAGAACTGCTGGCGCCGTACAGCCAGGGTTTCCGCGTGATGAATCAGCAGGCCGTCTATCTCCGGCAGGACCCCATGGGCTATCACGAGAAGGCCTTCGACCTGTTCCTTCCGTTCTCTCTGGAAGCGCCCGAGATCACAATTGACGAGGGAACCTTTGTCCCCCTCTGGCTGGATGCCCTCGATCATCCGGAGCACTACGAGGGAAAGACGGTACACTTCACCGATCCCCTTGAACTCCGGCGGGAAGACTCGGACAGCCTCTGGGCTGCTGGCCGGGTCGTGATGGCCTGCTGTATGGCGGATCTGCAGTTTATGGCATTTGAAATTACGCCGGAACCGGACGGCTGTTCTGGAGGCTGGGTTTTACTGGATGCCCATGTGCAGGTTGGAACCGATGCATACTGCCGCAAACGCATGCGTCTGGAGCCAATTCGGATACACCCCGCTTCGCCTCCCGGCAATCTGATTCTGGATGTGAGCCGGGCGGGCTCGGGAGGGAAGGCCGGCTGAACCATTTCAGAGAGAATGTTGCGGGACTGTGAGGAAAGAGTATAACATGATGAATGACTGCTATTTCACAACAAGCGACGGCGTCCGGCTGCACTATGTAACGGGCGGGGAGGGAGCGCCCCTGATCCTTCTGACCGGCTATACCGGGAGCACTGAGGATTTTACCGGAAACTATGCGGCGCTGGCCGCACAGTTTCAGGTGATCTGTATGGACTATCGGGGCCTTGGTCGATCGGAGACGCCACAGTCCGGCTGGCACATCGAGCGGCTGGCCAAAGACCTGGAGGAGCTTCGGGTCCGCCTGGCACTGGAGACCTTTTATCTGGCGGCGCACTCCATGGGAAACACGGTAGCCTGGTGCTATATGGAATTGTTCGGACAACAGCGCATCCGGGGCTATGTTTTGTATGAGGAGAGCCCCTGCCTGCTGGTGGATCCTTCCTGGTCAGAAGCTGAACAGAACAGCTTCCTGGGGAAATTCCGTATGCCGGATCCCTGGAGCTTCCCGGCGCTGCCGCCGGACAGCAGGGCAGTCGACGCCCGCCGGGCGGAATTCCTTTCCCGGCTGGTACGGGAGCATCTGTCCAGGGACTGGCGGGACGTGGTGGAGGCGATCCGGGTCCCCACCATAATTCTGATGGGAGAGGGCAGCCATTTTGGAGCGAAAGAGCTTTGGGACTATCTGCAAAATGTGATACCCGGAGCCCGGCTGGAGGTAGTTCCCACGGATCAGGGCGGTACGCACATGATCCACAGGGAAAACCCCGTGGCGTTTAATGAGCTGCATCATCACCAACACTGCGGAGATTTGGATCACGGAGACGGACGGCGTCATTCGCCGGGCAGAAAAGGCCGAAGGGCTTCTCCGCAGAATGGAATTCTAAAATCTAAGAGGGAAAAGAGCGCCTGAAACCAGAGAACACGTTTCTGGTTTGCGGGGCAACGGAAAATCGTGGTGGAAGTCTAAACGAAAAGGCGGTGGAACGCAATGATTATCAATACAGGCCAAAGGACGGATATTCCTGCGTTCTATGCCGAATGGCTGGCAAACAGGCTCCGGGAGGGCTTCGTGTGTGTCCGAAATCCCTACAATCCAAGTCAGGTGAGCCGCTACCGCCTGGATCCGTCCGTTGTGGATGTGATCGGTTTCTGTACCAAGAACCCCGCGCCCATGTTTCCGTATATGGAGCTTTTGAAGGAATACGGACAGTATTGGTTTGTCACGATCACGCCGTATGGCCGCGATATAGAACCCAATGTACCGGATAAGCACCGTCTGCTGGAGGATTTCAAAAGGCTCTCCGAGACGGTTGGTATTGACGCGGTGGGCTGGCGATATGATCCGATTTTTCTTTCCGAGCGGTATTCCATGGAGTATCATCTCCGTGCCTTTGGTCAAATTGCATCAGCCCTTGAGGGATACACGAAAACCGCTGTGATCAGCTTCATCGACCTCTATCCGAAGGTCAGACGGAACTTTCCGGAGGCAGCGGAGGTGACGAAGGAGCAGCGTCTGTCCCTGGGTAAAGCAATGATTGAAATCGCGTCCTCCCACGGCATGACCGTCAAGCCCTGTGCGGAGGGCGACGAGCTGGCCGCTTATGGCGCGGACTGCGGCGGATGTATGCGGATCCGCGACTATGAAAGAGCCATCGGCAAACGCCTGAATGCGCCCAAAAAGAAAGGCGCGAGAGCGGAATGTGCGTGTTACCTCTCCTGCGACATAGGCGCATACAACACCTGCAGGCACCTTTGCAGGTATTGCTATGCGAACGCCGAGCCTGCAAAGGTGCTGGCGCAGAGCAGGCTGCACGATCCCAAGTCGCCGTTTTTGATCGGCGGCTATATGGAGGGAGACAAGATTCATGATGTTCCTCAGCAGTCTTGGATCGACGAACAGATAACCATGGAGATAGAAAGCATCAGCACAGAGTGAAATCAAGGTGATACGTTAGCGCGGAAAAGCCCACTGCGTGAGCTGTGGGAGTGTCAAGGCGCATTTGGTAAGGAAGAAAGTGGCTTCTCCCGCTCTTTAAGAAGAGAGGGAGGAGCCGCTAATTTAATATTAAGAAAAAACAGGTTTCTCCTCTTGCATTTCCTAGTAAAATAGTATATTATATTGGCGATGCTAAATCATACTAATTTACTGGAAATTAAAAAAGGAGTCCTGTCTATGCAATCTGCCTTGCTGCAAATAGAGAATCTGTCCGTCAGCGCCGGTGAAAAGACCATTCTGGAACATCTGAACCTGACCATTCGTCCTGGGGAACTCCATGTACTCATGGGCCCCAACGGAGCAGGAAAATCCACCTTGGCCTCGGCTATCATGGGGGATCCGCGGTATGCCGTCACCGAAGGGACCATTCGTTTTGACGGGGAGGATATCACGGAATTCGCTGCTGATGTCCGGGCTAAGAAGGGCATCTTCCTCTCCTTCCAGTCTCCCGAGGAAATCCCCGGCATCACCCTGGAGAACTTTCTCCGTACCAGCATTCGTGCCGTCACTGGAAAGCCCCTGAAAGTCATCGCCTTCGGCAAGGAACTGAAAAAACAGATGGAGGGCCTGGACATGGACCCCAGCTACGCCGAACGGTATCTGAACGTAGGCTTCTCCGGCGGCGAGAAGAAGAAGGCGGAGATTTTGCAGCTCCTCATGCTGAAGCCTCGTCTGGCCCTGCTGGACGAAACGGATTCCGGCCTGGATGTGGACGCGGTGCGCATCGTCTCCCAGGGTATCCGGACTTACCACGATGAGACCAACGCACTGTTGATCATCACCCACAACGCCAAGATCCTGGAGGGCCTGGACGTGGACTATGTGCATATTCTGGAGGGAAAACGGATCGTCCGTACCGGCGGAGCCGAACTGGTCCGGGAAATCACCGAAGGGGGCTTCGGAACCCAGAGCCCGGACAGGAGGGCATGACCATGGCGGAAAAGACCTATGTAGAGGAGATCAGCCGCTCTCTCTACGATTTCAGGGACGCGGTAAACGCGGACTTCCAGACCGACGCGGGACTGACGAAGGAGATCGTGGCCCACATTTCCGAGGAAAAGCACGACCCGGACTGGATGGCGGAGTTTCGGCAAAAGTCCCTGGCCATCTACAACCAACTGGAGATTCCCCGCTGGGGTCCCTCTATCGATGGACTGAATATGGACAACATCGTCACCTATGTCCGGCCCAAGACGGATATGAAGGGCACCTGGGAGGAGGTCCCCGAGGACATCAAGAACACCTTTGAGCGACTGGGCATCCCCCAGGCTGAGCGGGCGTCATTGGCGGGTGTGGGCGCCCAGTATGACTCCGAAGTGGTCTATCACAACCTCCAGTCGGAGGTCGCGGCTCAGGGTGTGGTCTATACGGACCTGGAAAGCGCACTGACCGGCCCCTACGCGGAGATGGTCCGGGAGCACTTCATGCACCTGGTCCCGCCCACAGACCACAAGTTTGCTGCCCTCCACGGGGCAGTCTGGTCCGGGGGCAGCTTCGTCTATGTGCCCCCGGGCGTCCATGTAGAGATTCCGCTCCAGAGTTATTTCCGGCTCAACGCCCCCGGCGCGGGGCAGTTTGAGCATACACTGATTATCGTGGACGAAAACGCCTACCTTCACTTCATCGAAGGCTGCTCCGCACCGAAGTACAACGTGGCGAACCTCCACGCGGGCTGCGTAGAGATCTACGTGGGGAAAAACAGCCGGGTTCGGTATTCCACCATCGAGAACTGGTCGAAAAACATGTACAATCTGAACACCAAGCGGGCGGTGGTGGAGGAAAACGGAATCATCGAGTGGGTATCCGGCTCCTTCGGCTCCCATACCTCCTATCTCTACCCCATGAGCATTTTGCGGGGCGACCATGCCCGGATGGAGTTCACCGGTATCACCTTCGCCGGAAACGGCCAGGAGCTGGACACCGGCGCCCAGGTGATCCATCTGGGGAAGGATACCAGCTCCCACATCGTGACGAAATCCATTGCCCGGGATGGGGGCGTGAGCAACTTCCGCAGCGGCGTCACTGTGACGAAACATGCGGATAACAGCCGCTCCAGCGTGTCCTGCGAGTCTCTGATGCTGGACGATCGGAGCCGGTCTGACACCATCCCCGTCATGGACATCCAGACCGATCGGGTGGACGTTGGCCACGAGGCCAGGATCGGCCGCATCAGTGAGGAATCCATCTTCTACCTCATGAGCCGCGGCCTTTCCGAAGAGGACGCGAAAGCCCTGATCGTGGGCGGTTTCGCGGAACCCATCGCCAAGGAGCTGCCTCTGGAATATGCGGTGGAGATGAACAACCTGATCCACCTGGAAATGCAGGGCACGGTGGGATAGGAGGCTTTGAAATGACAAAAACGATTCTCAATCCCCTGCCGGCACCTACATGGAACCGGCTGGGGGTCAATCAGGCAAATATATCTCTGCCGGAGATCCCCACGCAGGGCTGGGGCGAGAGCAGCACCCGGGTGGATGCGCCGATCGACTCCATCCAGTTGGAATGTCCCGGGTTTTCCGCATTGGAGAGCGGCGGCGGAGCAGACTTGGACTGTTTCCTCCGGGAAAACGCCAACTTCCATCTACATTTGGCGGTGAAGGAAGGAACCGAGGGCATGATCCTGATTCAGCATACGTTGGAGGAGGACCATCCCCATGCCATCGCCCATCTGACTCTCCGGGCAAGGCCCCACAGTAAAATCACAGTCATTGAGGTTATTCGCGGCGGCGTGTCCGGCAGTATTCACGGTTCCCTGGCAGAGATCCAGGCAGGGGAGGACGCTGAGGTCACCCTGATCCAGCTCCAGATGCTCAGTGCCGCTGCCCGTTCCTGGTCTGCTGTGTCGGCCACCGCAGGGGAAAACGCGCAGATATGCATCTATCGGGCTGCGCTGGGCGGCAGCAGTGTCCTTGGCGGCGGGAAATGCCTGCTCCCTGGCACGGGCAGCGCCTTTGAGGCCAGAACCATCTACTATGGCGATGGCGATACGATACTGGATTTCAGCGATACCGCCGTCCACACCGGCCGGAAGACCAGGAGCGAGATCCACGCTGCCGGAGTTCTGGACGGAAACTGTCAGAAGACCTTGCGGGGCACCATCGATTTCCGGCGTGGCGCGGTCCAGGGTGTGGGCCATGAGAGCGAGGACGTACTGCTGCTGAGCCCCGATGTGCGAAACCGCACTGCGCCCCTGATCCTCTGCGGAGAGGAGCAGGTAGAGGGCCAGCACGCCGCCTCCATCGGACGCCTGGACGAAGCTATGCTCTACTATATGGCCTCACGCGGCATTGGGGAGGGGGAGGCAAGGCGGCTCCTGGCCCTGGCGAAATTCGCTCCGGTGCTGGATGCGCTGCCCCCGGATCTCCGGTGCGAGGCTGAAAGCTATCTGGAAAGGAGGCTCCCGTCTTGATCGATGTGAGAAAGGATTTTCCCATCCTGCAAGCTGGGGAAAACGGCGCTCCGCTGGTATATCTGGACAACGGAGCCACCACCCAGAAGCCGGTGCAGGTCCTGGACGCCATCCGGGACTATTATCTCCGTGACAACGCCAACCCGCACCGGGGAGTCTACGAGCTGGCCCAGCGGGCCACGGACGTCCATGAGGACTCCCGGGCAAGAATTGCGAAATTCATCGGCGCGGACGCTTCGGAGCTGGTCTTTACCCAAAACAGCTCTGAAGCATTGAATCTGGTGGCATACAGCTACGGCCTGAATTTCCTCCATGCCGGAGATGAAATACTGGTCTACGTGGCGGAGCACCACTCCAATCTGGTGCCATGGCAGCGAGTGGCGCAGCAGACCGGCGCTGTACTGCAGTATCTTTACCCGGATGAAAACGGGTATCTGACCGAAGCGGAACTGGACAAAAAGATCACTGCTCGGACCAGGGTGGTGGCTGTGGCACAGGTCAGCAATGTGCTGGGATTGATCACACCGGTCAAAGCGATCGTGGAGAAGGCCCACCGGGTGGGGGCTGTGGTCATGCTGGACTGCGCGCAGTCAGTGCCTCATATGCCCGTGGATGTAAAGACGCTGAACGTGGATTTCGCCGCCTTCTCCGGTCACAAGCTCTATGCTCCCATGGGAATCGGCGGGCTGTACGGCAGGAAAGAGCTGCTGGAGAGCATGCCGCCTTTTCTCTCCGGCGGGGACATGATCTCCTATGTGCATGAGGATCGGGCCGCTTGGGCGGAGGCACCCCGGAAATTCGAGGCCGGCACCCGGAACGTGGGCGGCGAGGTGGGCCTGGCCGCCGCCATGGACTATATGGAATCCATCGGCTGGGAGGCCATTACGGCCCACGAGGAGGCCCTGGTGGAACAGACATTGGATGGTCTGAAAAAGCTGCCGTTTATCACCGTATACGGCGGTGGGACCGCAAAGGAACGGAAGGGCGTTATCTCCTTCAATGTACAGGACGTGCATCCCCACGACGTGGCTACGATCCTGGATGCTGAGGGCGTAGCGGTCCGGGCGGGCCACCACTGTGCACAGCCGCTGATGGAGTATCTGGGCATTGGGGCCTGTGCCAGGGCCAGCTTTGCGGTGTACAACACGCAGGAAGACGTGGAGATCTTCTTAAATGCACTAAAGAGCGTCAGGAGGTGGATGGGCCTTGAATCTTAAGGATCTTTACAGCCAGATTATCACGGAGAACAGTCGGAACAGCGCCCACCGACATGAGGTGGAGGGTGCAACCCACACACTGGAGGGCGTCAACCCCTCCTGCGGGGACGATATCATTCTGTCTCTCCGGGTGGAGGACGGAGTTGTCGCCGACGGGGGCTTCACTGGCTCTGGCTGCGCCATTTCACAGGCCTCGGCGTCGCTGATGCTGGATCTGGTCATCGGACGGGAGCTGGACACGGCAAAGCATCTGTGCGATATTTTTCTGCGGATGATTACCGGAGAGGTCACCGACGAAGAACTGGAGGAGTTGGAGGACGCCGCGGCATTACAGGGCATCTCCAAGATCCCCGCCCGGGTGAAATGCGCCGTGCTCTCCTGGCATACCCTGGAGGAGCTGCTGGATTGACGGATGGAGCCGCATTACACGTCTCACCGGGCGCTCCAGAATGATAAAGCCTGTACCCAGAGCTTTCTGATGCCTGAGTATGGTTCGTCTGTCGGCAACTGCCTGTACGGGAACGTATTCTGCTGGAAGCAATAAACTCCCTGGACTGATAATTGTCCGGGGAGTTTGTCACAGGAGCCTGCTTGGGCGGGGATCCATTCGCACATTTGTCACCCGGATAATTGCGTTAGGATCCGCCGATCTGTGTTTTGACATCGTTCATCATCTCTGTACAATAATCGAATAATTCGGAGTTTGTAGAATTCAGTTTACGCAACGTGTTGGGATGTGATATGATAAGGGTATACCAAAGAGAGGAGACCCTGAATGAAACTGTCTTGGAATATCATCTTGGACCAACTCCGAAACTACAATCTGGAGGTTCATTTAACCGGGGATCTCACCAGGCAATTTCTTCGCCCGGCGCTGCTGCCCCAGAGCTTTGACGTCATGCGGGAGGACCTGCTCCATATCTGCCGCCTGTCCGACGCCATGCGGGCCAGCGCGGAGCGGCCCGGTATGGGATATATCTGTGTAAGAAACCGAATCAAGGATGATAAGGAAACAGAAGAGAACCTCTCCGGCATGATCATTATCAACGAGAATATGGAGGTTGCACTGCTTCTCAATCTGGTGGAGGAGATCTACCAGCGGATCAGCGACTGGTATCAAAGCATGCAGGATATGCTGATTCGGGAAAGAGGACTTCAGGAGCTGCTGGAACTCAGTGAGCCGATCATCGGGAATACGATCAACATCTCAGACTCCGCATTCACACTGCTGGCCAGAACGACTCATATCGAAACTGACGATCCGATTTCGCAGGATCTCCGGGAATTCGGCTATCATCCGGAATCCACCCTCCAACTGTTCCGGCAGCACCACCGGTATGAAATCTGGAACCAGTCTCATCCGCTTATCATAAACGACAGCCTGACAATCAGCCCCTATGTGATGGTCAATCGGGTGTTCCGGTTTCGGAATACATACTTTACGCATGTAGTGATGGTCTGTGATCACCATGAGCTCTCTGACGGTCTGCTGGAGCTGTTTGCATACCTGACCGATATTCTGGCGATCTATGCGGAGCGGAACTGGAAAGATAAAAATGCCATGAGTCACAATTACGACTCTTTCCTGACGGATCTGCTGCAGGGCGTCATTACGCGGCAGGAGGACATTGAAGAACGGGCAAAATACCTGGGCATCTCCGCCAGGGATCGGATGCGGGTCATGAAGATTACCGTCGGCACCGGCGCGGAGGCTGTTCTGGGGCGCATTGCCCGTGAGCTGGGAGAGTTGTTGCCCAGCGCCCAGATCCTGCTTTATGAGCAGGCGGTTATGGTTCTTCTTCACCTGCGTTCCAACGGAATCGATACGGGGATTCCGGAGGAACAGCTTTCCATGTTCCTGAACCGGCACGGCGCAAGAGCGGCGTTCAGCAACGAATTCTCTGCGCTGGGGCATCTGCGTTCCGGTTGGATTCAGGCCAGTCTTGCGCTCAAATACAGCGGTGCTTTGCGCGGCGGTGCGCTGATGGAGCAGCTCATGGTCACGCCGGAGCAGCCCGTCGTCCCGCACTTTCAGGATCGGGTCCTGCATGGGCTTCTGGGAGAGAACCCCGAAAACGAGGGCCTGTGGCGCGAGAGCATCTATTACCAGGCGCTGTTTGATCTGTGGACCTTTGACAGTCAGCACGGCAGCAACAATCTGCAGCTCCTGCGGGTTTATCTTTGGAATGAACGAAAAGCTACAGAGACCGGTCAGATGCTCCACATGCACCGAAACAACGTGATCTACCGGATCGGGCGGATCGAGGATATGACGGGGCTGAATCTCTCCGACCACGGCACCCGGCTGGGGCTGGAGATGTCCTTCCTTCTGCTGGAGGTCTTCGGATTCCCCGAGGTGGAGAACAATTCCTGATCTAAATAGA
>JAFUFT010000076.1 GCA_017469795.1 Oscillospiraceae bacterium
AAGTGAAGGCATCCTTTATATCACGGTTTCGGCGGAAAGGACAGGTGAGCGCTATGACGATCCATGAGGCCCTGTTTTCAACGGTCCGGCAGCCGCTTTTGACCGTGCTCTATCTGCTTTTGACCCTGCAGATGGCGCTTTTTCTGGCGTCCATCCGGGATAAGAGAAGCGGCAGGCTTCGTCTTTTCCTGCTGCTGCATCTTCTCTTCAGCTTTGTTTGCCTCTGGCTCCCGTTTATGGATATCGACTCAAACTATTTCCAGACGGATGCGCCGATCCCGCTGCCCGCGGCGAGATCGGCGTTCACCCAACTGCCGGTCTGGACGCTGCTGCTGTATGAAGCCCTGACGGCGCTCATCCAGGCGGCCGTATTTTGGGATTGTCTCCGCTACCGGAGGGACCACCCGACCTTTGAGAGCATCAAGGAGACGATGGACCTGCTCCCGGCGGGAATCGCCTTCGGCAGGCCGGACGGGACGGTGGAATTCCGCAATCTCACGATGGACCGCCTGTTCCGTTCTCTGACCGGATCCCGTCTGGATGACCTGACCGCTTTCGAAAAGGCTGTTTTTCCGGAGGCGGCGGACAGAACAGAAAACAGCGCACAGGCTGCGCTGCCGGACGGCACGGTCTGGCAGTTCACCGATCAGGAAACACAGGTGGACGGTGCGCGCTATACCCAGCTGATCGCCACGGACATTACGGAGCAGGCGGCTATCACACGAGAGCTGGAGGAAAAGAACGAGAAGCTCCGGGACCTTCACAGACGTCTGGATCTCTACAACAAGCAGGCCGAGCGGATCATCATCGCCCAGGAGCTGCTGACGGCCCGGATGACGGTCCACAGCGAGGTCGGCAATGTGCTTCTGGAGAGCAGGCAGTATCTCCTGGAGAGCGCGTCCTTTGATGAGGAAAAGCTCTTGCAGGCGCTGAAATACACCAACGCCTATCTGCTGCGGGAGTACGAGGAAGACGATACCGCGCGGGACCCCCTGACCGATGCCATGGAGACGGCGGAGGTCATTGGTGTCGACGTGCTGATCTCGGGGTCGGTCCCGGCGGAGGCGCCATATCGCCTGCTGCTGGCGGCGGCCATCGACGAGTGCGCCAGCAACGCCGTCAAGCACGCAAACGGTGATCAGCTGACCGTGGAGATCCGGCGCACGGAGGCTGGGATTACCTATCTTCTGCGCAATAACGGAGACGCGCCGAAGGAAGCGATCTGGGAGTCCGGCGGCCTGCTGTCCCTGCGACAGCTGGTGGAAAAAGAAGGCGGCACGATGCGGACGGAAGCCTCTCCCTCCTTTACGCTGACGATCCTCCTCCCCCAGTAGAACACCTCCCCCTGAAAAACCCAAAAATGGGCCGATTGGCCCATGACGGCACCCTTGAAAATTTCGTATAATGATCTTGTAAAAGTACGGGGAAGGGTCGCCGTACCCTTTTCCCGGAGAAAAATAGCGGAGAGGGGTTGACCGGCCATGACAAAGCGCTATGCTTACACAGCACAGGTGAACGCTGCCCATTTCTCCCGTCAAGTCCCAAACGAGGCGTACTTTGCCCTTCCCAAGGGCAGAGTGCGCCTTTTTTCGTTGAGCGAAGGCGAGGTGGTTTCCTTTGAGTGACAAGATCAAGGTCCTTGTGGTGGATGACCAGTATGTGGCGCGGAGTTTTTTTGAGTTCCATGTGGAGCTCACAAAGCGCTACGAGCTGGCGGCCGCTCTCCCGAATGCTGAGCAGGCCGTTGCCTGGTGTATGGACCATCCGGTGGACCTGGTGATCATGGACGTGGTGATGAAATACGGCCTGGACGGGCTCACCTGCGCAAGGACAATCAAGCAGGACCATCCCGGGATCCGGATCATTTTGACGACCTCCATGGCGGAAGCCCGTTGGATCGAGAAGGCGAAGCGGGCGAAGATCGACAGCTTCTGGTTCAAGGAATACTCCTCCATCCCGCTGACCGAGGTGATGGACCGCACCATGAGCGGCGAATCCGTCTATCCCAGTTCCCTGCCGAACCCCGCTTTCGGGGGGATCACAAAGCATGACCTGTCGAAACGGGAGCTGGAGGTCCTGCGGGAAGTGACGCACAGCCTGACCAATGAGGAGATCGCGGAGGTCCTGCACATCTCCCCGCACACGGTCAAGCGGCACATAGAAAACATGCTGGCCAAGACCGGCTTTAAAAACCGGGTCGATCTGGCGGTGAATGCCAAGGCCATCGGTCTGGTTGTCCCTGAGGACAGCCAGACGGAGAACGACGACAGAAGACCCTCTTCTGCGGGAAAGGAAGGAAAGATATGAACACCAAGATACGCAAGCTTTTGAGCGTCCTGCTTTCGCTGGTGATGCTGCTCGGCCTCGCAGTGCCGCTGGCGCCCTCTGCCAGGGCGGCAGGCCCCTATAACGTGGGGCTGGACGATATTTTCCACGGCACTGTGACAGCGGACAAGACCACGGCGGATGAAGGCGAGACCGTGAAGCTGACGGTGACCCCTTCGGAGGGATATATCATCGAATCTGTCTCCGTCTATGCCATTGAGCTGCATTCCGCCGTGCCGGTCACCTACAGCGAAGGGAACTATGTCTTCACCATGCCCGCCTCGGAAGTCCAGGCTTCGGCCACTTTCCAGCCTGCCGCCCCTGCCCCTGCCACCTATACCATCACCTTGACCGCCTATGACAAGACCAACGGCACGGAGCATGCGGGCGGCGAAGTTGCATTTTCCGACAGTGGTAAAGGCACAACGATAAGCGGCGATTATGAGGGAAACAGCTCCCGGACTGTCGGCGTCTATCCCGCCTCTGGCTATACCTTTACCGGGTGGGTAAAAGGTTCTCCGTCCGGTGAGATTGTCAGCACTTCCTCTCCCTACACCTTTACGGTAACGGAGGACGTGACGCTGTATGCGTTGTTTGAGAAGGACGCCCCCGGAACCTACACCATCACCGTCATCGGCGGCAAGGCGTACAAGGCCGGCGGGGTGGAGATCACCTCCGCCGAGGAAGGGGACAGCGTCTATATCCTCTTTGACGACGGCGCGGTTCCCGCTGGCAAGTATATCGAATGGGGCAGCGCCGTGACCGTTCCGGAAGTGTCCATTGATCTGGGCATGATTTCCGGCACGGCGTATCAGGCGGGTTTCACCATGCCCGCGAGCAACATTACCGTCAGCCCGGACTATCAGGATCAGAAGCCCATCACCGTGGATCTGACCAGCGGAGAATCTACGGACACGACAACAGCCCCTGAAGCGGAATATTCCCTGTATTCCGCTTCTGAACTCGGCCTTGTAAACCGCGGCACAGCCGGATATGTTACCCCATATGATCTGGACAAGAACGGCACGGACGACGTGAAATACTCCTCCTATGAGGAAAAGTTCACGGTTCTTGACACCAACAGCGTGACCGGCGACCTGGAGCTGAACATTCCAGCCGTGGAGTACAGCCCCGTCACCTTCAAGTTCCCGGCTCCCGTCATCGAATACCCCGTGTGGTTGGGCATCACCCAGGTCACCAGCGCCAATAAAGACGACATCCTCGGCGACGGCGGCAAAGCCAAGTTTGACCCGGAGACCAATACCCTGACGCTGAATAATGCCACGGTCAGCGGGTGGTCGCATGAGCACGATGCGATCTATGCCGATGTGACCTTTGACGATAAGGGGCTCAAGATCACAGGCACCGGTGTGGTCTTCGACAGTGCCGCTGTAAGAGCAATTCATGTTCAAGGGTCGCTTACTATTCTCGGAGAGAGCACCCATATCATCGCCCAGGGCAGTGGTTCCGGTATTTTTGCGACCGGCAGCGTCACCATCTCCGGCGGCGATGTCACCGCGACAGGAGGCTATTACGGCATCCACGCCCAAAATGTACTCAGGATCACCGGCGGCACAGTGGAAGCCAATGGCGGCGTTACCGGCCTCCGCGGAAGCAACATTGTCATTTCCGGCGGCGAAGTCCTCGCCACAGGCTCCGGAGAGGACTCCGGAGAGGACGGAATCAAAGCAGACTATGACATCAAAATGTCCGCCGCTGACATCAGTATATCCGGCGGCAAGGTCAACGTAACTGCCACGGGGGAGACCAGCACCGGCATGACCGGTGACAGCATTACCGTCACCAACGGCGAAGTCAACGCGACGGGTGAGGCATACGGAATGAGTGCCTCCAATTCCGTCACGATCTCCGGCGGCACAGTAACGGCGAAGAGCAAAATGGTCGGCATTGAGGTGAACGCTGGCAATGTCATGATCAACAACGGCACCATCAGCGTGACCGCTGACGGCTACGATGCCGCCATAAGAGCTGTCGGCATCACCATCGGGGATAATGTCTGGATTGTTTTCTGATTCCACCTCCCGGATCATTGGTATCGCGAGCATGTAACGTTTCATTGCCTTGCAAATAAGAAAGCCGTGTGCTGAACCACGGCGATGATGAAACGTTACACAAATTTGCAGTTTCAGAATATAAGGATTTTAGAAAATTGTCAATGGATTTTATGGATTTTTCATGATTTCATCTGTTTGCATAAAAATATATTGGCAGTTTTGTACATTTGTACGATATGAAACGTTTCGTGAAATTAATGCTTTACAATCCGGCTTTATCATTGATATAATGTATCAAGAGAACTCTATATCAACTACTGAAATAACTGCATGAAACATTTCATACCTGGAAAGGATGTCGAAAATGCGACATAAAGGAAACAATCCCACCATGAAGGACGTGGCCCGGGAGGCCGGCGTGGCCCTGGGTACCGTGTCCAAGGTGTTCAATGGTCTGCCTGTGGGCGACAGCTATCGGGAAAAGGTGGAGGAAGCAGCGAAGCGGCTGGGATATCAGGTCAACAGCTATGCCCGGGGTCTTAAGACCAATAAGACCTATACGGTTGCCCTGATCCTGCCCTGCGTCACGGATCCCTTTTTTGCGCTCTTGGCAGAGCACACTTCCCTATGCCTGGCAAAGCGGGGCTACCGCACACTGCTGTCTCTGACCGGCTCCGACCCTGAGGCGGAACAGGCCTGCATCCGCATGGTGGAGCAGAATAAGGTGGACGGCATCATCAGCCTGACCTATAACCCTGATCTGGAGGTCAACGGTCAGATCCCCTTTGTCAGCATCGACCGGTATTTCAGCTCGGAGGTCCCCTGCGTCGCCTCGGACAACTTCGGCGGTGGTCAGATGGCAGCGGAAAAGCTGATCTCCCTGGGCTGCAAAAAACTCCTGTTTCTGCGGATCGGCTCCAACGTTTCCGGTGAGACGGACAAGCGAGGTATTGGCTTCCAGACCGTCTGCCAGAACAAGCAAGTCCCCTTTGAAATGCTCATGCTGGAGGACAGCCAGGGCTTCGAGACGTTCCGCACATTTCTGGAAGCGCACATCCGAGACGGAAAGCTGGAATTTGACGGGATCTTCTGCAACACAGACCGTCTGGCCTACTATATCATAGGTTACCTACGAGAGCTCGGTATCCGGGTTCCGGAGGACGTGCAGATTATTGGCTTTGACGGTGTCCGACAGTTCAACAGCGAGGATCTGTACTGCTCCACAATTGTCCAGCCCATGGCCCAGCTTGCGGAAACCAGCGTGGACATCGTGCTGCGGGAGGACCGCAGCAACCTGCCCTCCCTGATCTGCCTGCCGGTGAGCTACGTCCCCGGCGGCACCACAAAAGAATCATGGCCAGCGAATACCTGAAATGGAAGTACCGGGACGTGAAGCCCGACAAACCCATTGTCCTGACGCCGCAGGAGAAGCGGAGGAACTGGTGGCGCTATCACTGGTGGCATGTGCTGATGGCTGTGATCCTGCTGATCGCTGCGGGGAATCTGTTGATGCATGTACTCGGCATCGGGCAGGATCAGCCTGATTATCAGATTGCATACGTCGGTTCCACGCCGCTGCCCCAGGATTCCGTAAAGGCATTGGAAACAGCTCTGGCGGAGTTGGGACAGGACTGCAACGGAGACGGCAGAGTCGTCGTTCAGGTGAACTCCTATACGGACGGTGACGCTGTACAGGACGGCAGCGGTGCGGCCAATTCCTACGCCGCCTCAGTGACGCTGATGGCAGACCTGACGGACTGCGACAGTTACTTCTTCCTGCTGGAGGACCCGGAGCAGTTCCAGCGGAATTATCAGGTCCTCCGCCGCTTGGACGGGACCCTTCCAAAGGACACAGACACCGATTATGAAAGCTGCTGTGTGGCATGGACGGATTGCCCGACGTTGACCGCCCTTCCCTTAGGCGAGTATTCCGATACGATTCTTGGCCGGGAGGTGGAGGGTTCCAATCAGAAGATCTTTTCGGGATTGTATCTTGCTCGGCGAGGCTTCTGGACCGAGGAAACCACGGACTATCCCGAGGAGAGCGACGCGTTATGGGATGCGTTGACGAAAGGAGCTGTTTCCCTATGAAAATCCGGAGAATCCTGGCGCTGGCGCTATGCCTGATCCTTCTGTCCGGCTGCGGACATAAACTATCCCAGGCGGTGGACGGCACTGCCTGGGGTGAAAACTGGACAGTCCTGGGCACCACATTGGGTGTAGAGGAACCGAAAAATGGCTTTGTCCTATCCGACAACAGCGCGATCCTGGCGGCGGACGACACCTACTATGCCACCTGGACCAATGGGGAACCGTCCCCCTATGTGAACGCCGAAGGCAAGGACACGGACCTGTACACGGCCCAGATCTATCTTCTGCTGGTGGGCTGCAAGGACGCGGAAAACGCCGGGATCGCCATAGACGAATGGATGCAGCGGGAGGAAAGCACTTATATAGTTTCGGAGACAACGACTGAAACCTATAACGGGCAGGAATACACGGTCCTGCACTATGACTGCGGTTCGGCCACCAACCCCTACAGCCGGGGCGTATCCGCATTTGCCGTGTTTGAGAACTATGCCGTCAGCGCGGAACTGACCTGCACCGAGGGCTTTGACGGAGACGTGAACGCATTGTTGGCAGAATTCCTTAACGGATGCCACTATGCCTGGAGGGAGGGCTGAATATGGCACTGTTTGGAGAGCCTCGCTTTGATATGAGCGTCCGGCAGAAGGGCTTTAACCGCTACCGGCAGCTTCTTTCCAACTTCGGTGTCCACTGGTTTCAGGTAAATCTGTTTACTGTGCTGGGAGTTCTACCGCTGGCCACCGGGATCACTGTCGCCATCGTATCCTCCAGTGTGGTCCTGCTGATCCCCTGTGCCTTCCTTGGGGGCGTGATCTTCGGACCGTTCCTGGCGGGGATGGTGGATGCGGTCATGCGGGGACTGCGGGATGATCCGGAAAACTGGTGGAGCAATTATAAAAAGAGCTGGCGGCAGAACTGGAAGGGCAGCCTGATCCCCGGTGGGATTCTGGGCCTGTTGGTGGGGATGTATGCCTTTATGCTTCGGCTGTTTTGGGTGGCACAGGTGTCGCCCACGCCAGGCACTGTGGCTCTGTACGCCTTTGCGGGACTGCTGCTGATTATCATAAACACCCTCTACTGGCCCCAGCTGGTGCTGTTCCAGCAGACCACGCTGATGCGGATGCGGAACATCATTCTGTTTACCGCAAAATACCTCTGGAAAATGGTTAAGGTGGCGTTCCTCCAGATCATCTATATCGCGTTCATCGTGCTGTTCGCGCCCTGGACGCTGATCCTGATGCCCCTGCTTGGCTTCTGGTATATCATTTTTCTGAGTCAGTTTCTGATCTACAATCCCCTGAATCAAGAGCTGCACATCGAGGAGCAGTTTTCCGCGGTCACAGGCTGGCCTATCCAGGAGCCAAAAGAGAATTTGGAGGATGAAGAGGAATAAGCGTTGCCAAAGGTCATTGGCGCAAGACGTAATCGCCACATGATCGTTGTGGTGGAAGGCGCAGGAAAGGCAACAAGATCCGGGATACGCTGCGCATTGATTCCCGCATAACGATTCTGGGCCATATCCGGCGGGGTGGATCTCTGACTGCCCGGGACAGGGAGATGGCTAGCCGAATGGAATGCGGCGCCGTGATGGCAATGGCAGAAGGAAAAACATTTGCAGATGGATCGCTATGAGCTGCTGGAAACGTTGCAGACATAACGATGTGTAAATGATAACGCCTCCAAATGTGGGCCGCAGCGATTCATGGCGCGCGGCCCACAAATTATCTTTAAGCGCAGGTTTACAAATAGTAGCGCGGGGAAGCCCACTGCACAAGCAGTGGGAGTGTCGAGCCTCGCGCAAAAATCTTTTTAAAAAGTATACTATTCCTATTGACATAATATGATAATTGTGGTATCATCCAATTAACATATTTAATAGATATGAAAAACATGAATTGAAAGGAGCGGGTCCTGTGAACGCTCGATTTATCACTCTTCTGCGTCAGAACTTCCGCAATGGACGAATGTGTACTTCTCTGGAGCCATGACTTCAGGGCTGGTTTTCTACACCCTGATTGAATTTGATGGCTCCGGTTGCAATTCTGGCAAGCCGGGGCATTTTCATACCAAATAACAAATATAATAAAAGAAAGAGGTACATATCATGTCTGAATATAAATTTGAAACTCTGCAGCTCCATGTCGGCCAGGAGCAGGCCGATCCCGCCACCGATTCCCGTGCAGTGCCCATTTATGCCACCACTTCTTACGTGTTCCACAACTCCGAGCATGCTGCCGCCCGATTTGGTCTAACCGATGCCGGCAACATCTATGGACGGCTGACCAATTCCACGCAGGACGTGCTGGAAAAGCGGGTGGCCGCATTGGAGGGCGGCGTGGCAGCGCTGGCTTTGGCATCCGGCGCAGCGGCCATCACCTATACCATCGAGGCTCTGGCTACCAAGGGGGAGCACATCGTAGCCCAGAAGACCATCTACGGCGGCTCCTATAACCTGCTTGCCCACACGCTGCCCCTCTACGGAATCGAGACCTCCTTCGTGAACATCCACGATCTTTCCGAAGTGGAAGCTGCCATTCAGGACAACACCAAGGCCCTGTATATTGAGACTCTGGGCAATCCCAACTCCGATATCCCCGACATCGACGCTCTGGAAGAGATTGCCCATAAGCATGGGATTCCGCTGGTCATCGACAATACCTTCGGCACGCCCTATCTGATCCGGCCCATCGAGCACGGGGCGGACATCGTGGTCCACTCCGCCACCAAGTTCCTGGGTGGACACGGCACCACCCTCGGCGGTGTCGTCGTGGACTCCGGTAAGTTTGACTGGGCCGCCTCAGGCCGCTACCCCCGGATCTCCGAGCCCAACCCCAGCTACCACGGGGTGAAATTCACCGATGCTGCCGGTCCTGCCGCCTTCGTCACCTACATCCGGGCGATCCTGCTCCGGGACACCGGTGCAGCCATCTCCCCATTTGCAGCTTTCCTGCTGCTCCAGGGCGTGGAAACGCTGTCCCTCCGTCTTGAACGCCACGCGGAGAATACAAAAAAGGTGGTGGAGTACCTCAGCAACCATCCCCAGGTGGAGGCCGTCAACCACCCCTCGCTGCCGGACCATCCGGACCATGCCCTCTATGAGAAGTACTTCCCCAACGGCGGCGCGTCTATCTTCACCTTCGATATCAAGGGAGGCCAGGAGGAAGCATTCAAATTTATTGACAGTCTGGAAATCTTCTCACTTCTGGCCAATGTGGCCGACGTGAAGAGTCTGGTGATCCATCCCTGGACCACAACCCACTCCCAGCTGTCCCCGGAGGAACTGGAGGATCAGGGCATCCACAAAAACACCATCCGCCTGTCCATCGGCACCGAGCACATCGACGACATCATCGCAGACCTGGAGAAAGGATTTGCGGCTGTTAAGTAAGGAGTATAGAGGAAAGAGCAGCGCCCCCGCC
>JAFUFT010000077.1 GCA_017469795.1 Oscillospiraceae bacterium
ACGTGCAACCTTACCCTCGCTTACGGCCTGACAAGATTTCTGTTCGTCGGGCCAGAGCTTTGCCCATGGAGAGACCTTTCAACTCTCCAAATCCGGCTTCCTTCAGATTCCACCTCGCGATGGACACCCTTGCCTTTGGCTTACGCTTCCCACTGCCGGGTGCGTTCGGGACTTTCACCCTATAGAACGTGCGCTCGCCGGGCGCACACGTCAATTCGGCCGCAGGCATTGCCTGCGGCCGAACTATTTCCGGTATCATATTTTTTCTCACGCCGAGACATCCGATCGCCCGTAGATTTCCTTGCTCCTGCGGTCAAAAGAAGAATTGCTCATGCCGCACAGTCTGGCCGCTTCGATGCAGGTGATCTCTCTGCTGAGATACGCCTGCGCCAGTTCCGGGAAGTTCGCCGGCAACGGAATTTTCGGGCGGCCAAACCGTACGCCCCGCGCACGTGCTGCCGCGATCCCTTCGGCCTGCCGACGACGAATATTGTCCCGCTCGTTCTCAGCCACAAAGGAAAGCACCTGCAGTACGATATCGCTGAGGAATGTCCCCATCAGATCCTTTCCCCGCCGTGTGTCCAGAATCGGCATATCGATCACCACAATGTCAACGCCCATTTCCTTGGTCAGGATCCGCCACTGGTTCTGCACGTCCTCATAATTCCGGCCCAGCCGGTCAATACTCTTGATATACAGAACATCGTTCTTTTTCAGTTTTTTCAGCAACTTCTGATACTGGGGCCGCTGAAAATCCTTCCCGGACTGCTTGTCCACATAGGTATTCCGTCTGGGGATCCCCTGCTGCTCCATAGAAATCATCTGACGGTCTTCATTTTGGTCTCTGCTGCTGACGCGCACATATCCGAATACCTTTCCCATGGTTCAATCTGCCGCCATTGACCGTCTCTCCTCTGACGGTATGCAAAGCAGATGCTCCCTCCCCGCTCCGGCATTGCCGGATTTCTCTTCTTTGTGAATTGTTTTATTATTATGACATGCTTCGACACTATTTATGAAATTTTTGTTCTCTTTAATATAGTATATCACAAAACGCACGCAACTTCTTCACATATTCTTCACAAAAATACTGCTGTTATTATATTACACCGTTCCTTTTTCCTGTATTTAATTCCATGAACAGGTATATCTGAAAGTAAAAGGCATAGGGCCAAGCCCTCTGCCTTTTACTTTCTCTTTACGGTTTCCCTCTGGCGGGAACGGGAAACGGCATCTCCAGATGGTCACAGGACGTCACCGTCTCTCCATCAAAGCACAGCCGGAACACATCCGGCAGATTGATATTCCGGACAAAATCATCGTCCACACAGTTCAGAACGCCGCTGAGATAGGCGCCGATGGCCGCACCGTGGGACCCAATCAGGATTTTCTCCCCGGGATGCTCCCGGACGATCTCCCGAATCGCCGCATCCATCCGCGTACGGCACTGGACGACGGACTCGCCGCCCTGCGGCACTTCCTCCGGATGTTCCCATCTCCGGCCCATAAACTCGTCCATGGGCATTCCCTCCGGCTTCACACCGAAGTCCAGTTCCCGGAGCCGGTCATCTATGGTAAAGGGCACGCTGTCCGCCTCCAGAAGATAGCGAATCGTGGCCAGGGATCTTGACATGGTGGACGCCGCTGCAAAGCCGGCGCCCCGCAGCTCCGGCATCTCCAGCAGCTGCTTCGCCCGCTCCTCCCCTTCGCCGGAGAGGGGCTGCATCCGGTCATAGACGCTGAAATCGCCCTTGACCGGTCCGCGCATCTTGATGGAATGCCGGATCAGATATACCTCTGTCATCATGTTTCCTCCGCTCCGACCAGTTCCCGGTCCGGTATGATAATGCAGTTTATGGGGCAGTTCGTCACGCACTTTCTGCAGGAGATGCACTTGTCATAGTCCACCCTGGCCACGTTGTCGTGGATGGTAATGGCGTTCACCGGGCAGTTCTTGACGCACTTGCCGCAGCCGATGCAGCCTTCGGTGCATTCCCGGCGGGTGTCTACGCCCTTTTTGTGGTTGGAGCACATGACGATGGGCTTCGGCTTTCTCTTGTATTCATACATGAAGATGATCCGCTTGGGACAGGCCGTCTTGCAGGCGCCGCAGCCGGTACACTTCTTCGGATCGACTCTGGCAATGCCGTCCACGATCTCAATGGCGTCGAATTTGCAGGCTTTTACGCAGTCTCCGAACCCGAGGCATCCGAAGGGGCAGGAGGAATCTCCGTTATAGAGCACGTTGCAGGCCGCGCAGGTGGGGATCCCGTGGTACTCATACCGCTTTTTCGTATGGCTCAGATCTCCCCGGCAGGCCACCATGGCCTTGTACTCCGTGGCGTCGCCGGCCTCCACGCCCATGATGGCCGCGATCTTTTCTGCTGCCGCGGCGCCTCCGGCGATGCACTGGTTTACCGGCGCGCCCTCCGTAATGGCTTTGGCATAGGCGGCGCATCCCGCATAGCCGCAGGAGCCGCAGTTGGCCCCCGGCAGGACCAGCTCCACTTCCTTGGCCCGCTCGTCCTCCGTGACGGCAAAGAGCTTCGACGCCGCCACCAGAAGCACTGCTCCCAACAGGCCGATGACGGCAATGACCGCCGAAGCGATGATGATAGCTTTCATAGGCCGCCTCCTATACGCCGAAGATGTTTTCCACGATGCCCCCGAAGCCGGTAAAGCTCAGGGCCGTGATGGCTGCCGCGATCAGGGTGATTGGCAGTCCCTCCATGCACTTGGGCGGGTTGGCGTCCTCCACCCGGCGGCGCACGCCGGAGAACAGGACCATGGCCAGCAGGAATCCGATCCCTGCGCCAACCGCACAGACCAGAGACTCGATATAGCTGTATCCCTCGTCGATATTCAGGATCGTCACGCCCAACACCGCGCAGTTGGTGGTGATCAGAGGCAGATAGACCCCCAGCGCCACGTAGAGTGGCGGGATGAACTTCTTCAGGAACAGCTCCAGAAGCTGCACCAGCACGGCAATCACCAGAATAAAGGCGATAGTCTGGAGATACACCAGGTCGAACCGCTCGAGAAGCTGCTGCAGGGGCCAGGTGACCGCTGTCGCCATGGCCATGACGACGGTGACCGCCACCGCCATTCCCACCGCGGAGGAGAGCTGCTTGCTGACGCCCAGAAACGGGCAGATCCCCAGGAACTTCACCAGAACATAGTTGTTGACCAGGATCATGCTGAAAAAGATCGCGCCGAGCTTTGCCGCAATCATGCCTGTCCCTCCTCTCCGCCGCACACGCCGGCAGACGGGCATCCCTCGCAGGAGGATCTCCGTTCGATCCGGTGTCCGGTATGGTTTTCAAGCAGTACCGCCAGACCCATCAGGATTCCGAAAACAAAGAATCCCCCGGGCGGCGTGATGAATACGGTCATGGGGTCCATGGGAATGTGCAGATCGAGGCCGAAGAATGTACCGCTGCCGAGGATCTCCCGGATGGAGCCCATCAGCACAAGCGTCAGCGTGAAGCCCAGCCCCATGCCAAGGCCGTCCAGAGCGGAGTCGAACACCTTGTTCTTCGAGGCGAACATCTCCGCCCGGCCCAGGATGATGCAGTTGACCACGATCAGGGGGAGATAGACTCCCAGCGCGCTGTTGAGGGCCGGCAGATAGGCCTTGACCAGCATCATCAAAAGCGTCACAAAGGCGGCGATGATCGTGATATAGGCCGGAAGCCGGACCTTGGATGGGATCACATTCCGAAGGGCGGACACCGCCGCCCCGGAGCAGATCAGCACAAATGTGGCCGCCAGTCCCATGCCGAGGCCATTGACCGCCAGTGTGGTCACCGCCAGCGTCGGGCATGTGCCCAGGACCAGACGAAGGGACGGGTTCTCCTTCAGGATCCCGTTCCATACAATGGACAATTTCTGATTCATGCCGCACCTCCCGTCACGCTCTGAAACGCTTCAATGGCCAGATTGATCGCCGCTGCCGCCGCTCTGGAGGAGATCGTCGCCCCGGAGACCGCGTCGATGTCCTCCAGGGAAAGGGACTGCGCCGCCATGCCGGAGAATTGTCCGGCGAAGTCCGGCTCCGTCACCTTCTGTCCCAGTCCCGGAGTCTCCCCGTTGGGCATCATGATCACGCGCAGGATCTCCCCCTCCGGAGAGAAGGCCACCGCTGCGGGGACCTGACCGCCGTAGCCCCGGGCCTGGGCCGTGATGACCCATCCCGCACCATTGTCCGCCCGGAGCACGGCGGTGACGCCGGCAAGCTCACAGGGAACGGAAGTAAAGCTGTCCGCTTCCGGAAGCGCAGTGAAATAAGTTTCGTTGTTGGCCGCCTCCTCGTAGGCGACGATCACCGGCGCGGTCAGGACGTTGGCGGAGGACAGTACGATCCCCGCGATCAGGCAGACCACGGTCAGCACCAAAATCGGTTTGAAGGATTGACTCCAGGTGCTCATGATCTGGTCCCTCCTCCCATCGGCGTCCGCCGGAACTTCGCGTTGATGAACGGCACCAGCAGATTCATGATCAGGATCGAATAGCTGACGCCCTCGTGCATATTCCCCCAGAACCGGATCAGGCAGGTGATGATCCCCAGTCCCAGTCCGAAGATGATCTTACCGGACCGGAAAAAGGGAGAGGTCGTATAGTCCGTCGCCATGAAGATCGCGCCCAGCAGCAGACCTCCGGACAGCACCTGATACAGGACGTTCTGTCCGCACAGGGCGCTGAACACCGCCACAGTCCCCACATACACCAGGGGGATGGTGAGTTCGATGGTGCGGGTGGCCAGAAGCCAGATCAGCCCCAGCAGCAGCGCCAGTGCGCAAGTCTCCCCGATCACGCCCCCATGGGTGCCCAGGAACAGATCCAGCAGGGACAGCTTCTCCGCGGTAACCGCCAGCGGCGTTGCGCCCGTCAGCGCGTCGCACTCTGCCAGCGGGACGGGAAAGAAGTAGCTGGTCATCCTGGCCGGGAAGGAAACCGCCAGGGTGATCCGGCCCACAATAGCCGGATTGGCAAAGTTGCAGCCGATGCCGCCGAACAGCTCCTTCACCACAAGGATCGCAACAATGGCGCCGATCACGGGAAGGTACAGCGGCACGGTGGATGGCAGGTTGAAGGCCAGCAGCAGTCCCGTGACCACCGCGGACAGGTCTCCCACCGTGTTGGGAAGCCGACGGATCCTGCACCAGAGGTATTCGCACAGCACGCAGGCCGCCGTGGTGACCGCCACCACCAGAAGGCTCCGGAGGCCGAAGATCAGCGCAGAAGCCACCAGGGCAGGCAGCAGCGCGATGATCACATTCCCCATGACCCGCCGGGTGGTCAGAGCGCTGCGGATATGGGGAACGGGAGATACCACCAGATGGCTGGTATGTTTGTCCATTTCAGTTCTTCCCCCTGTTCCGCTTTGTTTTCAAGAAGTTTTTGGCCAGCGTGACGCTCTGGGTCAGAGGCCGCTTGGCCGGGCAAACGTAGCTGCAGGTTCCGCAGCCGATACAGAGATCCGCCATCAGCGCGTCCAGCCGGTCCGCGTCAAATTTGACGTAGGCGTCCCGGATCGCCAGGGGCGAAAGCCCCATGGGGCAGGAGTTGATGCACCGGCCGCACCGGATGCAGGCTGTGGCGTTGGGTTTTTCCGACGCCTTGGCGCCGAAAAGCAGCAGGCCGTTGTTCTGCCGTGTCACCGGATAGTTTACGTCCATCTGGGCCGACCCCATCATTGGCCCGCCGATGATGACCTTGTGGGGCTCCTCCCGCAGGCCGCAGAACTCGATCACGTCCTGAATGGGCGTGCCGATGGGCACCTCCAGATTTTTTGGGTCCCGGACCGCATCCCCGGCTACCGTCAGCCGTTTGGTCACCAGCGGCATGCCGGTCTTTAAGTACTTCCCCACAGACGAGACCGTGGTGACGTTGAGCATCATCACGCCCACGCTGGTATGCCGCGCGCCACGGGGCACCGTCCGCCCGGTGGCGTTGTAGATCAGCACGTTCTGCGCCCCCTGGGGATACCGGGATTCCAGCACGCACACCGAGATCCGTTCATCCTCCGCCGTCTTTCTGGTCATCAGATCGATGGCCGCCGGCTTGTTGTCCTCGATGCAGATCAGCGCCCTGGGGATTCCCAGATAGTCCAGGCACGCCCGGATCCCGTCGAGGATGGAATTCGGATGCTCCAGAAATTCCCGGTTGTCCGTGGTCAGATAGGGTTCGCACTCCGCGCCGTTGATCAACAGCGTGTCGATCTCACTGAGGTTTTTCGGCTGGATCTTGATGTCGGTCGGGAAACCCGCTCCGCCCAGGCCCACAATGCCGGACATGCTCACCGCGTTGATAAAGCTCTCCCGGTCATGGACCTCCGGCGGGCAGATGGAGGGATCCGGCTCCTGGAGTCCGTCGGAGTCCACCACTACCACCGTATCCCCTTTTCCGGTGTTGTACAGAATCGGTCCCACCGTGGATACCGTTCCGGAAACGCTGGAGAAAATATGCATGCTCATGGGGCTGGGCGCCATTCCGACCATAGTCCCCACATAAACGTGGTCGCCCTTCTTCACACAGGGCTCACAGGGAGCGCCCACATGCTGATTCATGGGAAGCACGATCTTTGCGGGCAACGGCAGCTGTTCCGTGGGATAGTTGGCCGTATCCTTATGGTGCGGGACGCGCACCCCGCCTCCGCTGAGCAGTTTTTTCAGTCGACTGAGATTCATCTGCGCACCTCTCTCCTGAACTGTCTGTAATTTCCTATAT
Organism: Oscillospiraceae bacterium; assembly: GCA_017469795.1. GTDB lineage: Bacteria > Bacillota > Clostridia > Oscillospirales > Oscillospiraceae > HGM13006. The sequence goes on from JAFUFT010000077.1 coordinate 6,730, forward strand.
ACATTATACAATAGGATTTCGCGATTATCTTTAGGGCAAAGCGCAGAACTTTTGCCCGTTAAAGTGCTGTTCCTTGAACAGAATCACGAATTGAAGAAAAAAGTTCAGTTTTTTGAGGGAAGCAAGAAGATTCATCGTCGATTTATTGTGAAATAATTCACAATTTCGGTGAGGATTTGCTGCTATACCCCCAAAAAAGCTTTAGCACGTTTCGCCCTACTGAAAAGCTCTCATGGATTCGCTCTTGCCCGGCGGAAGAACGTAGAGCGCGTCATCCCGCAGGCCTTTGCCGCTTCGGTGACGGTGAGCTCCCGCGCCTTCCACCGCTGCTGAATCTCATCAAAATTATCCGGAAGCGGCACCTTCGGCCGGCCGAAGGCCACACCCCGGGCCTTTGCCGCCGCGATCCCCTCGGCCTGCCGCTGTCGGATATTGGTCCTCTCGTTTTCCGCCACAAAGGACAGAAGCTGGAGGACCACATCGCTGAGGAACGTTCCCAACAGGTCCTTTCCCCGCCTTGTATCCAACAGCGGCATATCCAGCACCACGATATCCACGCCTTTCTCCTTGGTGATAATGCGCCACTGGTTCTGGATCTCCTCATAGTTCCGCCCGAGCCGGTCGATGCTCTTGATATATAGAAGATCATTCTTCTTCAGCTTTTTGATCAGTTTCCGATATTGAGGCCGCTGGAAATCCTTGCCGGACCGCTTGTCCATATAGATGTTCTTTTCCGGGATCTGCACTTCCCGCAGTGCGATCATCTGCCGGTCCTCGTTCTGTTCTCTGCTGCTGACACGAACATATCCATAAACACTCATTGAATATCCCCCTAAAAATAGAATAATAGGAAAATGTTCTCATATCAGCGGGGGCATAAAAATCCCATATCCAAGGAATTTGTTCTTTTATTCCCTCCGTTTCCTTTTTACTTCCGTCGTACCGCCGGCAGAATTCCGAAAATTTTTCTCCCCATTTACCCTGGTTTTTGATCATTTGTGATGACAGAAATGTATGTAACGTCTTGATACGTGAGAAACTTTATGGTATAATGCCGGTGTATGAAGGAAAAATTGCATTGTTCCGAAAGGAGGAGCCATGAAGGTTCAATTTACGGAAACTGTTCTGCGGGACGCGAACCAGTCTCTGATCGCCACCCGCATGCCCTATGAGAAGTTCGAACCGATTCTGGAATCCATGAACCGGGCCGGTTTTTATTCGGTGGAGTGCTGGGGCGGCGCCACCTTTGACGTATGTCTTCGGTATCTCGCCGAGGATCCCTGGGAACGGCTCCGGAAGCTCCGGGCCAAGATGCCGGACACCAAGCTCCAGATGCTGCTCCGTGGCCAGAACATTCTGGGCTACAAGCACTACAGTGACGACATCGTCCGCCGGTTCGTCCGAGCCTCCGTCCGCAACGGGATCGATATCATCCGGATCTTTGACGCGCTCAACGACGTGACCAACCTGAAAACCGCCATGGAGGAGACCGTGGCCTGCGGCGCGGAGGCCTCCGGCGCCATCGCCTACACCACAAGTCCCGTTCACACGCTGGATGCCTATGTGAAGCTGGCCCGGGAAATGGCGGCCATGGGCGCCTCTTCCATCTGCATCAAGGACATGGCCGGCATTCTGACCCCCAAAGCCGTATACGACCTGGTCCGGGCCATCAAGGACGCGGTGGATCTGCCGGTGATCCTGCATACCCACTGCACCACCGGTCTGGCCTACATGACCTACCTCAAGGCCGCTGAGGCCGGGGCAGATGTGATCGACACTGCCATTTCCCCCTTCTCCGGGGGCACCTCCCAGCCTGCGACGGAGACCCTGCACTATGCCCTGCGGGAAATGGGCTTCGAGACGGGGCTGGACGCGGACGTGCTCCATCAAATGGCCAATTTCTTCAAGCCGATCCGCGGGGAATTCATCGCCGACGGCACTTTGAACCCCATCTCGCTGACCACGGACACCCAGTGCCTGACCTATCAGATTCCCGGCGGCATGCTCTCCAATCTGCTCAGTCAGCTGAAAACCCTGGGAGCACTGGACAAATTCGAGGAGGCGCTTCTGGAAACGCCCCGGGTCCGGGCGGATATGGGCTATCCCCCGCTGGTGACACCCACCAGCCAGCTCATCGGATCTCAGGCTGTGCAGAACGTGCTTTCCGGCGAGCGGTACAAGAACGTCGGTGCGGAACTACGGGCCTACTGCCGCGGTGAATACGGCGCTACCCCCGCGCCCATTGACCCGGAGGTCCGGAAAAAGATCCTGGGCAGGGAGCAGCCGATTCAGGGCCGCTACGCCGACACGCTACCGAAGGACACCTTCGAGACGGCGGAAAAAGTGCTCGGAAGCCGGGCGCGCAGCGAGGAGGACGTGCTGAGCTACATTCTCTTCCCCCAGGTGGCGGAGCGCTTCTTCGTCAAGCGGGAAGCCCTGGAGTCCAAGATCACCCGGTACAGCATAGAGAGGGTGGAATGAGATGAGCTTTGGAACCGCACTGCTTGACTCTGTTTTGGGGATCCTGGTGGTATTCGCAGCCCTGGTGCTGCTGATGGTCATCATCATGCTCATGACCTCCATCGGCGACCGGATCGAGCGCCGTCCCAGACCCATCAGGGCGGACGTGACGCCGGTGCCGCCGGAACCGCAGCCGCCCGCGCCGGGCAGCGCAGGCGAGGTCAAACTCTATGACACCGATCCCCGCACCGCTGCCCTGATCATGGCGATCATTGCCGACGAGCTGCAGACCCCCATCAACGAACTGCGCTTCATTTCCATCCGGGAAGTAAAGGAGGAGCACTGAGATGAAATACAAAATCACCCTGCAGGGCAGGACCTATGAAGTGGAAGTGGAAAAGGGCGAAGCGATCCTGCTGGACGAGTACGAGGCCAAGGCACCGGTTCCGCCCTCCCCCGCTCCGCAGCCTGCCGCCGCACCTGCACCGGACCCCGGGACCGCATCCGCCGCCTCCGATGTAGAAGGAACCGCCATCAAGGCGCCTCTGCCCGGAAACGTTCTGAGCATCTCCGTTCAGGAGGGCGACGCAGTGAAATCCGGCCAGGTCCTGATGCTCATCGAGGCCATGAAGATGGAGAATGAGGTCCTGGCTCCCGCCGACGGCGTCGTTCGGAAGATCGCCGTCGAGAAGGGCGCAATGGTCGCCACCGGCGACACGCTGATCATAATCTGAGGAAACTGCCATGGAACAAATACTGCAAACCATTTCCCGGCTCTGGCAAACCTCTGGGTTCTATATGCTGGGAGCGGACTGGCGCCAGATTGTGATGATCGTCATCGCCTGCGGCCTGCTGTATCTGGGTCTGGTCAAGAAGTTTGAGCCGCTGCTGCTGGTGGGAATCGCCTTCGGCATGCTGCTGACGAACCTGCCCGGTTCCGAGATGTATCACCCCGAGCTGTGGGACGCCTACATTGCCGGAGAGATCCGTCTGACGGACATCGTCCACGACGGCGGCCTGCTGGACATTCTGTATATCGGCGTAAAATCCGGTCTGTATCCCTCCCTGATCTTTTTGGGGGTCGGCGCCATGACGGACTTCGGTCCCCTTTTGGCCAACCCGAAATCCCTGCTGCTGGGCGCGGCAGCCCAGTTCGGCATTTTCGCCGCGTTCCTGCTGGCCATCGGCGTGTTCGGCTTCGCGCCGGAGGTGGCCGCCTCCATCGGGATCATCGGCGGCGCGGACGGTCCCACCGCCATCTGGCTGACCTCCAAGTTGGCACCAGACTATCTGGCCCCCATCGCCATCGCCGCATACTCCTACATGGCGCTGATTCCCCTGATTCAGCCGCCGCTGATGCGGCTGCTGACCACCAAAGAGGAACGGGAGACGAAAATGGAACAACTCCGTCCCGTCTCCAAGCGTCAGAAGATCCTCTTCCCCATTGTGGTAACGATCTTTGTGGTTCTGCTGCTGCCCTCTGTAGCGCCGCTGCTGGGCTGCCTGATGCTGGGCAATCTGTTCAAGGAGTCCGGCCTCACTGACCGGCTCTCCGACACCGTTCAGAACGCCCTGATGAATATCGTCACCATTTTTCTGTCCACCTCCGTGGGCGCCACTGCGGTCTATTACCGGTTCCTGACCCCGCAGACGCTGTTTATCATCGTGCTCGGCCTGCTGGCCTTCGAGCTGGCCACCATGGGTGGACTGCTGCTGGGCAAGCTCATGTACCGGCTCTCCGGGGGAAAGATCAATCCCCTGATCGGGTCCGCAGGCGTATCCGCTGTGCCCATGGCCGCGCGGGTCTCCCAGAAAGAGGGCCAGCGCGCCAATCCCTCCAATTTCCTGCTGATGCACGCCATGGGCCCGAATGTGGCCGGCGTGATCGGCTCCGCTGTGGCAGCCGGCTTCCTGCTGGCGGTTTTCGGCGGATAATACGTCACAAAAAACGGAGAGCCACCCTTTCGGGTGGTTCTCTCTTCATCATTTTCTCACAAAAGTCCTGTTGTCTGCGTGAAATCCGGTTGCTTTTTGTCGGAAACTGCGGTAGTATTGTCTTTTGACAGAAAGGAGTCATGGCAATGCCTTCGACGATTACTGATATAGAGAATACCCGCTCCTCCGCCATGCCGGTCAGCGGGCCGGTACTGCGCCGGACGCTCTGGCGGGAATGGCGGGGCAGTCTTCTGACCTTCGCCTTTGTGAGCGTCTATCTGGAGCTATTTCTGCACCTTTGCATCTTCCGCAGCGTCAACATCCGGATCCTCTATCCGATTCTCTTCGCCTTGATGGAGGCGCTGATCTGTTCCCTGATTGCCTCCTCCCTGCCGAAAATCCCCGGCCGGATCATGGCAGTGGCGCTGACTCTGCTGCAGACAGCCCTGGCAGAGATACAGCTCGTCTACAACGCCATCTTCGGCAGTCTCATGCCCATCAGCCAGGTGCGGATGGGCGGCGACGTGGTGACGAACTTCGGCCAGCAAATCCTCTACGGCATCCAGAAAAACATTCTGCCCATTCTGCTGCTTCTGGTCCCGCTGATCGTGCTGCTGCTGACGCTGATCCTGCGGAAAGCACCCAGATACCGGCTGCGCTGGCCCCAGGCTCTTTGTTCCTTCGGAATTCTTCTGGTTCTGATCGTGTTCACCGCCGGTCTGATGGTCACGGGAAAGGGCGAACCCTTCTCCGTCTATGAGATCTTCACCAACGTGAACACCTCCACGGACATGAGCTACAAGAACGTGGGCATGCTGGCAACCACAGAGCAGGAGCTCCGCTACATGATCCTCGGCGTCGGCCAGGATCAGGGCGTACTGAACGAGGTCTCTCTGGGCACCACCAAGGAGCCCGGCACATACTCCAACCGGGAATACAATGTGATCGAGGACATCGATTTTCAGAAGCTCAAGGAGTCCACCGATGACCCGAATCTCCAGCGTCTGGACGAGTATTTTTCCACGGTGCTCCCCACCCGGAAGAATGACTACACCGGACTGCTGAAGGACTACAATCTCATCACCATCTGCGCCGAATCCTTTACGCCCTGGCTGATCTCCGAGGAGCTGACCCCCATGCTCTATGAGATGTCCCATACCGGGATCCTCTTTGAGAACTACTACGGCTCCTTCCAGTCCGTGACCACCAACGGCGAATACACCATGTGCATGGGCCTCTATCCGGACATGTCCCGGACCAAGACGGATTCCAGCTTCGACCAGTCCAAGAGCAACTACCTGCCCTTCTGTCTGGGCAATGCCCTGCGGGCCGAGGGCTACAGCACCTGGGCCTATCACAACTACATCGGGGATTTTTACAACCGGAACCTGACCCACCCCAACATGGGATACACGTTCAAGTCCGCAGACAACGGCCTCAACATCACAGTGGACTGGCCCTCCTCCGATCTGGAGATGATCGAGGCCTCCATCGACGACTACATCGACAGCGAAGGCCCCTTTCATGCCTATTACATGACCTTCAGCGGCCACTACCAGTACAACTGGCACAACGCCATGAGCGCCAAGAACCGGGCACAGGTGGAATCCCTGCCCTACTCCATGCCCGTCAAGGCCTTTATCGCCTGCAACCTGGAGCTGGAGTACGCGCTTGAATACATGGTGGACCGGCTGAAGGAGGAGGGCATTCTAGACAAGACCTGCATCGTCCTGACCAACGACCACTACCCCTACGGTCTGAGCGAACAGGAATACAACGAGCTGGCCGGGCAGCCCCTGGACACCACCTTTGAGAAATACCGCAACAGCTTTATCTGCTACGCTCCGGGTCTCAAGGAGAACATTGAAGTGGACGAATACTGCTCCACCGCGGACATTCTTCCCACCCTGCTGAACCTGATGGGCGCGGAGTTTGACTCCCGGCTGCTGGCCGGCACAGACGTTCTCTCCGGCGGCCTCCATATTGCGGTGCTGGCGGAGGAGAGCTTCCTCACGGATCGCTTCCGCTATGACGCGGGCACGGAAACGCTGACCCCAACGGACGAGACGGACGAGGTCGATCTGGATACCCTGAACATGTACCGGATGTATGTGGACAACAAATTCCAGGTCTCTGCCGACATTCTGCAGAACGACTACTACGGTCATGTGTTCGACCATCGGAAAAACGATGTGCCGGATTCGGAGACTGTGGTATTCGAGGACATCACCAACATCTTCTATCAGGCCGGCGTGTCCTACATGTACCGGAACGGCTATGTGGAGCCCGAGAGCGAGACGGTCTTCGGCGGAAAATACGTCACGGCGCTGGGCGAATTCTGCGACGTGCTCTACCGGATTGCCGGCTGCCCCGAGACCTCCAATGAATTCCTGCCGAAGGGCTACGAAAACAGCCGCTTCAACAGCACCGACTACGAATACTACGACGCGGTCTGCTGGGCCTTTGAAACCGGACTGGTCCGCGACGGCGACGAGCAGTACAACTTCCACGACCGGGTGGACTACCGCACCGCATCCCTGCTGATGTACCGGTACGCGCAGCTCTCCGGCGTGACCACGGACGTGGATGAAGCGGAGCTGCTCCAGGCGGTGGAGGACTACCCCGAAATTGGGGAAGAGGAACTTCCGGCACTGATCTGGTGCTATGAGGAGAGCTTCCTCACCGGCTCCGTCGGAGAGCTGGAGCAGATCCTGGACCGGTTTGACCGAAGGATCAGCCGCGCCCAGATGGCCACGTTCCTGTTCCGCCTGTGCACCTACAAGCTGGATCTCAATGAAACCTGACCGCATACAAACAGGCCCTGCACCACATGGTGCAGGGCCTGTTTTCACTCTTCCATGGTGTAATCCGTAAAGGGGATCTCCTTTTCCGCCGCCATCCGTTCGATCCGGCGCTTGAATCTCACCCAGTTGCTTCCCGCCGCCTGCAGCGTGCTTTTCCGCAGAAAAATATTCCCGCCGGGAACCAGGATCTGAAGGATCTGATCCTCTGTTTTCTTTCGTCCCAGAAGCCCGTTCTTTTCCCTTACAGGCTTGACTTCAAAGCCGGTGATCTGCTGATTGGTCATATCAGTCCCTCCTTGGTCATTCCCAATATAGCCTATTTTCAAAGAAAATACAAGCATAACTTGCGGCTCCTCCGCCTCCCGGTTTCCACGTTTCTCTGTTTTTCCGAAATTCCTGCGGAAACGCTTGCATTCCCGGGGAAATATGGTAGAATAATTAAGTAGCAAAAAACTAAGTAAGGAGTGTTTGTTGTTGGAAACCTATTTTCTGATTGGCTTCATCGGCGCTGTGGTCGCACTGGCATTTGCGTTCATTCAGCGCGGACACGTGATGAAGCACTCTGAGGGCAACGACAAAATGGTGAAGATCGCCCAGGCGATCCGGGACGGCGCCAATGCTTACCTCAAGCATCAGTACCTGACCGTGGCCAAGGTGTTCGCCAGTGTGTTCGTGATCCTTCTGATTATGGCGTTTGCAGGTATGCTCGCCATGTTTACCCCCTTCGCATTCCTCACCGGCGGTATCTTCTCCATGCTGGCTGGCTTTATTGGCATGAAGATCGCCACCTCCTCCAACGCCCGCACCGCTTGGGCCGCTTCCGAGTCCCTGAACAAGGGCCTGCGGGTGGCCTTCGCCTCCGGCTCCGTCATGGGCTTCACTGTGGTGGGCCTGGGCCTGCTGGATGTGACCATGTGGTTCTGCCTGCTGCGGTTCGGCTTCGGCATCTCCGATCCCGTCCAGCTGGGCAACATCATGGTTATGAACGGCATGGGCGCTTCCTTCATGGCGTTGTTTGCCCGTGTGGGCGGCGGTATCTACACCAAGGCTGCCGACGTTGGCGCTGACCTGGTGGGCAAAGTGGAAGCCGGTATCCCCGAGGATGATCCCCGGAACCCCGCAACCATCGCCGACAACGTGGGCGACAACGTGGGCGACGTGGCCGGTATGGGCGCTGACCTGTATGAGAGCTATGTGGGCTCCATTCTGGCCACCTTTGCGCTGTCCGCCACTGCAGGCTACGGCTTCAAGGGCATGCTGCTGCCCCTGATGATCGCCGTGACCGGCATGCTCTGCTCTCTGGTCTGCACCTTCCTGGTCAAGACCAAGGAGGACGCAACCCAGAAGTCCCTGCTGACCTCCCTGCGGACCGGCACCTACGCCGCCGCCATTGTGGCCGCCATCGTGGCCCTGATCCTGACCATGGTCATCATGGGCAAGATCGGTATCTTCATCGCCATCCTCTGCGGACTGGTGGGCGGCTGCGCCATCGGTTACTTCACCGAGTACTACACCTCTGACAACTACAAGCCCACACAGGAGCTGGCTGCGGCTTCCGAGACCGGCGCCGCCACCATCATCATCGGCGGTATCTCCCTGGGCCTGAAGTCCACCATGGCTTCCATTCTGATCGTGGGCGCCGCTGTTATCATCAGCTTCTTCTGCGCCGGCGGCTCTATTAGTGCCGGTTTGTTCTCCGACGCCTTCAACCAGGGCCTCTACGGCATCGGCATCGCCGGCGTCGGCATGCTCTCCACCCTGGGCATCACCCTGGCCACCGACGCCTACGGCCCCGTGGCTGACAACGCCGGCGGCATCGCCGAGATGGCCGGTCTTCCC
>JAFUFT010000078.1 GCA_017469795.1 Oscillospiraceae bacterium
AAATTGGGTGTACCCTTGGATAGAGCATATGTGGCTGCAAGTACGCGCAAGGCTTATTGGCACTGCGCGGCGATACCCTGTGTGCAAGAGGGCCTTTCAAAACAAGTGCTCGCACAGGCCGGGCTTGTAAGCGCCCTTGGACTGTACGAGCATCTGCACTTATGCGATTGAACCGCCGTGTACCGAACGGTACGCACGGTGGTGTGGGAGGACGGTCACTCAACTAATGGGTGACCTCCTACCCGATTAACCGGCTGCGGAGGCTTCCGCTTCTGCGGCCTGTGCTTCCGCTTCTTCCGCCAGGGTGGAGATGGCGGTGGGAGTGGAAAGCTCCAGATCTTCGGTGGGTTCCACCGTGTAGTGGTTCACAATGGCCTGGAGCGCATCGTCATAGAGTTTGTAGTGCAGATCGCTCTCTGCCGCCTGCTTCCAGTAATAGTTGTCCGTGGTACCGGCAAAATAGATGATGTGATAGCCGAAATCCGTCTCGACGATACCGGTGTCGCCGGCGGTCCGGCTCTCATCAAAGCACCAGTCGTTGAAGGCTTCCACCATCTGCCCGGGATAGACGTTCTCATATAGGCCTCCGTTGAGATTGGATCCGCCGTCGGTGGAGTAGGTGGCGGCAAGTTCGCCGAAGGATTCCTCCGTATGCGCACCTTCCTGCCATTCTTTCAGGATCCGCTCGGCTTCCGCCTTGGCCTCGTCCTTAGCCTTCTGGCTTTCCTCCTCCGTGGCACCCTCCTCTACAGCGGGAGCGATGAGAATGTGCCGGACGTTGACGTTGGGAACATCGGACTTTGTGATGCCGTAGCTCTCATACATCTCCGCGTTCTCGTCGTACCAGTCCTCCAGCGCGGCGTCATCCACAGTCACCTGGGCGTAGATCTCGTCGGAGTAGGCGGTGACCAGGTAGGAGTCGTAGAGATAATCCCGGAAGGTCTCTTCTGTCGCCGATGCACCGTAGGAATCCTGCACATAGGCGAGGATGTCGCCGTTTCCGTCATCGTCGGTGAAGCCGGACTGCTTGGCGTACTCAGGCATGGAGGACAGAATGGCGTCATACTGCTCTTGATAGGCCTCCGGAAGCGTATAACCGGCCGCCAGAGCGTCCGCCTTCATGGACTCCACCTGCTGAATGGAGGTATTCGCGTTTTCCAGGAAGAAATCCTGCCATGTCTGGCCGTCCATGTATTCCTGCTCGTCCAGGGGCTGGCCGGGATCGAATACCAGACCGTTGCTCTGGATGAAATAGTAGATCTCGCCCCAATAGTAGAAGGAAAACTGTTCGTTGTCCAGCGCGGAGACCTCCCCGCCGTCTGCGTCCAGAATCCGGACCGCCACTGCGTCCGCGTCGAAGTGCTCCCGATGGAACGCATTCTGGATGGAGGTGACGAATGCGGGCATCTTCCCGGTCCTGGACAGAGTGGTCAGTGTGATGGTCAGGCACACAATAATGATCGCCAGCAGGCCGACGATGGCGCCGAGGACGGCGGGGAGAATCGAACGCTTTTTCCTGGCCGGTTCGGCATCTTCTTCCTCTGATTCGGCGGTCTCTTCCTCCGGATCGGAGGCGTCAGGCACATCAGAAGAATCGGCTTCTTCTGTCTCCCCGGTTTCCTCTGAAATCTCGGCCTCCGCTTCATCAGAAGCATCGGTGACTTCCGGTTCCGGCGCCTCGATCTCCTCCGGAACAGCGTCAGACTCCGGAACTTCCGGCTCCGGCGAAGAAACCTCCACCGGTTCTGCAATCGCTTCCGGGGCGGCAGATTCCTCCGACCAGCCGCAGCCGGGGCATATGAGATCGCGGTCGGAAAGCTCCTGACCGCAGTTTGGGCATTGCATAATGACACATCCTTTCCTGGCTGCCCGACAGGGACAGCGAACCATATTATAGCAGATGAAACCGGAATTGTCTCTACCAATCTGCAAGGTTTCTGTGAACTTTTTAATAATTTTGCGGGCGGTTCCGAAGAACCGCCCGCAGATCGTTTCGGTTTTTATTTGGCCAGCGCGGCGCGGCAGGCTTTGTCTGCTCGGGTGAATACCAGAAGGCCGGCGGCAAAAATGATCACAATGGATCCCACGCCGATGTTCTGATGGCCGGTGAGCTGGGTCACCGCCGCCATGAGAGTAGTTCCCATGAAGGCCGCTCCCTTGCCGCAGATGTCGTACAGGCCGAAATACTCGCCCGACTTTTCCGCGGGGATGATCTTTCCGAAATAGGACCGGGACAGGGCCTGAATGCCACCCTGGAACATGCCCACGCAGACGGCCAGCACCCAGAACTGCCACTGATGGGCCAGGAAGATAGCGAAGATCGTGATGCAGGTATAGGCCACGATGCAGATCTTGATCAGACGCCCGGTGTCATATTTGGCGGCCAGGCGGCCGAATATGATGGCGCAGGGGAAGGCCACGAACTGCGTCACCAGCAGGGCGATCAGCAGGCCCGTGGTGTCGAGACCCACCGCCGTGCCGTAGGCCACAGCCATGTCGATGATGGTGTATACGCCGTCGATAAAGAAGAAGAACGCCAGCAGGAACAGGAAGATATGCTTTTCCTGGCGGATGCTTTTGAACGTATTCCCAAGCTGACGGAAGCTCTGGACGAAGGGGTTGCCCTGAGCCTCCACATAGCGGTCCTGCCGGTAGGTCCTGATCAGGGGGACGGACATGGCCACCCACCAGACCGCGGTGATCAGGAACACCAGGATCATGGCTGCCCGCAGCGGAATCAGATTCAGCATATTACTCATGACGTAGACCACGATGCAGATGATAAAGGGGACGCAGGAACCGATGTAGCCCCAGGCGTAGCCCTGGGAGGAAACGTTGTCCATCCGGTCCTCAGTGGTGGTCTCCGGCAGCATGGCGTCGTAGAACACCAGGGAGGAGGAATAGCTGACCTTGGCCAGCACGTAAATCACCAGGAATGCCAGCCAGCTCCAGGCAAAGCCCATGAGGATGCAGGCGGCGGCGCCCAGGATCAGCGAAACCAGGAACACCCGCTTTTTGGTGTCCTTCCGGTCGGCGATGGTTCCGAACACCGGACCGATGACCGCTGTGAGCAGCGTGGCCACGGAGCCGGCGTAGCCCCAGTAGGCCAGATAGTTGGTGGAAGAGATCCCCGCGTCGCCCGCCAGCGCATTGAAGAAAATGGGGATCAGCGTGGATACCATCATGGTGAAGGCGGAGTTGCCCACGTCATAGAGGATCCAGGATTTCTCCCGCTTGGTCAGTTTGAATTTACCCATACGAATTCCTCCTCTTGCTTATTCCTCCCCGAAGGTGTGATCATAGCCCGGACCGAAGTCCCCGGTCCCGCCAAGAACGGCCTCCAGCTCGGCAAACAGCGTTTTTGACATCTCCAGCGCCTCCTCATAGTGCCGGAACAGGATCTCATCGCTGTCCACGCAGCCGGGCACCTGCGCATAGGGGATAAACAGATCCTCCAGATGGGGCTTGCCCGCCATACGCATGGCCTGCACCAGCACCCGCCGCTTGGGACCTTTGGCAATCAGCGCGTTTAAAAACAGCAGCATCTGCTTTTCCGCCAGAAAGACTTCCTCCACTGTCAGGAACGGATAGAATCGGGCGATCACGCCGGCGCTCTTCCGGCTGGGATGGAGGTGGGCGGTGACCTTATGGGTCACGGGATCCAGACCGTCCTTCAGCATCAGATACCGGTCGAAGGACGCTTCAATGGTGCTGTGGCTGACGCCGTCGCGTTCCTTCTCGGCCACATAGGGGTGGCAGCAGCGGTCCAAAGCGAAATGACAGAGAACCCCGTAGAGATAACTCCTGGACGCATCTTTGTCCGGAGCGGCGGCAGCATGAGCGGCCGCTTCCGTAAAGAAATCCCGGCCGGTCCGCCGGTGGTTCCGATACCCGGTTTCGTTCACGTGGTTTTTCCCGATGGGCTTGTAGTAAAACAAAAGATCCGGCCCGTGAACGCCGAAATCAAACAGTTCCCGGTTCCGGGAGATCAGCGCCTGCGTATCCGGAGGCAGCTGCGCCAGGACATCCCGGCCAAACCGGTAATGGGCATAAGTGGTTGGCAAACTTGTCACTTCCTTCCACTACAACTTTACCATAGATACAGGGAAATGGCAACGAAAAACTGTGGCTTTTCACGAAAAAACGGACGATTCCTTGCAAATCGATCCACGCGGCTCTACAATACTCTCACGCGAAAGAAAAGAGGGTGTTGGTATGCCTGGACTTGGCACGGTCATCAATGTGATCGGAATTGTTTTGGGCGGGATCATCGGGCTGCTGTTCGGCAGCAAGCTGGAGCAGCGGGTCCGGGATACGATCATGGCCGGGTGCGGCGTGAGCGTCATGTTCCTTGGGATCGGCGGCACCATGTCAAAGATGCTGTCTGTCCAGGATGGGATCCTGACGTCGGAGGGTACCATGATGATGATCGTCAGCATCGCGCTGGGCGGTCTGGCGGGCGGACTGCTGGATCTGGATGGCCGGATGGAACGGTTTGGCGTCTGGCTCCGCGCGCGCACCGGCAACGAGGGAGATTCCAGGTTTGTGGGCGGATTCGTGTCTGCGTCCCTGACGGTCTGCATCGGCGCCATGGCGGTGGTGGGAGCCATTCAGGACGGTCTCTACGGCGATCATGCGACCCTGGTGACCAAGGCGATCCTGGACTTTCTGATCATAATGATTATGGCGGCCTCCCAGGGGAAGGGATGCATCTTCGCGGCGATCCCGGTGGGGATTTTTCAGGGCGTCATCACCCTGTTGTCCCGGCTGGTGGCGCCGCTGATGACCCCGGAGGCCAGCGGGAACCTGAGCCTGGTCGGCTCGATCCTGATCTTCTGCGTGGGCCTTAACCTGATCCGGGAGAAGAAAATCCCGGTGGCGAATCTGCTGCCGTCGCTGGTGTTCGCGGTGGCCTGGGCGTTTCTGCCCTGGAAATAGGAAGCATAACGGCGGGATCCGGATGGGGCCCCGCCGTTTTCGCACATTGACACGGCTGGAAGGATGGGGTATATTTTTAATGGACTCAGGAATGGACGGAGGGAAAAGGATGAAATCTGTCATGATGCTGGAGGGCGGCTCCTATCGGGGGATCTACACCTCCGGGATACTGGATGTCTTTATGGCGCACGAGGTCTATCCGGACTGCGTGGTGGGCGTGTCCGCCGGGGCCCTCAACGGGATGGGATATGTGGCGAAACAGCCCGGCCGCTGCCGGGACGTGGTGATGTCCTACGGGATGGACCCCAGATATGTGGGCACGAAGGCCCTGCGCCGGGAGCATAATCTGGTGGGCTTTGACTTCATCCTCCGGGAGATGCAGGAGATCCTGCCCTTCGACGAGGGCACCTTCTATCACAGCGGGATCAAATATTATGCGACGGCCACCAACTGCGACACCGGAAGGCAGGAATACTTTGACCGGGACGAATCGGAGGATATCCTTACGGCGGTGGCGGCGTCCTCTTCCATGCAGTACTTGTGCCGGAAGGTGCAGATCGGGGAGCATCCGTATCTCGACGGCGGCATCGGTCCGCATCTGCCGCTGCGGTTCCTGAAGCTGCATCCGGAATATGACCGGGTGGTGGTGATTCTGACCCGGCGGCTGGAATACCGCAAACACCCGGTGCGCCCGGTGATGGAAAATCTGTCCCGGCGGCTGTACCGGGACTATCCGAATCTGCTGAGCGTCCTGCTGACAGAACCGGAACGGTATGCCGCGGAACGGAAAGAGCTGGCGGAGCTTCGGGAACAGGGAAATATCTTCCTGATCGAGCCGGAGACGGAGCTGGACATCGGCAAGCTGGAGCGGGACAAATCGAAGCTTCAGGCCGGATACGAGCAGGGCCGCAGGGACGGCGAGAAGTACTGGGAGCAGGTCAAGGAATACCTGCAGGGAGGAAACGGATCATGATTCTGTCGGACCGAACGATCCTGCGGATGCTGGCGGAAGGAACGCTGGGGATCAGCCCGCTGGAACCGGCGCAGGTCCAGCCTGCCAGCGTGGACATCCGGCTGGGAAACACCTTCAGCGTGGTGGAGGACACGTCCTCTGGCATCATCACCATGGAGCATGAGATCCGCTATAAGACCATCGAAACGGATACCTATCTGCTGCTGCCGGGACAATTTGTGCTGGCCACGACCATGGAATATGTGACGCTGCCGGACAACCTCACCGCCTTTGTGGAGGGGCGCAGCTCCCTGGGCCGCATGGGACTGTTCATTCAGAACGCAGGCTGGGTGGACCCGGGATTCCGGGGGGAGATCACCCTGGAACTGTTCAACGCCAACCGCTGCGCCATTGAACTGCGGGCGGGACGCCGGGTGGGACAGCTGGTGCTGGCGGAGATGGACGCCCCTGCCCTGCATCCCTACAGTGGGAAATATCAGGGGCAGACCGGCGCCACCGGGTCCAGAGTTTATCTCGATCCGGAGGCGGAACGGACAAAAGCATAACGGGAACGGAAGGAACGGAATATGGCAACAGATTTTCAGAAGAGAGCTGCGATGGATACGTCCGGCTTTGTGGTATTGGCGGATTTTGTGCCCGGCATCGTGCAGGAGATCCGGTATCATTCCACCTATAATTTTATCGGAGACCGCATCGACGGCTACGAGGAACCCTGCGCACTTCTGACGAAAGAGGCGGCCCGTGCCCTGAAGGCCGTCAGCAGCGAGGTGATGGTGCAGGGCTACCGGCTGAAGATTTTCGACGCCTACCGTCCTGCCTGCGCGGTGAGGCACTTTGTTCTGTGGGGCATCGAGGATCTGGACCTTCGTATGAAGCCCTTTTTCTATCCGGAGCTGGAGAAGCAGGAGCTTTTCGCCAAAGGCTATATCGCCAGCCAGTCCAGCCACAGCCGGGGCAGCGCCGTGGATCTGACGCTGCTGGACATGAAGACGGGGAAAGAGCTGGATATGGGAAGTCCCTTCGATCTGTTCAGTCCGGTGTCCCATCCGGATTACCGGGGGATCACGCCGGAGCAGTATGAGAACAGGATGGTGCTCCGCCGGGCCATGCTCCGCAGCGGATTTGCCCCGATCGACTGTGAATGGTGGCACTTTGCCCTGGAAAATGAACCGTATCCGGACACCTATTTTGAGTTTCCGGTCTCTGCGGAATATCTTAAACGATGAGATGGAATATGCCGCGGGCATAAGGAACCGCCCGGGCGCAGAAAGCTCTGCGCCCGGGCGGTTCGTGATGTGCGCCCGGCGAGCGCACGTTCTATAGGGTGAAAGTCCCGAACGCGCCCGGCAATGGGAAGCGTTAGCCAAAGGCAAAGGTGTCCATCGCGAGGTGGAATCTGAAGGAAGCCGGATTTG
>JAFUFT010000009.1 GCA_017469795.1 Oscillospiraceae bacterium
GGAATCCTGTAAGTAAATGATGCCTTACACCCCGGTTACGGTATTCCCGTGGCCGGGGATTGTACGTGGCTAGATTTGTCGCTTACAAGAAAAACCCCGGATCCAGATGGATCCGGGGTTTCTTTTCAAATTTTAGTCCTCGTAGCCGTCCTCGTCCGCGGGAGCATAGCTGTCCTCCAGCAGAGCGCGGATAGAAAGCGAGATACGCTTGCGCTCGGTGTCGATCGCAGTGATCTTCACATCCACGGTCTGACCCTCGGAGAGCACATCCTCGGGCTTATCGATCCGACGGTCGGCGATCTGGGAAATATGGATCAGGCCGTCGATACCGGGAATGATCTCAGCGAAAGCGCCGAAGGTCATCAGCTTAACGATCTTAACGTTGACAACGTCGCCCACTGCATAGTTGTTGGTGAAGATCGTCCAGGGGTTGGTCTCATCGGTCTTGTAGCCAAGGGAGATCTTTTTCTTCTCCGGATCAAAGCCGATGACATAAACTTCGATCTCGTCGCCGATGGAAACCACATCAGAGGGTTCTTTCACACGGCTCCAGCTCAGCTCGGACACATGGACCAGGCCGTCCACTCCGCCAATGTCCACAAATGCGCCGAACTTCGGCAGGCTCTTGACCACGCCGGTGTACTTCTTGCCGACCTCGATCTCATTCCAGATCTTCTCCGCAGCGGCTTTCCGGGCTTCCTGGGCCACGGCCTTGATGGAGCCGACCACACGCTTGCGCTGGCGGTTGACTTCGGTGATGCGAATCTTCTGGTTGGTCTTGACCAGCACGCTCATATCCCCTTCCTTGGGGATGCCGGTCTGGGAGGCGGGGATGAATACGCGGATACCCTTGACGCTGGCAACCACACCGCCCTTGTTCTGCTCAGTGATGTAGCCTTCCACCACAGTCTTTTCTTCGCAGGCCTTCTCCATGTCATCCCAGTTCTTCTGGGCGTCGAGCTTCTTCTTGGAGAGCTGCACCGTGCCGTCGCCGTCGTTGACGCGAATCACGTAGACCTCGATCTCCTGGCCGACCTGGAACATCTCCTCAGGCTTGGCGTTGGGATCGTCGCTAATCTCGCTGTAGGCTATGTAGCCGGCATGCTTGGTACCCAGATCAACCGCCACGTCGTTGGCGTTGATCGCAGTAACGATACCGGTAACCTTATCTCCTGTATTTAAAGATTTGTCGTACTGCTCCAGCAGCTGATCAAAGGTCTCCTCTCCGGCGGGCGCAACAGGTGCCTCCGGAGCTTCGGGTGCGGCGGCTTCCACGGACTCAGCGGGAGCCTCGACCACCTCGGCGGCCTCCTCGACAGCCGGCTCGACCGTCTCAGCGGCAACAGCCTCAACAGTCTCAGCAGCCTCTTCTACGACAGCTTCGTTCTTGATTTCATCGCTCATGTTCTTGTATACCTCCTTAATAATCCACTCCGGCGTGGACGCACCGGCAGTGATGCCAACAGATAGTTTCCCGGTATAGCGAACAGTCTCTAAATCCGCAGCACTGTCGACAAGGCAGGTATCCGAGCATGATTCCAAACAAATCTCTTTCAGTCTCTTCGTATTGGAGCTTTTCCTGTCGCCAATGACAATCATTGACTCACACCGCTGGGCCAATTGGGCAGCTTCGCTTTGGCGTTTCTCTGTTGCACTGCATATTGTATCAAATATTTCGCAGTTTGTACATAGCTTTTTTATAGTTTCCGTGCAGTTTTTCCATAGTTTTTCAGTACTTGTGGTCTGGGAAACGATGATAAGGGGCCAATTTTGCCGTGCCGGTTCCTCCAGAAGCCAATTCGCCAGTTCTTCCGCTGTTTCAAACACATACGGCTGGCGGCACCATCCGGCGATGGCCTCCACCTCAGGATGGCTCCGGACGCCGATGATCAGGCAAATCCGTCCCCTCTGTTCCGCCTCCGAAACGATCTCATGAATTCGCTTGACAAAGGGACAGGTGGCATCCTCTATAATCGCGCCCTGCTGCCGGAGTCCTTCATAGACAGCTCTGGATACGCCGTGTGAACGGATGATCACATGGGTCCCGGGTTTTACATCGCTGAAATGGCTGATTTCATGGACTCCCATAGACGCAAACCGGTCCACCACATGGCGGTTGTGAATGATCGGTCCATAGGTGACCGTGGGATTGCCGGATTTCGCCGCCATCTCCACCATATTGACCGCACGCTTCACGCCGGGACAGAACCCGGCTGTTTTTGCCAGTTCAACTCTCATACTCCATCACCGCAATCATAGATCCGATCCATAAGCTCCGCAGTCAGCCGCTCATAGTCTTCCGTGGTTGCCCGCTTCCCGGCAGGCTTCATATACATAGGCTCCCCGATATAGATCCGGTTCAGCCGCAGGACTTTTTTCTTCATCGGAATATACATGGGAACCACCGGGACGCCAGTCCGGCAGGCAAGCATGGCCGCGCCTGTCTTCGGCTCCCCTTCTTCCCTGGATTTGATCCTTGTCCCCTCCGGGAAAAGCACCACATATTCCCCTTTTTTGAGCTGATCGAGGGCGTACTTTACCGCGTGGATGTCCGACGCGCCCCGTTTCACGCCAAACGTTCCAACCAGCTTCAGCAGTTTGCCGATAAAGGGAATCTTGAGAAGGGATTCCTTCGCCATGGCGCAGATCGGGTGCTTCTTGGTGAGGGCAAAGGCAATGAATAACGGGTCAATGGCAGAGGAGTGATTGGCGCAGACGAGAGCGCCTCCCTCGGGGATGTTTTCACGTCCGATAAACTTCAGCGGATAATATAGTCCCACAAAAGGGCGTATTATGGTATATAAGATCCTGTACCATGTTTTGGCGTTCATAGGCCAAGCTTCTCCCGAATCAGCGCCACACAATAATTGATCGACTCCTGAAGATCCATCTCCGTGGTGTCCACAAGGACGGCGTCCTTTGCCTGCTTCAGCGGAGCAATCTTCCGGTGGGAATCGTCATAGTCCCGCTTTTTCTGGTCCGCAAGGACCTCCTCGTAGCTGGCCTTCTGTCCCTTCTCCAGGTATTCCTGATACCGGCGCATAGCTCTTGCCTCCGGTGTCGCCGTCAGATAGATCTTTACGCTGGCATTTGGCAGAACTACAGTGCCGATGTCACGGCCGTCCATAATGATATTGTGGGTCTTCGCCAGGTCGCGCTGCATATCCAGCAGAAATTCCCGCACAGAAGGCTGCGCGGCCGCCTGGGAAGCCACAGAAGCGATCTCAGGAGTTCTGATCTCTTGGGTTATATCTTTCCCGTTGAGGATCATGTGCTGACCGTCAGGCTGAAAATCGATCTTGATATTCGCATCATCCAGCAGCATCGGAACATGGTCGGTGTCCTTCGGTCCGATCCCCATCATGGTGATATGCCACGCAACAGTCCGATAGATTGCCCCGGTATCCAGATACACAAATCCAAGCTCTTTGGCGGCAGCTTTTGCAATGGTGCTTTTTCCTGCGCCGGAGGGACCGTCTATCGCAATCGAGTAAAACTGATCCATTTTATTTTCCCGCTTTCATCAATAATGGGCGGACAAATTGTCCGCCCATTATTATATCACAGGTTTTTACGGATTTCCACAGGAAGTTCCGGCCGCATATCCCGTAGACCAGGCAATCTGCAGATTAAAGCCCCCGGTGTAGGCATCACAGTCCATGATCTCACCTGCAAAATACAGCCCCTGCACCAATTTTGACGCCATGGTAGAGGGATCAATTTCGCGGAGCGAAACGCCGCCGTGGGTAATGATCGCTTCTTCTACCGGTCGCTTTCCTATTACGGTGAAACGTAAATGTTTGAGCTGGGTCATGATTTCTCTTCTCTGCTGCCGGGTCACATCATGAACCGGCGTACCCGTCGGAATTCCCGCACGGTCAAGGATCAGCGGAACCATCTGCGCAGGAAGCAGTCCGCGGATTCCCTCGAAGACTGTCTCGTTTTTCTTCTCCGCAAAATCTCGAATAAGCCGGGCGTCCAGTTTCCCCTCATCCAAAGCGGGCTTTAAATCCAGCTCCAGCACATAAGGACCGTCAGCTTCCCGAATATGGCAGCTGGCGCTGAGGACCGTAGGACCGGAAACCCCGTAGTTCATAAACACCAGCTCGCCGAAATCCTGATACACGGGCTTCTTTTTCCGCCCCCAGAGCGTTACGCCCGTGTTCCGAAGGCTCAGTCCGGCCATTGCCCGACAGCCTCCCTCCAGTTCCAGGGGTACCAGAGAACCGGTACAGGGCGAAACCGTGTGGCCGGCCTGACTGGCCAGCTCGTATCCATCTCCCGTAGACCCGGTACCAGGATAACTCAATCCGCCGGTCGCAAGGATCACCCGGGGGGCATAGTAGGAAATGCCGCCGGCTTTCACTCCCTTTATGCAGCCGTCTTTTACAAGCAGCCGGTCCGCTCTTCCCTGCCGGATCTCAACGCCACGGCCTAAGACCCACTGTTGCAGGGCGTTCCTAACGTCCACCGCCTTATCAGAGACCGGGAACACCCGATTCCCCCGTTCGGTCTTCAGCGGAACGCCGAGTTCCTCAAAAAAAGCCTTGGTTCGTTCCGGCGGAAACCGCGTGATACTGCTGTAGAGGAACTTACTACCGGTCGGGACGTTTTTCAGGACATCTTCCGGGAGGCAATCATTGCAGACGTTGCAGCGCCCTTTTCCGGTAATACGAAGTTTTTTGCCAAGCTCGCCATTGCGTTCCAGCAGAAGCACCCGGTCCAGGCCGGAAGCGGCGGTGCCCGCCGAGAACATCCCGGCAGCACCGCCGCCCACAACGATCAGGCCGTATTCAGACCCCATCTTCGACCTTTTCATAGACACCGTACTCATCCCAGATCGTCTCCAGATTAGAGAAGGTCTCAGAGATTTCCTTTTCTTTCTTATAGCTGCAGGCAACAATCAGCGCATTGACTACGCTCAGCGGTGCAACCAGAGAGTCCACCAGAGATACCATATCGCTCATAGCAATCAGCGTATGGGTCGCGTTTTCCGCAATGGGAGCCGACATGGAATCCGTCAGCGCAATGACAGTCGCGCCACGGTCGTATGCAAATTTCATCGCCTTCACCGTGCGGCTGGAATAGCGCGGGAAGCTGATTCCGATCACAACATCATCTTTGGAGATCCGAACCATCTGCTCAAACATTTCCGCGTTGGAAGACGTATGAATATGCTTGACGTTGTCAAACATCAGATTGAAGTAAAAACTCAGAAAGCTTGCAATGGACGCCGAACTTCTGACGCCCAGAATATAGATCGTCCTGGCTCGAAGGATATCGTCTACGGCAGCCTGAAAAGCAGTTTTGTCCACTTCCTCCAGGGTCGTACGAATTTTCTCAATGTCGGACTGCAGGACCATAGAGAGGATCTCCTGATTGCCAAACCGATTGTTGGCCACCTCGATCCGCTGAACCGAGGTCAGCTTATTGCGGATCATCTCCTGAAGCGCCCGCTGCATGGCCGGATACCCATCGTATCCAAGCTCAACGGCAAACCGTACCACCGTGGATTCGCTGACGTTGACCGTCTTTCCCAATTTGCTTGCAGTCATGAATGCTGCCTTGTCATAGGAATTCATAATGTAATTGGCGATGAGCTTCTGTCCTTTGGAAAAACGGCTCATGCCATTTTGAATCAGGGTCAGGATATCACTTGTCATTTTACTGCCTCCACACGGGAAGTATCTCCCGTCATTCTACACTAAAATATCATACTACACCGTGCGGTAATTTTGCAAGTTATTTTTTATCGTCATTCAAAACATGGTGTAGTTACAGTTTCTTTAAAGCAGTAATTTCTTGGTCTGTCAAATGCCTCCAACTGCCGCAGCGTAATCCTCCCAGTTGAACCGGACCCTCGGCGGTCCGTTTCAGGCGAGTCACTTCCATGCCGCACTGTTCCGCCATCTTCCGGATCTGACGGTTTCTGCCTTCGTGTATCTCAATTTCGATTTGAATCCCGTTCATTTCCCGACGGAGGATTTTGATCTGAGCAGGCCGGATCCGATATCCATCGATCTCCATAGGCCGTCCCATGAACCGGATCTTCTCAGGATCTGCATTTTTCAGCCACACCAGATATGTTTTGGTTACCTCATGGGCCGGATGGATCAGCCTGTTTGTCAGTTCTCCATCATTGGTCAACAGCAGCAGGCCCTCAGAATCCATATCCAGTCTTCCCACCGGATAGATCCGTTCCCCGCAGTCCACCAAATCCAAAACAGTCTTTCTGCCGCGGTCGTCATCGGCCGTTGTAACATATCCCCGCGGCTTATGAAGCATGATGTAAACCGGCCGGGGCAGCGCGGAAAGCGCCGTCCCATCCACTGTCACGAGGTCTTTCTCCGGGTCTGCAGACTCTCCAAGCAGACAGGTTCGGCCATTGACCTGAACACGGCCTTCCTGGATCATCTGTTCTGCCCGCCTTCTCGATGCGACACCGTAGCGGGCCAATATTTTTTGAATTCGTTCCTGCATAAGAATCTCCTAATGGAATATCGAATCACGGACAGATGCCAAGAACCCGGGTGCTTCCGGCTGAAGCGCTACCGTTTCCTTGGCTTCCAGCGGCACATTTGCCACCAGCTTTTCCGCGACAAAAACCTGCATCGTTCCAAGCCTGCACCCTTGATTGACAGGAGCATAGACAAACGGCGCCGTCAGAAGCCGGTATTCCGCCTGTTCGTCCGGCAGCATAGGAAATGATACCGGCTCTGCAGCCAAAAGGTTAACATAATCTCTCGATCCTGAGATCACCGGGAGCTGCCCGCATACATCTCCCGGATTCACCAAATCACGATTTTCATATTGAGAAAAGCCATAATCAAGCATTCTGGAATGGTCGATCCAATCCTCCGGATCACTGATCGTCACGGAAATCAGCCGTCTGCCGTTTCGCTCTGCACAGCCCACCAGGATCCTTCCTGCTTTCCTGGTAAAACCGGTCTTGACGCCCATTGCTCCGGGATAGCTCCAAAGCAGTTTATTGTGATTTTGAAACGTTCTGCCATCGCAGGAGTAGCTTTTAGAGGAAACGATCTCCCGGAACTCCGGGTTCTTCATCGCAGCCACAGCCAGTTGTCCCAGACTATATGCTGTTGCGTAGTTTTCTTCACTGTCCAAACCGTGCGGGTTGGCAAAGTGGATCTCCGTGAGCCCCAGTTCCTGCGCTTTACGATTCATTTCCGCTGCAAAAGCGTCCTCGCTGCCGCTGACAATTACAGCCAACGCAGTGGCCGCGTCGTTTCCGGAATGCAGCATCATTCCATACAGAAGATCCCGGACGCTAAGCGTTTCACCCGCCTTGAGATAAATGGATGATCCCTCGATCCCGGCTGCCTCCCGCGGTACCGTCACGACCGTGTCCGGATCTGCATGTTCCAGCACTACAAGCGCTGTCATAATCTTTGTGGTACTTGCGATCAGGCTTTTTTCTCCGGCGTTTTTCTCCCAAAGAACAGTGCCGGAATCCCCATCCAGCAGAACTGCACTTCTGGCAGAAACCTCCAGCGCTTTTACCGGGGTCAGATAAACAAGGATGGCCGCAAACAGTGCTGCGGTCATCCTGAGTTTACGGGTTTTCATACTGCATCACCGAAAAACAGTATCTCCCCTGCCCGAAGGTATTATTCGCTGTCGATGACGATCTCCGGTTCCGGATCGCTGTTCTTTTTCTTTCCAACCATAGTGCTGACCTTGTCCATGACGTTGGGAACCAGATCGATGACCTTATCCACCGTATTGGAAGCAGGCTGTTCTGCGGAAATGATCCGAACGGATCCCTCGTTGATCACAAGGAAAGAGATCGGTGTGACGTTGACGCCCATTCCGGCGCCGCCGCCAAAGGAATTATCTTTATCAGACTTTTGGTTCTTCTGGGCAAAATCTGTGCCGCCGGAGGCGTAGCCGATAGAGATCTTGCAGACCGGCACTACGGTGACGCCGCCAACTTCGATGGGCTTGCCAACGACTGTGTTGGCGTCCATCATCTCCCGGATTTTTGCCATTGTACTGGACATTAAGTCACTGACTGGATGTGCCATGTTTCTTGCCGCCTTTCTTATTGTGCTTTAAATAAATGATTAGTCCACGAATACCATACCAGATTCCCATACGCAGAATCGCTCCGATGGTAATAATCAATGTTGCTTTCGTGTAGATGGTGTTCTCTTCCGCTGTAAAATCAATATCAG
Source organism: Oscillospiraceae bacterium (assembly GCA_017469795.1). GTDB lineage: Bacteria > Bacillota > Clostridia > Oscillospirales > Oscillospiraceae > HGM13006. The sequence continues at coordinate 8,196 of JAFUFT010000009.1, forward strand.
CGCCTACGCTGCGCTTTTCGATCCGGAAGGTTTCCATCAGAAGCGGCATCAGGTTGCCGAGCGCCGCCCAGGCTCTTCCGTACAGGATCGCCGGCTTTGCAGGATCTTCTCCAAATCCGCCTACCGTCAGATGCAGGATCAGTTCCTTGATCCGCAGTTTGTTCCGAAGGGATGCCTGCGCCTCGATCGCCAGGCCCAGCAATTCCCGGAACATGGGAATCATGCCGCCCTTCTTTTTTTGAGGCGTTTCATCCGGCTTCTCCTCGTTTTTTTTCTTTTCCTTTTTCGGTTTCTTTTCCTTCTTTGGTTTCCCGGTTTCCGGCTTTTCCTTTTTCGGAAGGAGCCGGATCTTCACCGGCCCGGCGTGCGCCAGAACCAGAACGCCATCGCAGCTGTATTCCGCCGTTACTCCCACCGGAATAAAACAGGCCAAAAGTATCAGCGCTAAAACACAGAGAAGAATTATTCCGATGATCTTCAGAATCAGAAGCAGGATGTGCAATACGATCATGCCTGCTCCCCGCCTTCCGCAACCTCTTCCATAGAAAGCTGCATCTCGACCTGCTCCGCGCTGATATGCCCCTTGGGAAGATCCACTTCCGGAAGGTCATCCAGCGTGGAAAGCCCAAACGTTCTGAGGAAATCAGGCGTTGTTCCATAGAGGATCGGTCTTCCCGGAACGCTCAGCCGCCCCTGTTCTTCGATCAGCTTCTTATTCAGCAGGACACCAATCGTATACGAACTGTCCACGCCGCGGATCTGCTCGACAAACGCCTTTGTAGTCGGCTGATAATACGCAATAACTGTCAGTGTTTCCAGAGCAGAAGCGCTCAGTCTGGGCGGTTTTCTGGTCTCCAGCGCCCGGGTGATCAGTTCGGACTGTTCCGACGCAGATACCATCTGATAGGCATCTTCCAAGGTGATGATACGAATTCCTCTGCGCCCAAAGCTCAGCTCATCCTGAAGGACTTTTACCTCCTGGTGAATGGTTTCCACCGACACGCCGATGGCAAGCGCCATCCGTTCCGCACCGACCGGCTCCCCAGCAGCAAACAGGACCGCTTCAATCCCGCGTCTGATATCTTCCGCATCCATTACGGCTCCACCTCGCTCTCCTCAGGCATCTTCAGATAATCCACCTGCAGCTCCCCGTTGTCCTCCGTCACACGAACGGAACGAAGCTTACACAGCTCCAGAATCGACAGGAATGTGGCCACAACTTCCGATCTGGACCGATTTCCGCGAAAAAGGCTCCTTAACTTCTGACGTCCCTTTGCAATCAATGCTTTAAGCATCTCCGCCGCTTTCTTTTCCACCGGGTAGGGTTCTTTTCCGACGATACCGACAAAGGCATTGATGGGAGACGGCAGCTTCGTATCGCTCCGCTCCTGCATATTCATAAGCGCGCGGATCAAATCGGACCGGTCATGCTGATAGCGATAAGTCTGGTCTTTTCGGAGCGGTTCCGGCTCCTTGGTGAAAATATTCCTGCCGATATCGTTTCTGCTTTCAAGCCATGCAGCGGGCTCTTTGATCTTTTCCAGGATCTCCTGGCGCTGACGCTGTTCCAGGGACTGAATCAACAGTTCCATTTCGGAAAGGCCCTCCTGCTGCTCGGCCTCGCTCAGGAGCATCTTCGTCTTGATCAGTACAAGATGAGAGGCCATGGAGATGAACTCGCTCGCGATCTCCAGATCCATGCGCTTCATCTCATCCAGATAGGCCAGATACTGTTCCAGTATCACGGAAATCTGAATATCCCGGATCTCGATTTTGTTTTTACTGAGCAGCAGCAGGATCACGTCCAGCGGTCCGGAAAAATCCTCAGGTTCCTCATTTCTGGACTTAACCACATGCTGCAGATGATAGGTAGGTTCGATCATAGCGTCCCCTTATTTTCTATCCAAACAAACTCTGGAAAATATAAAATGGAAAACTGGAGATCTTGGTAAGGCCGTCCAGCAGGGCGTTCCGGCAGAAATTCAGCGGTCCGTTCAGAATCCCCAGATACAATACTACGATCATAATCAAAAATCCGTACTTTTCATATCGAAGGATCTTATAGTAGATCCTCTGGGGAAGCAGCGCATTTACCACCTTCGACCCGTCCAGAGGCGGGATCGGGATCACATTGAATACTGCAAGGCCAACACTGAGCACCGCAACATATTCAAAAAAAGTCACCAGAAATCCGGATATCGCACCACCGCTGCGAAGATTGAAATAAAGCGCCCCTGCACGGATACAAAGTGCAAGAAAAGCCAGAACCACATTGGACAGCGGACCGGCTGCCGCCGTGATTGCCATACCCTGAACCGGATGTTTGAAATTCCGCATATCAATAGGCACAGGCTTCGCCCATCCAAAGCGGAATATCGCCATCATCAGCAGACCAAAGATATCCACATGCTTAATGGGATTAAAGGAAAGCCGCCCTGCATTTTTTGCCGTAGGATCTCCAAGCGCAAGGGCAGTTACCCCGTGGCTGACCTCATGAAACATGATACACAGCAATGACGCCGCAACTATGATCCCATATTCCCACACGAAGCTGAAATCCAACTGGCCGAGCCAGCGCAAAAATGACTGCATAGCGGTTCCTCCTGATTGTTTAGTATAACATGAATTCCGCCAAATAGCAAGGGAAAGGAGGACGCAGATGCGTCCTCCCCTTTCAGTCTTCTGTCTCCTGCGCGGAAGCTGCCGCCGACTCGATCCTGGCAATCAGTTCCTCACGTCCTGTTCCCTTTTCCGCAGAAAACGGAAGCAGAAGCGTATCGTCGGAAAGGCCAAGCACCGCGCGTATGGTCTCCAGATTCGGATTGATTTCCCGCTTTTTCAGTTTGTCGAGCTTATTGGCAACCACCACAAAGGGACAACCGGAATCCTGGAACCAGCGCGCCATGGTCACATCATTTCCTGTCGGCGCATGCCGCGCATCCACAATCAGGATTCCCAGTGTGATCAGACCCGAGGCGAAATAGTCTTCCATGAGCTTTGCCCACCTGGCTTTTTCCGACTGGGAAACCTTGGCATAGCCGTAACCGGGCAGATCCACCAGATAAGCGGTATCGTCCACCAGGAAATAGTTGATGTGAATGGTCTTTCCAGGGCTGTTCCCCACATAGGCCATTTTTTTCCGCTGCAGCACCCGGTTAATTACCGAGGATTTTCCGACGTTGGATTTCCCGGCAAAGGCAATCTGAGGGATTCCATCCCTGGCGAATTGCGAGGCATTGGCGGCAGAGATTTTAAATTCAACTTTCTGATAGTTCATTTAATCCTCACTGTCTCAGGCCCGGCTTTTTCCCGGCGCCGGAATCCGATACCGGCAAGGTCAGGTCTGTCTGCGTCTTTTGCGCTGCCGCAGCATTTTTGCTCAGATCCAGTGCCGCGCCCAGCACCGCATCCGCATCGCGGACCGTAATAAAGTTCAACCGGCTCCGGACAGTCTGATCGATTTCCTCCAGGTCCTTTTCGTTGTCTGCCGGAATGATCACCGTCTTAATCCCATGCCGCAGGGCGGCCATTGTCTTTTCCTTCAGCCCTCCGATTGCCATAACCCGTCCCCGAATCGAGATCTCACCGGTCATGGCAATATCCCGCCGAACCGGGCAGTTCGTCAGCGCAGAGACAAGGGCCGTGCAGATCGTGATACCGGCGGAAGGTCCGTCTTTGGGCACGGCGCTTTCCGGGAAATGAACGTGAATGTCTTTCGTCTTATAAAAATCCGCCGGGATGCCAAGCTGGTCCGCCCTCGACCGGATATAGCTCATTGCTGCCGAGACGGATTCCTTCATTACATCGCCCAAAGATCCGGTCATGACCAGTTTCCCGGTCCCCTCCACAACGTTGACCTCCACTTCCAGCGTCACGCCGCCTACCGCCGTCCAGGCGAGGCCGGTCACAAGCCCGATTTGGTTTTTGGCCGGCATGGAATCGGGTATATATTTCCGAACTCCAAGATACTCTTCCACCCTTGAAGGAGTGACGATCACGCGCTTGATATCTTCCGTGGCGAACTTCAGCGCTGCCTTACGGCAGAGCGTCGCAATCTCCCGCTGAAGATTTCGTACGCCTGATTCTCTGGTATAACCGTCGATGATCTCCCGCCAAGCGTTGTCGTAAACCGAAATCTGACTCTTTTTTAGTCCGAGCTTTCCGGTCTCCTTGGGAAGCAGATGGTTCTTTGCGATCATCAGCTTTTCCTCGTCCGTGTAACTGTTCAGCTCGATGACTTCCATCCGATCCAGCAGCGCGGCCGGGATCGTGGAAGTGGTATTTGCAGTGGTAATGAACAGCACATGACTCAGGTCAAAGGGAACTTCGATATAATTATCCCGGAACGTCTTATTCTGCTCCGCGTCCAGTACCTCCAGAAGCGCAGAAGAGGGATCCCCGCGATAGTCCGATCCGAGTTTATCGATCTCATCCAGAAGCAGCAGAGCATTTTTACTGCCGGCCTGACGAATGCCGGAAATGATCCGTCCGGGCATGGCGCCGATATAGGTTTTACGATGCCCCCGGATTTCCGCCTCGTCATGAACGCCGCCCAGAGAGATCCGCGCCATTTTTCGATTCAGGCAGGAGGCAATGGAAGTTGCGATGGATGTTTTGCCCACGCCGGGAGGACCGACCAGGCAGATGATCTGTCCGCTGATATCGGGACTGAGCTTCCGAACTGCCAGCAATTCCAGGATACGCTTTTTTACCTGCTGCAGGCCGTAGTGGTCCTCATCCAGCTTTTTTCTGGCAGCCTCGATGTCCACCAATTCCTCGGTTTCAGTATTCCATGGCAGTTCCAGGATCAGATCCAGATAGTCCCGGAGCAACGCTCCTTCCGAGGATCCCATCGGATGCTTGCTGAGCCGGGCGAGGTCTTTCAGGAGCTTTTCCTCAATAGCTGAATCAAGTTTCAACGCACGGATCTTTTTCTCGTATTCGTCAAATTCCTGATCGTCGTCCTCTTCTCCTAGCTCCGCATGAATGATCTTGAGCTGTTCCCGAAGATAATACTCCCGCTGTCCCTTGGAGACAGCCGCCTGAACCTGCTCGGCAATATCCCCCTCCAGCTTCATGATCTCAATCTCGCTGGAAAGCGTTTTCAGCACAAACTCCAAACGCTTGACAGGATGAAGCAGTGAAAGCGCCTCCTGCTTGTCGGTGTATTTAAACCCGCAGTTCTGCGCAAGAAAATCCGCAACAAAACCGGGTTCCTCGCTGGTCATCAGACGGAGGAGATTCTCCGCGGATCCCTTTGGAAGAAGATCGCTGTAAGCTCCATATAACTGGTAGGCAACGCGAAGCAGCGCCTCCACCTTTGCATGAGAGTTCCGATAACGCTCATCCTGAAGAAGTACGCATTTACCCTCCAGATAGGGACTCTCCTGGGTAAATTCCTCCACCCATACACGTTCCAGACCTTCCACCAGGATCCGAATGATCTCTCCCGGCATTTTCAGGACCTGTCGAACATGGACCAGAACACCGACATCATACAGATCCTCCGGCGCCGGTTCATCCACGATCACGTCCTTCTGCATCAGAAGAATCATGTGCTGGTCACCGCTCATGGCCTCATCCAGCGCGCGAATGGACTTCTCCCGTCCAACGTCAAAGGAAAAAATCAATTTGGGAAAAACCGAAATGCCGCGCAGCGCCATGATCGGGATTCTGATTCCTTCCAATTCTTTCATACATAAACGCTCCTTTCTGGAACGGATTCTTAAATGTAACACAGCAGGGCCAACCCAGACCTGTCCGGTCTGGGCCAGCCCCAGTAAACAGATTCTCAGCTCACCCGATTTTCTCGGATTTCCCCACTTTATGCACCGGCTGCCGCGGATTGGACGGATCCCGATCCACGGAAGGGGCAGCATGGTCGGTAATGGTCTGCTCCGTAATGGTCACGGACTGAATCGACGGATCAGACGGGATTTCAAACATCACGTCCGTCATGACGCCTTCCATCACAGACCGAAGTCCCCGGGCGCCGACCTTTCGATCCAGCGCCTCCTGTGCGATTGCCTCCAGCGCCTTATCCTCAAAGCGAAGCGCAACGCCGTCAAATTCAAGCAGCTTCTGATACTGTTTGACCAGCGCGTTCTTCGGCTCCGTCAGAATACGGACCATATCTTCCTTGGTTAGGCTCTGCAGGCTGGTGATGACCGGCAAACGGCCCACCAGTTCCGGAATAATACCGAATTTCAGAATGTCGTGGGGCTGGACCTGCTGGAACAGTTCTCCGACGTCCTTCTCTTTCCGGTCGCCAAGCTCACGGCCAAATCCAAGAGAGGACACCGAGGTGCGTTTTTCAATAATTTTATCCAGACCGTCAAAGGCGCCGCCGCAAATAAAGAGAATATTGCTCGTGTCAATGGGGATGAACTCCTGCTGGGGATGCTTGCGTCCGCCCTGCGGCGGCACATTAGCCACCGTACCCTCAATGATCTTCAGCAGCGCCTGCTGTACGCCTTCGCCGCTGACGTCCCGGGTAATGGAGGTATTCTCGCTCTTTCTGGCGATCTTGTCGATCTCGTCTACGTAGATAATGCCTTTTTCAGCTTTTTCCACGTCAAAGTCCGCCGCCTGGATCAGACGCAGGAGAATGTTCTCCACGTCCTCGCCCACGTATCCAGCCTCTGTCAGGGTCGTGGCGTCGGCAATGGCAAAGGGTACATCCAGGATCTTGGCCAGGGTCTGAGCAAACAGCGTCTTACCGCTGCCGGTCGGACCGATCAGGAGAATGTTGCTCTTCTGGAGTTCCACCTCGCTGCTGCCGCCGTAATACAGCCGTTTATAATGATTGTACACCGCAACCGCCAGAGAAACTTTGGCGTGTTCCTGGCCGATGATGTACTGATCCATATATTCTTTAATGGCCTGAGGAGACGGAATCACCTCGGGAAGGATTTCCTCCGGGGTTTCCTCGTACATCTCATCCTCCAGAATACTCTGGCACAGATCCACACATTCATTGCAGATATATACACCGGGGCCGGCAATGATCCGCTGGACCTGATTCTGCTTTTTGCCGCAGAAAGAGCACTTGATCTGCTTTTCGTTCTCTCTTGCCACAGGCAGTTAACTCCCTTCTCCGGGGTCTTATCAGCGCTGATAGATAACCTTATCGATGAGGCCATATTCCACGGCCTCTTCCGCGCTCATGAAGTTGTCACGCTCACAGTCGGCCGTAACGACTTCCAGGGGTTTGCCGGTATTGTCCGCCAGAATGCGGTTCATCCGTTTTTTGATAATCTCCAAGCGCTTGAGATGGATCGCCATATCGGTGATCTGTCCCTGGGTTCCGGCAGAGGGCTGATGGATCATGATCTCCGCATTGGGAAGCGCCATACGCTTGCCTTTGGTTCCCGCAGAAAGCAGGAACGCGCCCATGGAGGCGGCCATGCCGATGCAAATCGTAGACACGTCGCACTTGATATACTGCATCGTATCGTAGATAGCCATGCCGTCCGTGACAGATCCGCCGGGGCTGTTGATATAGAAGCTGATATCCTTTTCCGGATCCTGCCCCTCCAGATACAGGAGCTGAGCTACGATCAGGCTGGCCGTGGTGGAGTTGACCTCCTCGGACAGCATGATGATCCGGTCGTTGAGCAGCCGGGAGAAAATATCATAGGAACGTTCTCCACGGCTGGTCTGTTCTACTACATAAGGTACTAAACTCATGGAAATTCTCCTTATTCATGCGGGGTAACTGGATTATACCCGACCCCGTCGGAAAGTATTCCCTTAAAGTGCGATTATTCCGCAGCAGGCTCCTCGGTCTTCTCGGCAGGCGCAACCGCAACGGCGCTGTCGGTGATGACCTCCATAGCCTTCTGGAACTTCTGATCGCGAACGATCTCCTCCGCTGGGACATACTCCTTGACCTTCTCCAGCTCCATCTGATACTGGTCAGCCATCTGCTGATAAGCCTCTTCCACCTGCTCATCGCTGATCTCGATGCCTTCGACCTCAGCAACCTTCTCCAGCAGGAGGGTATTCTTGATCTGGCCAAGCGCGTTGGCACGCTGGCTCTCCCGAACGCCCTGAACGTTGGTGCCCATCATCTGCGCATACTGCTCAATGGAGAATCCGGACTGCTGCATGCTCATGGACCACTGCTGCATGATGTCGTCCAGTTGGGCCTCCACCATGGCGTTGGGGATCTCGGCGGTCATGTTGTCGATGGCCTTCTGCATGACGGCGTTTTTGAACTCATTGTCGACATTGTCGGTCTTTTCCTTCAGCAGCTTTTCCTTCTGCTCATTCCGCAGATCCTCCAGAGTATCGGCGGTCTCAGAGACGTCCTTGGCAAACTCATCGTCCAGTTCGGGCGTATTGGTCGCCTTAACTTCCTTCACCTTGACCTTGAACACCACGGGCTGTCCGGCAAGCTCTTCCGCGCCGTAATCCTCGGGGAAGGTCAGATCCAGGTCCTTCTCGTCGCCGGCAGACAGACCGATCAGCTGCTCCTCAAAGCCGGGAATGAAAGAACCGGAACCGATCTTGAGGCTGTAGTCCTCTCCCTTGCCGCCTTCGAACGCAACGCCGTTCTTGAAGCCCTCAAAGTCGATGACGGCAGTATCCCCGTCGGCGACAGGACGCTCCACCGTCTCAACCGTAGAGTTGCGGTCAGCCAGCTTCTTGATCTCCGCGTCGATTTCTTCTTCCGTGACTTCTACAGCGGCTTTCTCGGCCTCAATGCCCTTGTACTGGCCGAGGGTGACCTCGGGATACAGACCGGCATCCACCGTCAGCGTCAGGTTGCCGTTCTCCTCGACATTCAGATCCGCAATGCTGGGGTTGCCCACCACGTTCAGCTCAGACTCCTTCAGTGCGTCGGGCCAGATCTCGGGGAAGAGCACGTTGATGGCATCCTCATAGAAGACTTCTTTGCCGTACATTCCCTCCACGATCTTCCGGGGCGCCTTGCCCTTCCGGAAACCGGGGATATAGATGCTGTTTTTCACCTGACGATATGCCTTATCCAAAGCAGCCTGGAACTGTGCCTTTTCCACTTCCAGGACAAGTTTCGCGGTGCTGTTCTCGAGTTTTTCTACGCTTTTGACGTTCATGGTGTTTTCCTCCTGTATTCACGGCTTGAAGCCACTTTTTTATGAATCTATACGGTCCCCAAATAAAAAGGGGCCATTTATTGCAGGACAGCTAATAGATTATATCAGATTTTTTCCTGATTTCCAAGTATAAATCGCACGAAATTTATCATCCAATCCAGTTCTTTTTTGGATTTCCCTGCAAATCCTCTGCCTTCATAAAAAACCAGCCGTTTCACGTTCCATGAAACGGCTGGTTTTTTAGATCAGTTCACTTTGGATGCCTTGTATTTCCGAATGGCTTCCGTGAGCTTGGGAAGGATCGCATTCACATCGCCGATCACACCCAAATCCGCAACGTCGAAGATCGGCGCAGATTCTTCCTTGTTGATGGCAATGATATAATCAGAACTCTCCATTCCGGCCACATGCTGAATAGCACCGGAGATTCCACAGGCCACATAAAGCTCAGGACGGACCGTTTTACCGGTCTGACCGACCTGCTTATCCTTGGGCAGCCAGCCGGCGTCTACCACAGCGCGGGAACCGGAGACATCGCCCTCAAGCGCATCCGCCAGATCTTCAACCAGATGCAGCTTTTCGGGAGAGCCGATGCCACGGCCGGCGGATACAAGGATCTTGGCTTCAATGATATCCTTGCTGGCCTTGGTCGACTTTACAGTCTCCAGGACTTCCAGATTGTTGGTGGGTTCCACGTCCAGCATCACAACCTCACCGGTACGGCTGTCGTCGGCGTCCAGCGCCTGCATGACGCCGGGACGGACAGTGGCCATCTGGGGACGGTGCTGAAGGCATGCGATCGTCGCAATAATATTTCCGCCGAAAGCAGGCCGGGTCATCCGCAGCTGCTTATGGTACGTGTATACCACATTGACGATCTGGATCTCCTTGCCGTCTTTCCCGGTCATGACTCTGGATTTATCCTCCACGGTCACGTCCTGTCCCAGTTCCGCAATCTTCGCATCAGCAAGGGCTTTATCTGCGGCGTTGTTCACATTCTTCACCACATCGGAGATGGCCAGGCCGGTGCAGTCTGCAGTCAGACCGCTGTGGACCGTTGCAGAAACGCTGGGGGCCAGATCCCGTCCGATGGAGCTTGCGCCAAAGAGGAATACCTCGGGTGTATACTCAGCAATGACCTTCGCTATCACATCCGTATACGGTTTTGTGGAATACTCCTTCAAAATGGGCTTATCCGCCACAAGAACTTTATCCGCACCATGGGCGATCAGGCTCTGAGCCTTATCAGCAACCTGGTAACCCGGCAGGACCGCCACGACGTCCTGTCCCAGTGCGTCCGCCAGTTCTCTTGCCTTCCCGATCAGTTCAAATGCAATATTCTGAATCATCCCGTCCCGCTGCTCGCAGAACACATATACATCTCTATACATATTCATGACCTCCCTTAAATGATGTGCATGGAGGCCAGCTTCTCCACAATCGCGGAGACAGCCTCGTCGGCGGTCAGATCCTTGAGCACAGTTCCTGCTCCCTTGGCCTCTTTGGTATCGGACTTAGCCACGAAGGTGGGACTGCCCTTAAGACCAATGTTGCTCTCGTCCACCACATCGGCGATGTCGGCGTAGGTCATGATCCGGATTTCCTTCTGGTAGGCGTCAAAGCAGCCGCCCACCGACATATACCGGGGCTGGTTCAGATCCCCGATCGCAGTGATCAGGCAGGGATACTGCATCCGAACGGTCTGATACCTGTCCTCATACTGACGCTGGACCGTGATGGAGGTATCGTTCACTTCCACCAATTTCTCCACGTAGGTGGTGACAGGGATTCCAAGATGGATCGCGATCTGTACGCCGACCTGCGCCGTGTCGCCGTCAATGGCCTGACGGCCGCAGACAACAAGATCCGCGCCCAGCTTCTTTACCGCGCCGGCCACTGCGGAGGATGTGGCCCAGGTATCGGCGCCGGCCAGCTTTCGGTCGGTCAAGAGGACCGCCTCATCGCAGCCCATGGCCAGTGCTTCCCGAAGTGCGATCTCCGCGGAAGCGATTCCCATGGTGATGACGGTAACTGTAGTGCCGGGGACCTGTTCCTTGATCTGAAGGGCGGCCTCAATACCACATTTGTCGTCAGGATTGATGATTGCGGGAACGCCGTCCCGGATCAGGGTATTGGTTACAGGGTCGATCTTAACCTCCGTGGTATCCGGCACCTGCTTCATGCATACAACGATTTTCATGTTCCAATCCCCTCCTTACAAGCTTCCTGCGATGACCATACGCTGGACCTCACTGGTGCCCTCGTAGATCTCTGTGATTTTGGCATCGCGCATCATACGCTCTACGGGATAATCCCGGGTATAGCCGTAGCCGCCGAAGAGCTGTACGGCCTTGGTCGTAACCTCCATGGCGGTTTCTGCGGCGATAAGCTTTGCCTTTGCAGCGTCCACAGCATAATTCTGTCCCGCCTGCTTGGTCATGGCGGCTTTATACACCAGCCACTTGGCAGCCTCGGTCTTGGCGGTCATATCCGCAAGCTGGAACTGCGTGTTCTGCTGTTTAAAGATGGATTTGCCAAACTGCTTGCGCTCCTTGGTGTAGGCAATGGTCTCCGCCAGAGCGCCCTCTGCCAGGCCCAGCGCCTGCGCCGCGATTCCGATCCGGCCGCCGTTGAGAGTGGCCATGGCCAGATTAAAGCCCCGGTTCTCGGTTCCAAGCAAATTCTCCTTGGGCACAATGCAGTTTTCCATGATCAGTTCGCAAGTGGAGCTGCCGCGGATACCCATCTTCTTTTCGTGAGGGCCAACGGAAAAACCGGGGAACGTCCGCTCCACAATAAATGCGGTCAGTCCCCGCTGACCGCGGGTCCGGTCAGTCATGGCAATGATAATAAACACATCGGCATATCCGGCGTTTGTGATGAAGATCTTGGATCCGTTGAGAATATAGTTTTCACCCTTCTCGTCCAGCACCGCCATGGTCTTGACGCCGCCGGCATCGGTACCTGCGCCCGGCTCCGTCAGGCCGAAGGCGCCCAACCATTCGCCGCTGCAGAGCTTGGGCAGATACTTCTCCTTCTGCGCCGCCGTTCCGAAATCATAGATCGGATTCGCGCAGAGGCTGGTGTGAGCGGAGAGAATGACGCCCGTGGTTCCGCAAACCTTGCTCAGTTCCTCCACCGCCATGACATAACTCAGATATGAAGCGCCCTGACCGCCGTACTCTTTGGGGAAATACATGCCCATCATACCCAGCTTGGCCATCTTTTTGACGGTCTCAGCCGGGAAGCGCTCCTCCTCATCCACCTCCTGCGCCAGAGGCTTAACTTCGTTTTCCGCAAACTCCTGCAGCATCTGCTGAAGCAGGAGTTCTTCCTTTGAGAGATTAAAATCCATATATTCCGTCCTCCTCAGTGCTTAAAGAAACCTTCGCCGGTCTTGTTGCCCAGCTTGCCGGCGCGGACCATCTTCCGCAGCAGCAGAGACGCCCGGTATTTGCTGTCGTGGGTCTCTTCATAAATGGTGTCCATGATAGCGAGGCAGGTATCCAGGCCAATAAAGTCCGCAAGGGTCAGCGGACCCATGGGATGATTGCAGCCCAGACGCATGGCCGTGTCGATATCCTCTGCGGAGGCGACGCCGTTCTGAACCAGCTCAATGGCTTCATTCAGCATCGGAATCAGCAGACGGTTGCACACAAACCCGGGCGCTTCCGACACAGTAACAGGCGTTTTCCCGATCTCCTGCGCCAGTGCAAAGACTGTCTCATAGACTTCGTCGGAGGTGTTTCCGCCCCGGATCACTTCAATGAGCTTCATGGCGACAGGGGGGTTGAAGAAATGCATACCGATGACATTCTCTTTCTTCTCCACGGCAGAGGCGATCTCCGTAATGGAAATGGAAGAGGTGTTGGTGGCCAGGATGCACTCCGGCTTAGTGGCTGCATCCAGCTTTTTAAAGATCGTCTTTTTGAGGTCAAGCCGTTCAATCGCCGCTTCGACAACGATATCCACATGTTCGGCTCCGGCATATTCCGTATCCGCGGAGAACGTGATCCGGGACAGGATCGCATCCGCATCTTCCTGGGTCATCTTCCCCTTGGCGATCTGCTTGGAAAAGCCCTTTTCCAGCGCAGCTTTGGAGGCATCCACAATGGCCTGAGAAATGTCAAAGATGATGACATTTTTTCCTGCGGTGGCAAACACCTGTGCGATTCCGCGGCCCATCTGGCCGGCACCTACGACCGCAATCTGATTGATCGTCATAACAATAGCTCCTTTCGGATATTATTTATTCTGATAGGGGGCATGCTTTTCTTTCGCCAGGAACGCCCGCATGCCTTCTACCTGGTCTTCCGTTTCAAAGCAGGCTCCGAAAAGCCGTTCTTCCAGCCGGATGGCATCGTCCATATTCTCCTCCAAGCCCTCGTTGACCGCTTTTTTGCAGGCACGGACAGCGATCGGTGCGTTCGCAGCAATGGTCTGAGCCATTTTGATCGCCTGAGGCATCAGCTCCTCCGGAGCATAGACGGCATTAACAAGGCCGATTCGGAGCGCCTCCGGGGCTTTTATGTTCTTTGCGGTATAAAGAAGCTGTTTGGCATAGCCGGGAGATACCAGGCGGGCCAGACGCTGAGTCCCGCCAAAGCCGGGGGTAATACCAAGACCAGTTTCAGGCTGACCGAACACGGCATTCTCGGAGCAAATACGGATATCACAGCTCATAGCAAGTTCATTGCCTCCGCCAAGGGCAAACCCGTTCACAGCGGCAATCACCGGAACAGGAAGCTGCTCGATCTTACGAAATACATCATTGCCCCGCTTGCCGAAGGCCTCCCCCTCCTCTTTGGAAAGTGCGCTCATCTCACCGATATCCGCACCGGCAACAAAGCTCTTTTCTCCGGCTCCGGTGATGATCACAGCGCGCACCGTGTCAAGATCAAGTCCATCCACAGCTGTTTCCAGATCGGAAAGCACTTCAGAATTCAATGCGTTGAGCGCCTTCGGACGGTCTATCGTCAGGATCGCTACATGATCTTCCACAAGCGTTTGGATAAATGACATTTTCATCCCTCCTGTGTCAATATGTGTCCTACTTAGTATAAACCACAGCATAGAGTTTGTCAACAAAAACGGCATGACATATTATAACGTTACATACGTATTTATGTATCAGGAAAATACGAAAAAACACACACGCTTTTCAAAAGCGTGTGTGTTCTCAATCCATGATTTTTACCGGTTTGAAATCAAGATAATCCGCCGCCACCAGTTGGTACCGCACATCCTCCCAGAACCCCTGAAAGGCCGCGCGATGACTGGCTCCATGAAGGTGGCCGTAATAGCATGTTTTAACGCCGTAGCGCATGAGCAATTCCTGTATCTCTTCACAGCGATACGCTCCGAACCTCGGCGGATAGTGGAGGAAGCAGAGCTTCCCCAGATCGCCAGCCGCCTGCAGGGAGGTCTCCAGCCGCAGCAGTTCCCTCCGGAAGACCTTGGCGTCCTGCTCCCCGTGCTTTTCTTCCTCATAGAACCAGCCTCGGGTGCCGCAAAGGGCCACGTCTCCGTAGGTCCAGCAGTTATTATTCAGCACAAACATATTCTCGAAGCCGTTGGCCTCACAGAAATCATAAAACTTTTTCGCTGTAGACCACCAGTAGTCATGATTCCCCTTCAGAATGATCTTGCGTCCCGGAATCTCACTGATAAATCGAAAATCCTCTACTGCGGTATCCAGGCTCATAGCCCAACTCAGATCCCCCAGAAGGACCGTGGTGTCCTCCGGGGAGATCACTTTCAGTCCCGCCCGGAGTTTGTCCACATAGCCATCCCAGGCCCCGCCGAAAACATCCATGGGCTTATCGGCTTCAAAGCTGAGATGGAGATCGCCAATCGCATACAGCGCCATCAGATCAGGAACTCCCGAACTACATCCGTCATTGCGGTTTTTTCCGTCACCTGCGTAAAGCGCACCTGTTTATCCGCAAGGCTTTTCAGCGGAACCGGCGCAGTGGTGCGGGTCTTTTCCTCCAACTGCTCGATGATGCCAGTACCGGAACGGAACTCCTCGACTCCCATGGCTTCCAGCACGCTGGCGCAGAATTTATAGGGAGAGGCCGTGGAAAGCACCACAGAGAGCGTATCATCACCGGTTTTTTCCCGATACTGCTCCAACACCGTATACGCAACCGCCGTATGCGTATCCATCAGGTATCCCTCACAGCCGAAGACCTTTGCGATCGTATCCGCCGCGGCTTCATCCGAGCACCAGCCGGCGGAGAACTGCCCCTGGATTTTATCCTTCAGCTGCGCTGTAATCTCATAGCGTCCCGTCCGGGAAAGGCTTTCCATGTAGCCTCTGACCTCCGAATCCGATTCCGAGAGCTGATAGAGCAGCCGTTCCAAATTGGACGAGATCAGAATATCCATAGAGGGAGAAGCCGTCGTGTAGAAAGGCCGGTTCCGGTCGTAGACGCCGGTCTCGATAAAGTCGGTAAGCACATTGTTGGAGTTGGAGGCGCAAATCAACCGGTTCACGGGAAGTCCCATGGTCTTGGCATAGAACCCTGCAAGGATATCCCCGAAATTACCGGTAGGAACACAGAAGTTGATCTTATCCCCCATCTGAATCCGATTTTCCCGAACCAGATCGCAATATGCGCTGATGTAATACACCACCTGCGGCAGGACGCGGCCCCAGTTGATGGAGTTGGCTGAGGACAGGAAATAACCCTTCTCCGCCAGTTCATCCCGCAGTACTTTATCGGAAAAGATCTGCTTGACGCCGGTCTGTGCGTCGTCAAAGTTGCCGACGACAGAACACACGCCCACGTTGTCCCCCTGCTGGGTAACCATCTGCAGTTTTTGAATATCGCTGACGCCATCCTTGGGATAGAACACCAGGATTTTCGTATGATCCACGTCCCGGAATCCTTCCAGAGCGGCCTTTCCGGTGTCGCCGGAGGTAGCTACCAGAATACAGGCGGTCTTCTCCTCCCCGGTCTTGCGAAGGGACGCGGTCAGCAGCCACGGAAGCATCTGCAGCGCCATATCCTTAAAGGCGCAGGTGGGTCCATGCCAGAGTTCAAGGACTTCTGTCCCCTCCGTCACGTGATGGACCGGTGCAACAGCTTCCGTGTCAAACTTCTCTCCATAGGCGTATGCTTTCGACGCAAAATATGCCAATTCTTCCTCGGAGAAATCCTCCAGAAAGAGTTTCATGATCCTGACGGCGCGGGTCTGATAATCCGCCCGAATCAGTTCTTCGAGCATCCCGGCAGGCATAACAGGGAACTCTTCCGGCATAAACAGTCCGCCATCCCGGCTCAGGCCCTGAACGATAGCCTTGGCAGCGTCAAACCGCAGGGAGGCATCTCTTGTGCTTAAGTATTTCATGGTTCAACCAACTTTCTTTAAAATGCATTCACGATCTGATGGATCGGAAGCGGGTCTGTCTCTTTTCCTCTGGGGGCGTAGATTTCGATCACGTCAAATCTGGGCTGTTTATCCGTCGGATGGGACTGAAGATAAGTCAGCGCAGTCAGGCGGAGTTTTTCCTGCTTTTTCCCTGTGACAAAAGCGGCGGGATTGCCGTACCTGTCATTCTTCCGGAGTTTGACTTCCGCAAAAACCAGATAATCCCCATCCTCCAGAATCAGGTCGATCTCACCGTACCGGCTGTGGTAATTCCGTTCCAAAAGGAGATATCCTTTCCGGGCCAGATATTCCGCCGCACGCTGCTCGCCCCAGGCCCCAAGATCACTGCTTTTGCTCATAGTATTTTCGGAAAAAGGTCTTTCTGTGGATAGGGCACAATCCGAACTGGTCGACAGCCGCATAGTGCCGCTTGGTTCCGTACCCCTTATGGATCGCAAACCCATACTCCGGATACTTCAGGTCCATCCGCTCCATGAATTCATCCCGGGCCACCTTCGCCAGAATCGAAGCCGCAGCAATGGAGGCCACTTTGGCGTCACCTTTTACAACCGGAATGGCGGGAACGCCAAAATCCGTCACGCGGTTTCCGTCGATCAGCGCCAGATCCGGGTGAACCGAAAGCTGATCAATGGCCTCTTTCATGGCACGAAATGTGGCGTTGAGAATGTTAATCTCGTCAATAACCTGCTCGTCCACCATGGCGATTCCCCAGGCAATCGCTTCCGATTGAATCACCGGGAACAGTTCCCGGCGTTTTTTGTCGGAAAGCTGCTTGGAATCATTCAGTCCCGGGATCTCAAAACCGGGCGGAAGAATCACAGCAGCGGCACAGACAGGTCCCGCCAATGGGCCCCTCCCCGCCTCGTCCACACCGCAGATAGTTTGATAGCCTTCTGAGGCATAAGCGTTCTGGATCTCCCAAAGGTCCAGCGGCGGATCATTCTTCTTTGCCATCTGATTCTGCCTCCTCCGGTTTTTCCAGCGTAAAGCGGCCGAGCTTTCCGTTGCGGTATTCCTCCAGCAGCACCCGGCTCATACGTTCTGTATCGACTTCTCCGCCGGAAATCAGCATGCCGCGTTTTCGTCCCGCCAGTTCCAGCAGTTCGTAATCTTCAAACGTGTCAGGCACCGTGAACTTGTACCGGCTCTCCAGGGCGTCGGGGTATTCTCTTCCAAGAAGGCCGATCAGATGCACGGCCAAAGTCTCCACATCCACCACGTTGTCCTTGACCGCTCCGGTATAGGCCAGTTTTAAGCCCACCTCCGGGTCTTCAAATTTGGGCCAGAGGATGCCGGGCGTATCGAGCATCTCCAATCCTTTTTCCACCGTGATCCATTGTTTGCCCCGCGTGACGCCTGGGCGGTTTTCCGCTTTTGCAGATTTTCGGCCGGAGACCGCATTGATCAAGGTGGACTTACCTACGTTGGGAATCCCGACCACCATGACGCGCAGCGTACGGCCGGCCTGTCCTTTTTCCTGATACATCTGGATTTTTCCCTTCAGCAGTTCTCGGACGGCGGAAGCAAACTGCCCGGTTCCTTTCCTGTTTTTGCAGTCGGTTTCCAGAACGATCATACCGCATCTCCGGAAATATCCCGCCCAACGCTTCGTCATGGCGGGATCCGCCATGTCGATCCGGTTCAGAATGATCATCCGAGGCTTACCTCCGCAGATCACGTCAATATCCGGATTGCGGGAGGAAAGCGGAATCCGGGCGTCCACGATCTCACAGACCGCGTCCACCAGCCGGATATCCAGCTCCATTTGACGGCGGGTCTTGGTCATGTGTCCCGGATACCATTGTATGTTCATGAAACGCCTCCAAATCTGGAAATCGGATAAATGACCTGCAGTGCTTTTCCCAGCACATAACGCTTATCGATGCAGCCTATGCTTGGATCCCGGCTGTCTGAGGAATGCAGCCGATTATCTCCCATCACAAATACATAGCCCTCCGGGACAGTCAGGGGAAAATTCACGCCCTCATACCGGGTGGTCGGGTCATTGATATACGGCTCATCCAGAAGAACGCCGTCGACGCGAACATCTCCGGTCTCAAAATCAATATCCACTGTCTGGCCGTCCATGGCAATCACCCGTTTGACCAGCGGTCCCTGTTCAAACCCGGGAGCCTTGAGTACGACAATATCCCCGATCTCCGGCCGATAGATAAAGTTGGAAAGCAGCGTAAGCCGGTCGCCGTCCTGCAGCGTCGGATACATGGATTGTCCGTCTACGCCCACAAGGCGAATGGCAAACACAAAGAGGATTGTCACAAAAACCAGGCAACTCACCAGATCCGAAAGCACATTATAAACATCCAGCCACAAGCTGCGTTCGGGTTTGTTCTCCGCCACTTAGATCTTCCTTTCCCGAAAATATCGCATATTATTATAATTATAGCACAGCCGAATCCATCTTAAAAGACCTAAATTCCGTATTTAAATGGGAATCATTCGTTCAGGTACGAAAAAAAGGAGCCCGAAGGCTCCTTTTTCTTGGGATTAAAGCTTCTCCTTGACCTTGGCGGCCTTGCCCACGCGATCGCGCAGATAGTAGAGCTTTGCACGGCGGACCTTGCCGCGGCGAACCGTCTCCACATTGACGATGTTGGGGGAATGCACCGGGAAGACCTTCTCCACACCCACGCCGTAGCTCAGGCGGCGGACGGTGATGGTCTGCTCCACACCGCCGTGCTTCTTGGCGATGATGGTGCCCTCAAAGACCTGGATTCTCTCACGGGAGCCTTCCTTGATCTTGACGTGAACACGAACGGTATCGCCCACATTCATCTCGGGCAGAGTCTCCTTCATGTTCTGCTGATCAAGCTTTTCAATCAGATTCATAGCGAATCCTCCTTATTCAAAGGCGTTCATGCCGCAACGATATTGCCATTCACAGTTCCCTCTGTGTGGCGCGGCAGCGGACCGCCCGTAATTAGCCTAACTATTTTAGCATACACTCCTTAGAATTGCAAGAACTTTTTCTGAATAAAATCCGGAAAAGGATCAGGCTTCTGAAGCAGATGCCCGATATAGACAATAGGCAAGAAAACCCAGCAGAAGATCTGCAGCGATGGCCATTAAATACCACCAGGAGATAAAGGTACAGACAATATGCGCGGCAATCTCCATCGTCACAAGGATAACTACCGACACCGTGCCGAACCTTTTTCGTCTGGACACGCACCAGAATGCCGCAGCGATCCAGATATACAGCAAGAGCGCCGTCAAAACAGGAAGAATTGCCGCTGCGGGTCCACTCTCCAGCATCGCCGAAACAAACAGCAGGCAAAGTGCCGTTACCTCAGCACCGAAAACCCAGCCGGCTATGATATACAGCAGCAGAACTGCATAGCAGATCAAGAGCAGTTTTGTCGATCTCTTCATAATCACACACTCCCTGTCGAACCAAATCCTCCGGCACCTCTTGCCGTATCGTCCAGTTCCTCCGTCTCTTCATAAGAAACCTGCAGGAACGGAACAATCACCATCTGCGCCACCCGCTCATAAGGGGCAAGGGTCTGTTTCTCCGAAGAATGGTTGTGCAGAGAGATCAGGATCTCTCCCCGGTAATCGGCATCGATGACCCCGACCTTGTTTGCCGGCGCCAGTCCTTTTTTGGTGCCGAGACTGCTCCGGGCAAAGATCAGGCCCACATATCCATTCGGAATGGCTACCGCCAGGCCCGTAGGGAGCAAAACCGTCTCACCTGGCATAATCGAAATCTCATGGTCCGAGCAGATGTACAGGTCCGCGCCGGCTGCAGCCGCAGATCCATACGCCGGAGTTCTGGCATCCGGCCGAAGCTTTTTAAATTTCATGGGAATCCTCCCTCTGTAGTTCGTTCCATTGGGACAGTGAGGGTATTATAGCATATCAGGTCCGGATTGTAAAATCATTCTCTTATCCGCAGAAAAGAGCGCTCCCTTTCGGAAGCGCTCTTTAAATCAGAAAGATCAGATGCGTACTGCCGCGTCATAAGCCATCCGGGTGGCAGTCCGGACGTTCTTGGCCTCAACGCAGTCACCGATCGCGGCAAAGTCGGGCGCGGTCATGTGGAAGCTCTCGGCCAGATCGGAACGGGGCCGCATACCGGAGGACATGACGACCACGTCTGCCGCCACGAACTGCTCGTTCCCGTCCTTGTCGGTGAAGGAAACACCCTTTTCGCTGATGCCGGTGCAGCGGGCGGAGGTGTACTGGGCGATCCCCTGCTTGTCCATAAGGCCAAGCATGACGCCACGGGTCAGATGGAATGTTTCAGGGCACAGCTCCGGCAGCATCTCGATGATGGACACCTGTTTTCCCTTTTCAGCCAGGGCCAGGGCGGTCTCGCAGCCGACCTCACCGCCGCCGATCAGGACAACTTTGTTTCCGATCTCGTCGATGTGCTTGTAACACTCCTCGGCGATCATCACGTTTTTGCCATCCGTACCGGGAATAGGCGGCACGAACGCGTTGGCGCCGACCGCAGCAAGGACCCAGTCAAAGCCCTCGGCCTCGATCATCTCCGGTGTAGCTTCCGTGTTCAGTCGAAGCTTAATGCCGAGCTTATCGATCAGCTTGATCTGATAGTTCATGAACTTGGCAAGGTCATACTTGAAGGAAACCTGCTCAGAGAACACCAGCTTGCCGCCGAGGCGGTCTGCTTTTTCAAAGATCGTCACATCATGTCCCCGCTTGGCCGCAACGATTGCAGCCTCCATGCCGGAGGGACCGCCGCCGATGATACCAACCTTCTTGGGCGTAGTGGATTCGGGAATCAGATCCTTCAGCTGGTTCTCCCGGCCCACAGTGGGGTTGACAGAGCAGGCAAAGGCCCGGGTGGCGGGCTTGGAGTACTCCAGACAGTGGAAGCACTTGATGCAGGGAATGATCTCGTCTTCCTGGCCATGGCGAGCCTTCTCAGGCATCTCAGGATCGGCAATGGTACCGCGGGCCATGGCAATAAAGTCCGCTCCGCCGGTGGCCAGCGTTTCCTCCATGAGCTTGGGATCCTGGAAGGCACCCAGCGTCAGAACAGGCTGCGGCACGCCCAGCTCTTTGATACGGCGGGCAAACCGGGCATTCTGCGCAGGCTTGTGGAAGATCGTCGGATGCATAATGGCCTCCGTGCCGGGAATGGACATATTTCCGGCGGAGATGTGCGCGATGTCGATCCGATCTCCGGCCATCCGCAGGAACTCGGCAATGTCCTCAGGCATGAGCTGCTTGTCCGCATTGGGATAGCCTACCGCGTCCGCCAGTTCGCAGCCGGAGATTCGATACTCGATCAGGATCTTCTTTCCCACGCGCTCCCGGATGGCGTCCAGAATCATCATGGGGAACCGGCAGCGGTTCTCAAAGGAACCGCCGAACTCATCGGTGCGCTTGTTGAACAGCGGGCTCATAAACCGGTTGATGACAAGGCCGTGGCCGCCGTGAATGAGAATGGAGTCAAAGCCGACCTTAACCGCAGCTTCCGCCACATCGGCGTAATCCTTGGCGATGGCCTCCATGGCCTCCCGGGTCAGCATGGGACGCTCGGAACCATCGGGGCCGGGCGTGCCGTCCACAGAATAGAAGAAGTGCTGTCCCTCGCCCTTCTTGCCTCCGGTCCACCCGGAATAGAAGAACGCAAGCAGCTCGATAGACGCCTTCGCACCATAGAAATGGATCTGATCCACGGTGCGGACCCAGTAGCGATGGTAGGCGCTCTGCCGCAGGTCCAGGTTGTGCCAGCCCGGCCGGAAGGGCGCAAGGCTGTTCATGTCGTGGCCGGCAATCGTAACGGACGCAGTACCGCCCCGTGCCTTTTCCACATAGTAGGCACGATAAGCATCGGTAGGATACGGCTCATCGGTCTGCAGCAGATGCGGCGTCGCAGGCGCCTGGAAAATACGGTTTTTGAATACCACGTTTCCAACTTTATAGGGGCTGAACAACGTGGGATACTCAGGATGTGTCATAAGAAATCCCCCCTATTAATAATCACTTGTTTATTTTACAGGATTCCAGTTCGGATTGCAACTATTTTACAGGTTACATTTTCTGTCCTGATGTTGCATAATCCTCCTCGTATCCGTTATTCCCGGGTCACATCGATCCCGCCGGCAATTAAGGCATCCGCAGCTTTTTCCAGCATGTTTTCCTTCACCAGAACATAATCCGTATCGTAGGTGGAAATCACAAAGATGCCCACGCCGGCCTCCGCAAGAATCGACGATATTCTGGACAGAATGCCGATCAGGGAAAAATCCAGCGTCCCCGTCACGCGCATACCGCGCCATCCGTCCTCTCTCTCCAACACTTTAGCCGGGACCAATTCTGTTTTGCACACCAGAGACAGTTCTTTGTCTGTTTTCCCGATGAAGCAGAACCGGTCGTCCAGGAGTTCCTGCGGGACCGATTCCACTTTACAAACTGTAAAGCATTCCTCAATTATTTCAATTAACATTGATTTTCCTCCAGACATTTTTCCAGACAAACAAGCCTCACATTTGGGATCCCGTTGAAGCGGCAAGGCACAATCCCGACCTCCTGATAGCCGAGGCCGCGGTATAGCTTCCGAGCGGCGGAATTGATGACATTCGTGTCCATCCGAAGATATTTGCAGCCATGCTCCTGCGCGTAATGTTCATAAAACCGGACAAACCTGGTTCCATATCCGCGGCCGGATTGTTCCGGATCTACCACCAGCGTGTGAAGCACCATGATCTGATCTTCCGGCACGTCATATTTCCAATCTGCCAACACATATTCGTTTACCTGTTGCTGATTGATTTTTGCCGCAGCCAGGAGGCTCCCCTCCTCTTCCAGCACGAAGAGTTCCCCGGCATTCAGCGCATCCTGCGCCGTCTGCTTTGTGGGATAGACTCCGCGAACCCATCCGGTAAACAGGATACCGCGATCCTGCGCTGAGAGGATCCGGTCATAAATGGCAGCAACCGAAGGGATATCAGCCTCACAAGCCCTCCGAATCATATTCCGCACCCCCTTTGCTGCACATTATACCGTGATGTACAAAAAAAGTAAACAGGCCGGAAAGATCCGGCCTGTTACGTGTATTCAGGTCCATGCTCGCAGGAGCACGAGAATCACAATGGCGATTCCCACCATAAATGCTCCCGCAATCAGAAGCGACGCCGTCATGACACCCAGGATTGCGGAAAACCGTTCCCTGCCTGTCATCTCTTCCTTCGGCAGATCCGTCCGTCCGCCTGAGCTGTGCGGCGATTCCGATCTGGATTCCGGTCTTCTGGGCCGGAGCAAAGCCGGTCGGGACACCCCGCTCATATCCGCGATGGTGCGGCCGTCATCCTCCCAAGGCTCTTTCATACGTCATCGTAAAGGTGGCAGACCACGTAATGGCCAGGTTCCACCTCTTTCTGGACCGGCGCCTCATGTTTGCATTTCTCCATGCATTGGGCGCAGCGGGTGTGGAATTTGCATCCTTCCGGCGGATTGGCCGGAGAAGGAATGGACCCCTCCAGGACAATGCGTTCCCGCTTGATGGTGGGATCCGGAATGGGAATCGCGGAAAACAGCGCCTTGGTATAGGGATGCAACGGATTGTTGAAAATGTCCGCTGTCTCGCCATACTCCACCAGATTGCCCAGATACATGACGCCCACTGTGTCGGAGATATGCTCCACCACAGACAGATCGTGGGAAATAAACAGATATGTCAGATTATACTTTTCCTGCAGATCGTTGAGCAGATTGATAATCTGCGCCTGAATGGAAACGTCCAGCGCAGAGACCGGTTCGTCACAGACCACAAATTCCGGATTGACCGCCAACGCACGGGCAATGCAGATCCGCTGACGCTGGCCGCCAGAAAATTCGTGAGGATAACGATCCTTGTGGAAGGGCTGCAGGCCGCAGTTGTCCATGACCTCGTCAATATAGTCATCGAACTCCGCCTTGGGCACAAGATTGTGTTCCCGCACCGCCTCGCCGATGATCTCGCCCACGGGAAGCCGGGGCGAAAGACTGGAAAACGGGTCCTGGAAGATGATCTGCATCTTTGTCCGGATATCCCGCAGTTCCTTGCTGCTCAGATCATATACTTCTTTGCCGTTGAACAGCACCTGACCTCCGGTTTTCTCATCATAGAGCCGGAGGATGGTCCGGCCAGTGGTGGATTTTCCGCAGCCGGACTCGCCGACCAGGCCCATGGTGGTACCGCGTTTGAGGTTAAAGGTCACGCCGTCCACCGCCTTGACCCAGCCGGTCACATGGGAGACCATCCCGCCTTTGATCGGGAAGTACTTTTTCAGGCCGTTGACCTGAAGAATGTACTGGGGATCATACTCCACCGGGGTGAAGTCATTTGAAACTATTTGCTTCGCCATTTACTTCTCCCCCTCATTCTGATCGTAATAGCGGTAGCAGCTCACCTCATGGGTCGGACTGAGGCGGACCACATCAGGATAGGGGCCGTCGCACCGCTCCACACACATCTCACAGCGGTCTTTAAAATAACAGTAGTCAGGCATATTCACAGGATTCGGCACCTTTCCGGGAATGGAATACAGCTTGTCCACCTGCTTGCCGACCACAGGCTTTGACGCCATCAGGCCAATCGTGTAGGGATGCGCCGGGTGGGCGAAGATCTCCTCCGCCGTTCCCTTTTCCACCACGCGGCCCGCGTACATGACCACTACATAGTCAGCCATTTCCGCGATCACGCCGAGATCATGGGTAATGAGCATGATGGAAGAGTTGATCTTATCCTTCAGATTTCGGAGCAGATCCAGAATCTGGGCCTGAATCGTCACGTCAAGGGCAGTCGTGGGTTCATCGGCAATGATGACCTTGGGGTTGCAGGCAAGGGCCATTGCAATCATGACACGCTGCCGCATACCGCCGGACAATTCGTGGGGGAACATCCGATAGACGCCTTCGGCGTTGGCGATGCCGACCATTTTGATCAGCTCGATGGTGCGTTTTTTGATGTCCGCTTCGCTTTTCCCCTCGCCGTCATGCAGCGCGATGACCTCGTCCACCTGGGCTCCGATCCGGAACACCGGGTTCAGTGCTGTCATCGGCTCCTGGAAGATCATTGAGACATAGTTGCCCCGGATCTTCTGCATGACTTCATTGGGCGTCTTGACCACATCGTAGGCCTTATCGCCCAAATTCAGCCGGATCTCTCCGTCTACGATCTGTCCCTGAGGCCGCTGGATCAGCTGCATCAAAGAAAGCGAAGTCACAGACTTGCCGCAACCGGACTCACCAACCACACCAACCGTCTTACCGACAGGAACGTCAAAGGTCACGCCATCGACGCTCTTGACCGTTCCGGTGTCCGTAAAGAAATAGGTGTGAAGATTGTCGAATTCCACCGCGTTGTTCCGGTCATGCATGGCGGTAAGGTATTCGCTTTCCGGAACATTCTTACGCTTACGGATCTTTTCATACTGGTTTGTGATTCTGCGGTTCTCTTTGGAGATGCGCCTTGATTCTTTTCCGGAGAGGTAGCCCTCCGCTTTTTTCTTAGCCATGGTACGCACTCCTTTCTCAGCGCTTCATCTTGGGGTCAAAGGCGTCGCGAAGGCCATCGCCCACCAGATTAAAGGCCAGTACAGTAAGCAGGAGCAGCAGTCCGGCCGGGATCCAGATAAACCAATAAGTGGTCAGAACGAAGGTATTGTTGACGTCGTTGATGATGTTGCCCCAGGACGCAAAGGGGAACTTGACGCCCAGTCCCAGGAAGCTGAGCGTAGCTTCCGTGAGGATGGTTCCGCCGATACCCATGCTGACGGAAACGATGATCTGGGGGATCACGTTGGGAACCAGGTGCTTGAAGATCCGCCGGGAAACGCTGATGCCGAGTGCCTCTGTCGCGGTCATGAACTCCTGTTCCCGGAGAGAAAGGATCTGACCGCGAATGAGCCTAGCCATTCCGGGCCAGCCCAGGAAACCAAGAATCAGCATCAGATAGAGCATCCGGAGCTGCGGATCCACGCTCATGGCATCCATCGCGGCGCCCAGGATGATGATCAGCGGCATGGACGGGATACAGTAGAAAATATCCACGATACGCATGATCAGGTTGTCCACCCACTTGCCGAAGTAACCGGCAATGCCGCCGAGAATGATGCCGAGAACCGTGCTGATGATCTCAACAATAAAACCGATAATCAGGGAGACGCGGCCGCCGTACATGAGCCGGGTCAGCATGTCCATGCCGTTCCGGTCTGTGCCAAGCCAGTGAGCCTTACTGGGATAGGAATAGGTGTCGTATACACGGGTGGCAGTTTCCTGAAGGACAGTCCACGTCTTCAGGTCGGCCCGGTATGTGATGGTGTATTCCGCTTCGACGCCGGATTCATCGGTGTAAGTGAAGACATCCTTGCCTTCCTGCAGACATTCAATCAGTTCTTCCTGGAATGCTCTGGTCAGAAAAACATCCGCCATCACAGGCTGCACCACATAACGGCTGATAAACGCCACTTCATTGCTGCCGTCGGACACCACGCCGGTGTCATCGATGGTATAATCCATGCCGTCAGCAGAAAACGAAGTCAGCCCGTTCGTAAAGGCAAGAAGCGCCTCCGACTGGAACTCAAAGCTGAGCTTGGTCCCCTCCACGCTGGAACTGACAATATCTTTGTAGGCGAAACCCAGCGTTGTACCGTCGGAAAGCGATACGCGGTAAAGGTCCGGACCTTCCTCCGTCAGAAGGTAGTCCGTATCCTTATAGGTGAAGGAATCCTGACCCCGCTGCATTGCAAGAATCACCTGTGCCTGAAGGACATTTCCCAGTTCCTGACCATCCGCCACGATATAGCGGAATTCTTCATTCTTCACCACACCGGCATAGTCCTTATGCTGGACGTCCTCCCGGTAGAACTGCTGATTCTCCTGATAGGGCGTAATGATTCCGCCCAGAAAGGAAAACAGAAACATAAAAGCCAGAATGGCAAGGCCGACGACGGCGATGCGGTTCCGGAAAAAACGCTTGGCGACCATGGCTCCCGGAGAGAGAACCTTGACACGGCGGTCATCGTTGAGGGAATACTGCTCCTCCCCGTTTCCGTCGGATGAGGCGGCAGAATTCTTCACGGCTTCCTCCGTGATCTTCTTGGCATGCTGCCGCGCAACTGTTCCGGGTACATTCTGAGTCCGCAGAGGGGGACGATCGTCCCGATTGACTTGATTCATATTGTCACTCATATCGGTCCCTCCTCCCTTACGCGATACGTACCCGCGGATCGACCACAGCGTACAAAATGTCGGAAATCAAATTGCCAGCCAACGTCAGGATCGCAATAAACGCCAGATAGAACATGGAGAACGGAATATCTCCGCCAACCATGGCGTGATAGGACGCGTATCCAATGCCGGGAATAGAGAACAGGGTCTCCGTAATCAGGGCACCGGAGAACAATCCGGGCAGGCTGCCGCCGATTATAGTAACCAGCGGAATCATTGTATTGCGGAACGCATGATAATAAATCACCTTGTGCTCGCTGAGGCCCTTGGCCCGTGCGGTACGGATGTAATCCGAATTCAGCACCTCGAGCATATTGGTACGTGTATAACGCATCAGAGAACCAATGCTGATGACGACCAGCGTCAGGCACGGAAGGAACAGATGGTTTGCTTTGTCGAGGAATTTCCCCATAGCGGAAAGCTGCTCATAATTCCGTCCTACCAGACCGAACAGGTCGAACCATCCCAGCTTCACCGAGAATAGCAGTTTCAGCAGGGACGCAAAGAAAAACGTAGGCAGAGAGATGCCTGCCAAAGCCACCACGGAAATGGTGTAATCCGCCTTGGAATACTGCTTGGTCGCAGCAATAATACCCAGCGGAATAGCGATAACCACTTCAAAGAACATGGTGATCAGTCCCATAATAAAGGAAATCCAGATCGTATTATGGAATTCCTCTACCACGGGAATCGTATAATACCAGCTGTCGCCGAAGTTTCCACGCATGAAATCTCCCAGCCAACCGAAAAAGCCCATCAAAATACCCTTATCCATGTTGTACATGGCGGTCAGCTGGGCCATCCATTCCTCATAGCTCTTGGAGCCGGGCTGTTGAGACTTGGCCCGGGCCACGTTTTCGATGTACGAGGTGGGAAGACAGCGCATCAGCGTATAAATGATGAGCATGACAAAGAAAAAAATGATAATGGAGAGCAGGATACGCTTAATAATAAATTTTCGCATGAGCAGGACCTCCGTTCTTACATAATCCCCAAAACCGCACGGCCGCAGCCCGGAAGACCGTCCAAAGGACGGCCCCGGCGCTGCGGCACTGTCCCCTGCTCTCTCCGCCGTCAATCGCGAAGAGAGCATTGGGACACAGCAGAATCAGTTCAGAACGGTGTTCTCGATCTCGCTCATCCAGCCGTAGAAGGTGGTGATGTCCGGAGTCACAGTGTCCAGATTTACACGCTCGGTGCTGAAGATGATGGCGTTCTGCCGCTGATAGGTGGGAACCTCCACGGCCCAGTCGATGATAATGTCAAGGCAAGCCTTGTACATGGACTTACGGTAAGTCTGATCGGTGGAAGCACGGGCGTCCAGGATCAGCTGGTTCAGCTCGGCGTCGTTGATGGCGTACTGGTAGTTGGAACCGCCGGGCTCATGGGTGTCGTCACCGGAGAAGTAGATCTGATACATATCGGGATCCACAGTCGCCTGCCATGCGGCAGCCCACATGGCGACCTGCTGAGCGTCAAGGGCATCCCACAGCTCGGAGGAGTTGGTCAGATCCTTGATGATCAGGTTCATGCCGATGGTCTTGAGCGCATTGCTGGCCTCGGAGAAGATCATGAAGGCAGGATGGTCGCCGGTGCCGTCGGCGGGGATCCAGGCAGTGTACTCCAGGGAAGCGCCCTCGGGAGCCTCGGTGAGCTGGCCGTCCTTCACAGTGAAGCCGGCCTCCTCGAAGAAGCCCAGCGCAGCCTGCAGGGCAGCGTCGTAGCGCTCCTGATCGGACATGCCGGAGGTGTAGATGTCCTTGCCGTCCTTATCCACGGAGAAGGCCACACGGTAGCCGTCGTCGGCGGGCTGAGGAGCGGCCCAGGAGGTGTTGGAGATGGGATAGTTGATGACGGAAGCGCGGTCTCCATAGTAGGAGTCGATGGCCACGTCACGATAGACGCACAGAATCGTAGCAAACGCCTTACGAAGCGCCTTGGAAGCATCGGAATCGGGCTCGCCGCCCACACTCATGACGTTGGCGTTCATGCCGATGTAGCCGTAGCCCAGGTTGTCCACGGTGTTGGTGGTGACCTTAGCGCCGTCCAGAGCGCCGCCGTTGGCAGCCTCGATGGCGGAGATGGTATCGGTGGAGAAGGAAGGATCGGTGATGTCGATGGTGCCGGTGATGACGCCGTTGAGCTTGTCGTCATCGGAGGTGCACTGCTGGAAGTTCACATACTTGGTCTTGGGAGCGCCCTTGAAGTACAGCTCGTTGGCCTCATAGTTGATCACGCCATTCTCGAACTTGATGAACTTGTAGGGGCCGGCGCCCATGGGCTGGGTGGTCTTGGAACGGACCATGCTCAAATCGCCCTTGGGGAAGCCGAAGGAGTTGTTGTCATAGTCAAACAGGCTCTTGTCGCCGTAGTAGTGCAGCGGAGCAATGGAAACACCCAGCTGATAGATCGCAGTGGCGTCGATCTGGGTCATCACAACACGCATATTATAGTCGTCGATCTTCTGAATGCCGGAGATATTGGGAGCGGACTTGCCGGTCTCAACACCGATGGCATACTTATCGTAGTCCTCCATCAGAGAAGACAGAGAGGAACCGGCGGACTCGGTATCGCTGAGGGTGGCGTAATCGCCCTCATAGGCCTCCACCATGGTGGCGAAGAAATCAGCGGCGGTGGCGTCCTCAGGAAGCTCAAAGCCCCAGTTGGCGGCGCAGGCAGCCACGGAATCCTCGGGCGCATTGATGCCGTTGTCCTTGCAGTAATCGACGATCTCCTGGGCAAAGGCCTCGCCGGCCTTATCCAGGCTAGCCCAGAACTCAGTCTGAGTCGCTTCGTCCCAATATTTGTAATCCGTGTTGTCTCTGCCTGCGGCAAGGATCAGGTTGTACAGGGTATCCATGCCGGAGCGATACTCCTCCATGCCCTCGATGGGCTGAGCGAACAGCGTGGAGCTGCCGTCATAGGTAGGATCGCACAGGACATACATGGAGAAAATCACGTCGTCAATGGTCATAGGCTCGCCATCGGAGAACTTCAGGTCGTCCCGAAGTTTGAAGTCATAATAGACGGTGCCATCGTCGTTTTCCGTGATGGTCAGATCCGCGGGGCCATAGTAGGTGTAATCTGTTCCATTGTAGTTGATGGTCTCGCCCTCGATGCCCTTCTGGATGATAGCACCGGTACGGTCGCTGGTCAGAAGGCTGACCTGCGTCATGCTCCAGGCGTCCTGGTCATAGGCAGTCTCCGAGAAGAACGGGGAGAACTTGCTGTTGAAGGGAGAGTAGCCAACCACCAGAGGCGTGGCCTCCTCAGTTTCCGCAGCGGAAGCTACTTCAGCCGAAGAAGCTGCGGACTCAGTTTTGTCGCCACATGCCGCAAACAGGCCGATGCACATGCAAACAGCCAACAGCAATGACAACAGTTTGATCTTGTTGCTCATTTTGTTTTTTCCTCCTTTAAAATATTGAACACGGAATCATTTCCTTCTTCCAATGTTACACAATGTTAAATCATGTCTGTTTACAGACATGGAGAAGGCGTACGCCTTCTTATTTTTGCTTTTCTTCCCAGCTCATCCGGGAGATCCTTAGACGGGCAAGAACAAGCGCAACGCAACCGACCGCTGACAAAGCTAAAAACGCGATTCCCAGCGGCAACGAGTTCTGTTCCCGGTTGCTCAGCAGGAACAGCGTCTCACAAACGGCGGTCAAGCCGGACAAAACGGAAGCTAAAACGAGCCGTCTCGGGAGGCTCTGTGCCGCGCCGTAAAGAACCGATTCCCGGATTGGTTCACCAGCCAGGGTCAATCTTCCAAGCGCCCAAAGGACCGTAAGCAGTGCGCCGAGAGACAGCACGTAGGGAATCTGCACATACCAGCAGCCAATCAACCCCGGCGCAGGTAGAAATCCCGCAACCAAAAGCAGCACTGCGGCGACTCCGCATAAGCCCCACAATTCACAGATCAGCCGTTTGCGCGGGACTGTTCCGGAATATACAAACCAATCGCCGGTATAGATAAACTCTCCCGCTGCGTTCCGCGTCACATGCTCGAGTTCCGAGCGGCGCCTTCTTCCAAACATCTCAGCGGATGCCGCTCAGGTCATATTCGCTGAGCCACGTCTTCGCCTTCCGGCATACGCCCCGGAGGCACTGGGGATCAAAGGGGCTTTCCAGACCGGCATGTTGCAGCAACTCAGTAAACACCCGGCTTCCGCCCTGTTTTGTATAGGCCATGTAGCGTTCCCAGGCGGCACTCCGGTCGCTTTGAAGCATTGCCCAGAACTGCAGGGCAACGGTCTGGGCCAGGCAGTAGTCAATATAGTAGAAGGGGCTGGAGTAGATATGGGACTGCCGCTGCCAGCCCTCCCCTTCGGCATAGAACGGGATCTCCCCATCCAGCTTCATCCAGGGCATATAAACGCCAAGCAGCTCTTTCCACACCGCATGACGCTCCGTTGGAGTCATTTCCGGCTTTTCGTAGACCACGTGCTGGAAGTGATCCACCATTGTTCCGTAGGGGATAAACGTCAGTGCGCCGGCAAGATGACTGTAGCGGAACTTCCTGGCATCTCCGCCAAAAAAGTCCTCCGCCCAGGGCCATGCCATGAACTCCATGGACATGGAGTGGACCTCGCATCCTTCCATGCTGGGCCAAACCGTCTCCAGGGGGATCCGATCCCGGTTCATCCATGCCGCGAAGGCGTGTCCGGCTTCATGGGTAACGACCTCCACGTCATGTTGGGTGCCGTTGAAATTTGCAAAGATAAAGGGAACGTCATAATCCGGGATACTGGTGCAGTAGCCGCCTCCGGCCTTCCCCTCTGTGGAAAGCACATCCATCAGCTGGTCGTCCAGCATCATACGGAAAAACTCGGATGTCTCCGGCGAAAGCTCGTCATAGAACTTTTTCCCGGCAGCAAGAATATCATCGGCGCTGCCGGCGGGTTTCGGATTGCCGGAGCGGAACTCCAGCGCAGCGTCCGCAAAGCTCAGGGGATAGCTCTTTCCCAGACGCTCCGCCTGCTCTCTGTAGACGGAATCCGCAACAGGAACCAGATACTCCACAACAGCAGCGCGGAATTTCTCCACATCTTCTTTTGTATAGCAGTTCCGGCCCATTCGGTAGTAGCCGAGCTCCGTATAACCGTCATACCCAAGCTTGCGGCCCATCGTGTCCCGAAGCTTGACAAGCTTATCGTAGATCTCATCCAGCTTCGGCTGATTGGCCTTGTACCAGCCGCCCTCAGCCTGCCACGCCGCAAGCCGGCGGGCATCATCCGGATCATTCTTAAAAGGACTGAGCTGAGACAGTGTATAGACGCCGTTCTCAAATGGAATCTGCGCCGATGCCAGAAGCTTTTCATATTCCTGGGTCAGATCGTTTTCCTGCTGCAGTTCGGGAATGATTTCCGGCGAGAACGTCTTGAGCTGGATTTCTGCGTTGACGAACATCAGATCCCCATACTCCGCAGCAAAATCCTTCCGGAACGGAGAATCAAGCATCGCCTTCGTCCACGTCTGGGCGTATTCCTGCAGCTCAGGCATGGCGTTGTTCCAGAACTTAACCTCCCCATCATAGAAAGCATCTCTTGTGTCGATGGTGTGACGGACTTCCGCAAGGGTCGCCTGCGTCTGGACGCTCTTATCCAGTTTTTCCTTTTCCAGAAAAACTTCTCTGGCCGTCTCATACCGGTCTGCATCTTTGAGCCGCGCGGTCAAAGCGGTCATTTCCGCAGTCAGCGCTTCGAGTTCCGGACGCTGATAGATCATTTTGGAAAACTTCATGCTTCCCTGCCTCCGTGATTGTTAGTACCTTGTTTGTTTTATAATGCCTTATTATATTCCATCCTGCGTCATTCTGCAAGGATTCTTCAACAAAAACCGAAGAAAAAAATTACCTGATATGGTAATAATGCATAAACATCGGCAGAGGGCGCCAAGTAATGAATATTTATTCCTTCTGAGTCTGGATTTGCTCCTCCAGTTCACTCAGATACATCCATCGTTCCATTTTTTCCTCCAACTTTTGTTCCAGCTCCCTCTGTTGGACTTCCAGGATCTCCAGCGCCTCATAATCGGTTGCGGACCGCTCTGTTTCCTCCGCCAGAGCATGGAGCTGATCCTCCAGCGCACGGATCTCCCCTTCTATTCGCTCGTACTCCAACTGCTCCTTGTAGGAAAACCGCAGCTGCCGCTGCTTTGGAGCAGCCGGTTCTTTCTTTTCGCGTTTTTCCCGGTTTTCATTTTCATACGACGGACGCTTTTCCAGATAATCTCCATAGCCTCCGGTATATCGGATCACGGTACCGTCATCCTCCACCGCAAAGATCTGATTCACAACTTTGTCCAGGAAATACCGGTCGTGGCTGACAGCAATCACGATCCCGTCAAAAGCAGTCAGGTAATCCTCCAGGATCGTCAGGGTCTCAATATCCAGATCATTGGTGGGTTCATCGAGGAGCAGAACGTTGGGCGAGCTCATCAGGACGCCAAGCAGATAGAGCCGTCTTCGTTCTCCTCCGCTCAGGGCGCCGATCCGGCTGTACTGCAGATTTCCGTCAAACAGAAACCGTTCCAGCATCTGACTTGCTGTGAAGTTCCCCTCTCGCGTGCGGATCGATGGGGCGATTTCATGGATATAGTCATAAGGACGCTGATCCGGATCAAGCTCCCGTCCCTCCTGGGAAAAATAACCGATCCTGACGGTTTCGCCGACCAGCACGTCACCCTGATCCGGCGGGAAAACCCCGGCGATCAGATTGAGAAACGTAGACTTCCCCGCACCGTTTCGTCCAACGATGCCGATCCGGTCATCCCGAAGGAACTGATAAGAAAAGGGACGCAGGACCGTCCGGCCTTCGAAGGACTTGGAAACCGACTGCAGCTCCACGGTCTTTTTCCCCAGCCGGGCGCTACCCGCCGCCATCTGAGTCTGCAGCTGGATTTCAGGCGATTCCATCGCTTTGAGCTCCTCATAACGTCGGATCCGGTCCTTGGCTTTGGTTCCTCTGGCCTGTGGACCGCGGATGATCCACTGGTATTCCCGGCGGAGAAGCGTCTGCCGTTTCCGCTCTGCAGCCAGAGCGTAATCGTAGCGCTGCTGACGGAGCTCAAGGTATCTGGAATAGTTGGCCTCATAGGTGTACAGCTTCCCCCGGTCCACCTCCAGGATCCGATTGCAGACCCGCTCCAGGAAATAACGGTCATGTGTGACCATGAGCAATCCGCCGCGGAACTTCTCCAGCCACTGCTCCAGCCACTCCACCATAAACGCATCCAGGTGATTCGTTGGTTCATCCAGGATCAGAACATCCGCAGGATGGATCAGCGCGGTGGCCAGAGCTACCCGCTTGCGCTGTCCCCCGGAAAGCGCTCCGATCTTCAGCCCAGGATCCGACAGGCCAAGCCGCGTCAGCATGGTCTTCGCCTCATACTCCTTCAATTCCCGGAATTCTGCGGGAAACCCGAGAAACACCTGCTCAAGTACTGTCGCATCACTGTCCATCTCCGGGTTTTGCCGGAGAAAACTGACCTGAACATTTGGATCGAAGCTGACTTTGCCCTCATCCGGATCCTCCGCTCCGGCACAGATTCGAAGAAGGGTGCTTTTCCCCGTCCCATTGATCCCGATCACGCCGATTTTATCTCCCGATTCCAGATACAGGCTCACATCTTCCAAAAGCGTCTTTATCCCATAGTTTTTGCTGATATGTTCCGCTGACAGTAGCATAATTCTGTTCCTTCCCAGGTTAGTATTCTGTTACAGTATATCACGCGAGGATTGCGTTGTCATTCTTTTCAGCCGGTTCTGTCGAAAAAGAAAATCCGCACTGTACCTGCAGAACAAATTATGATATAATCGTTTTGTTTTGAGGAAAAACGAAAAGTGAGGAACAATATGGAAAGAAAAAGGTTTGGCGATCGCCGGGACGGACGCCGCGTTCGGGACGTTGACGGTTTACATACCATCATGATGCATCTGATGCCGAAACGAACCGAAGCTGAGGTTTATCAGCTCTACACCGTGGATGTGACGGAGCTTCAGAAGTACCTGGCTGAGAAAAACGCAGCGAACCCGGACATGAAGACCACAGTATTTCACTGTGTCATTGCAGGGGTTGGCCGTCTTGTTCGGATGCGGCCCTATTTAAACCGCTTTATCTGCGGACGGAAGCTCTATCAGCGGGATGATATCACGCTGAGCTTTGTGGCAAAACGTAAATTTCAGGATCACGCCGAAGAATCCCTTATGGTTGTCGACGTGAAGGACGACACCTGTCTTTCCAGTATCACGCATAAAATCGTCGGCGACGTACAGGAGCTTCGGAAGGAAACCGCAGACGGAAACAGCTTTGATGATCTGATCAATGCCTTTGGCCGTCTTCCCGGATTTCTTCTTCGAATCGTTTTTGCCATCTTGCAGCATTGGTCCCGGGCAGGCCTTCTTCCCGCGGCGCTGACAGAAGGAGATACGAATCACACCTCCGTTCTGCTGAGCAATCTGGGGTCGATCCAGTGCGACAGCTGCTACCACCATCTGAACAACTACGGAACCAACAGCATTATGATTACTGTGGGCATGATTCATAAAGAGCCCAGGCTTCTGGAGGACGGCACCATAGAATTCAGGGACGTCATGAATCTTGGATTTACTGCCGACGAGCGCATCGCGGATGGGTTCTATTTTGCAAAATGTCTGAAGCTTCTGGACCACCTTCTGTCCCATCCCGAACTGTTAGAAATTCCAATTGGAGAGGAGATTCCCTATGAGCTCTGAAGTAAAAACCCCCTGGTCCGCCCACATGGACGGAGTGCCGATGCACCTTGAATATCCAGACTGTTCCATGGCCGACCTGGTGGAGCAGCACGCGCAGGAGCGTCCGGACATCGTGGCGTTTGACTTTTTCGGCGTCAAAACCACTTATCAGCAGCTGATCCATCAGATCAAGCGCTGCGCGGCTGCGCTCCGGGCAATGGGCGTCGAACCCGGCGACCGGGTGACCATCTGTATGCCCAACACCCCCCAGGCGGTTGTGACGTTTTATGCCATCAACTATATGGGCGGCATCGCAAACATGGTCCATCCCTTGTCCGGACAGGAAGAGATTGCCTTCTACCTCAACGAGAGCCAGTCCGTCGCCGCACTGACGCTGAACCAGTTCTACGGAAAATTCAACGCCATCCGGGACAAGATCCACATCAAGAAGCTGATCGTCACCGGGATCGGTGATGCACTGTCTGGTCCCATTAAACTCGGATACTGGGCCACGCAGGGCCGTAAGATTGCAAAAATCCCCGCCGATGACGATTTGGTTCTGCTGTGGAAGGACTTTCTGAAAGCCGGAGACAGCTATACCGGGACGGTGAAGCACCCGGTCAGCGCCCGGGATACCGCCGCGATCCTTTACAGCGGCGGCACCACCGGAACCACGAAGGGAATTCTCCTGAGCAATCTGAACTTTAACGCGCTGGGCATGCAGACCGGCGCAGCCGGAGACTGCATCATTCCCGGCCACAAAATGCTGTCCATTATGCCTATTTTCCATGGTTTCGGACTGGGCGTCTGCATCCATACCATGCTGATCCACAGCTGCACCTGCATCCTGGTGCCCCAGTTCACTGTGGATTCCTATGCAGATCTGCTGAAGAAGCACCGTCCCAACTATATCGCAGGCGTTCCGACGCTCTATGAGGCGCTTCTCCGTTTGAAGAAAGCAGATGATCTGGATCTGAGCCAGTTGGAAGGCGTTTTCTCCGGCGGCGACTCGCTTTCCATTGAACTGAAACATAAGGTGGACGCATTTCTCAAATCCCACGGCTCCTCCGAGCAGGTCCGTGAGGGCTATGGAACCACGGAATGCGTCACAGCAAGCTGCCTGACTCCGAAGAACTTCTACAAAGAAGGCTCTATCGGCATACCCTTCCCTGATACTTACTACAAGATCGTCATTCCTTCCACCCACGACGAAGTGCCTTACGGCCAGGTAGGCGAGATCTGCGTCTCCGGCCCGTCCGTCATGCAGGGCTACATGAACAACCCAAAGGAGACGGCTCAGACGCTGCAGCTCCACGAGGACGGCATGGTATGGCTGCACACCGGCGACCTGGGTTCCATGGACGACGAGGGATTTGTGTACTTCAAGCAGCGGCTCAAACGCATGATCATCACCTCCGGCTATAACGTCTACCCCTCTCAGGTGGAAAACGTGATCGATGCCCATGAAGCCGTTCTGATGTCCACCGTCATCGGCATCAAGGACGATTATAAAATGCAGCGGGTCAAGGCCTTTGTGGTGCTTCGTCCCGGCTATGAGCCCTCTGAAGAATTGAAAAATGATCTCAGGGAGCATCTGAAAAAGCACGTGGCAAAATACGCCATGCCCAGCGAAATCGAGTTCCGGGATGCTCTGCCGAAGACGCTGGTCGGAAAAGTCGCTTACACGGTTCTGGAAAAAGAAGAAGCCGAAAAGCAGGCCGCAAGTCAGGAGTCATAATGCAGTACATTGGATGTCATCTGACGATTTCCAAGGGATTCCATGCCATGGGAAACCAGGCGTTGGAAGTTGGCGGCACCACCGCGCAGTTCTTCACCAGGAACCCACGGGGTGGAAAGGCAAAAGATCTCGATCCAGAGGATATTGCCGCCTTTCAGACGCTTCGCGCTTCGCATCATTTCGGCCCCTTTATCGCCCACGCCCCATACACCATCAATCCATGCGCCGCAAAACCGGAGACGCTGGAGTTTGCCCGGATGACTATGGAGGACGACCTGCGACGGGTGGAGATCGTTGGCGGATGTCTGTACAATTTCCACCCGGGAAGTCATGTGGGCCAGGGCGTCGAAGCAGGCATTGAGAAAATCGCCGATACGCTCAACAACCTTCTGAAGCCGGAGCAGAACATAATTGTTCTCCTGGAAACCATGGCTGGAAAGGGCAGCGAAGTCGGCGGCCGGTTTGAAGAGCTTCGAGAGATCCTTGACCGAGTAATCCTTCAGGAGAAAATGGGCGTATGTCTTGACACCTGTCACGTCTCCGACGGCGGATACGATATCGCAGGAGATCTGGACGGTGTTCTGACCGAATTTGACAAGGTAATCGGACTGGACCGGCTCAAAGCTCTGCATCTCAACGACAGCATGAATCCAGTTGGCGCCCATAAAGACCGGCACCAGAAGCTGGGACAAGGATATCTGGGGCTGGACTGTTTCCGTAATATCGTCCGGCATCCCGCCTTAAAGGGCCTGCCCAAGGTGCTCGAAACGCCAAACGAACTGCCCGGATATGCTGAGGAAATCCGGATTCTCCGAGAAATGGCTGGCGAATTATAATACACAAAACCGGCGTCCCAATGGGACGCCGGTTCCTTTTTTCAGGAGCGCTGCAGCGCGCTCAGTTCCGTTTCTTCTTCGATCAGATGATCATACAGCTCCAGGCCGGACCATGTCCGATTGGTCTCCGTAACCATAGCGCGCAGGACATTCTGCCCTTTTGTAACCTGACCGGCGGCGGATAACAGCATGTGGAACAGCTCTCCTTTTGCATCCGCGATCACCAGCATCTTTCGATCCATCTCTCTGCCGAAAAACACAGCCGGCGGTTCAGCCCCGTCCAGTACATCGCCAATTTTCATTCCAAATCCGGTGCGATCCACCGGAATGACCTTCACATCCGGCAAAAATCCCACCATCGTCTGAAGCTGCAGTATTTCCCCCTGGGAAAAATGGTACAAAAGCAGCGAAGCCACAGGACTGCCCCCTTACGCTTTTTTCTGATATGTGAAACCTATCGTCTCCGGTCCGCAGTGAGAAGATATGATGCTGCCCGCCCGGGCGGTGATCACTTCCTGAAAAATACCGGATTCCTTTGTGATCTCCACCAGCTGCTCAAACAGATCCGCCGGAATGCCGGCGTGATACACACAGCAGCTGCCGCCGTCGGATTCCTCCGCAGCGAGCGCAAGCTTGTCCCGCAGGAACTTCACAAAGCAATCACCCGTTTTTCCGCGGTATTTCTTCGCAACGGAAAGCGTTCCGCCGCTCATCTCCACGGACGGCTTGATCCCCAGCAGATTCGCCCCAAGTGCTGTCACAGAGCTGCACCGGCCTCCCTTGGCCAGATACGCCAGCGTTCCAACGATGAAAGAGGTGCTCGTGCGGGGAATCCGCCGTTCGATCTCTTCCGCGATTTTGGAGGCGTCCATCCCCTCATCCCGCATTCTGCAGGCCTGCGCGGCCAGAAGCCCGCCGCTGCAGCTCAAGGCAAGGGAATTCAGA
Source organism: Oscillospiraceae bacterium (assembly GCA_017469795.1). Taxonomy (GTDB): domain Bacteria; phylum Bacillota; class Clostridia; order Oscillospirales; family Oscillospiraceae; genus HGM13006. The sequence goes on from JAFUFT010000009.1 coordinate 48,114, forward strand.
ACATAGACGTCCTCCAGCTCTGAGGCGGCAAGGCCCGCATTCTGACAGGTCGAGGAAATACCGCTGGAAAGCGCGATGTGAATCACTGCAAACCCCTGATCGGTAAAGCGTTTGAAGAACTGATAATACTCATCCGGGGAGATCGCCGAGGTTTGAGGGAGCAGACCAGTCTCCTCATAGATCCGGTAGATGTCTTCCGGCGTGATATCCACGCCATCCCGGAAGGTCTTGTCACCTTCATGGATGTACATGGGAGTGACCTCGACGCCATATTGCTCCCGCAGTTCGGGACTGATATCGCAGGCGGAATCGCAGGACACCAAAACGGGTTTTCTCAAGAGGTTTCCTCCTTTATCAGATGCGCGGAAGCCTGATAGATCTCCTTGCGAAAATCCGGTTCCGGACTGAGCCGTTCAAAAATGATCCGGTAGCCGTATTTTTTCGCCGCAACTTCCATATGAGCCATTGCAGCTCCCACGTCAAGGCACTGGAAGTAGTTAAACTGGTTAAACTTTAAGATGCGGTTGTTTTTTCGATAGATGTGGATCCGATGGGTATCCACAAGATAGCGGACCGGTTCCATATTCATACAGCTTGGCGCCATCCAGGTCAGTTCCATGATCTCCTGTCGGGGAGAAGCCATGTCACCATAGGCCACAGCGCTCAGCTTTTTCTTCTTTTTGATCTCAGAGGGGCTTGTTCTAAATGGTTCATCACTGCGGCCGAACGCCACGCAGGTGATATAAGGCAGCACGTCCGGAAAGTCATTTTCCGCTTCCAGAGATCCCTGCCAGCAGGTAGCGATCCCATGGGCAGTCAGCCACAGCACAGCCATCTCTCCGATATATCCGGCGTTCTGCAGGCAGTTTTTGATCTTTTCCGATCGGATCACCAGATAGTGCGGCGCCTGGAGCCTTGGAACGCCGTTAACCACTCGACACATATCGTTCAGAGGAAGAATATCGAAGTTCCAGTCGATGGAATCGTCCGGCACGGTAAGATCCGAAAGGAAATCCACAAGACCGTCGATCAGTTCCGGCTCCAGTTCTTCCATGTCATAGGACCGGATGCTGCGCCGCGCAATAATCGCTTCGTCGAGGGTCATTTATCCACCTCCGCATCCATGTCAAACAAGAACCGGACGACAGCTTCTCCGATGGGTCTGGACTGACCGGCGGAGGGATAACAGTGGATCTTGATGGACGGATTGAAGTTCAGCTCCGTCACCGCATAGATGCTCTCCTCTGCGCTGCGGGTGATATCCTCTGTGATGATATCAACGCCGCAGAACACCGCGCCAACCGCCGCAGCCGCCTTCAGAGCGATCTCCCGGTATGTGGGATGAACGATATCCGTGCAGTCGATGGCGTCGCCGCCGGTGGAGACATTGGAATTCTGCCGCAGGGTCACAATTTCCCCTTTGGCCGGTACGGTCATAAAGCTCATGCCGTGGATCTGCAGGTGGAGCGTCTCCTCCGCACCCATGCCGATAAAGGCAAGGGGCCGCGCGTGACCCGCGCCCCGAAGCGGATCCCGTGACTTCTCGATGACCAGATCCCGAATCGGACGAACGCCGTCGCCCACCACAAATGCGGGGATCCGTTTGCTCACCGCCTGCACGACGTTGCCGATCACGAGGAATCGGTAATCGTCTCCGGGAATATATTCCTCGACGATGATCTCGGAACTGTGGGAGAAAGCGATATCAAGCGCTTTTTCAAAGTTTTCCTCGGAGGGACGGGACGTGAACACCGTGATGCCTTTCCCGTAATTGGTGAAATTCGGCTTTACCACGCATCCCACATGGTTGTGGACCCGGAACTCCTGCAACGCAGTCTCCTTATTGCTGTAGACATCCCCCCGCGGGCTGGCAATTCCGTGCTCCGTCAGCATACGCTTGGTCAGGTATTTATTTCGCATGAGCAGAATGCTGACGCAGTTGTCCCGACTGGTCTTGGTGGCCTGTTTCACATATTCCACACGGTCCTCCCGGGTGAGCTTCACGAAATTATCGACCCGATCCATGACCTCGTACTTGACACCCAGCTTCAGGCATGCCTTGATCAGCGCCTGAGTGGACAACTCCATATCCTCAAAGCCCTTGAGCAGATAATACTGCTCGTTGGACTGGTTCAGCGCCTGCTGCGCCGCCTCCACGCCGAACGCCACATAGCCCTTTTCCTCAATGGCCCGGTAAACAAGATGGCTGTAAAGCTTCTCCGGATCCTCCACGCGCGTCCGAGCTTTGCGGATCGACTCCACCGCTTCCGGAACGTCGATATCTCTGTAGAACGCGGCCATTTCGTCAAGGAGACGAAGTCCCGCCTGCTGCAGCGTTTCCGTCCGTTCGGGAAGAACGATATTAACGGAGGTCGGATCATAAGCAGCACTGGCAATATGGTTTTCAAAGGAAGTCTTCTGAAGCTCCGGCGTATAGTCAAAGTCCGGCAGCGCCGCCAGATACAGGAGGAAGTATTCCATCAGCTCCATGTCGTCCTTGCTCATGCCGTTTTTAAACAGCGGATTGAGGTCAAACATACGAAGCTCAATGTGGTTCACGCCCTCCAGCCGGAGGTTCTTCATCAGGTATTTGCCTCTGGGCTTCAGGCGCACAGGCGAATAAAACTCGCTGGAGGAATACAGCTCGCCGCGCCGGACCGTCTCAACAATACTGTTGATATAGGTATCCAGGCTGTGGTAATCCAGAATGATCTGTTCCTTGTTCCAATAGCCGTATTTGCTGTTACGCATGGAGGAATACCCCAGGAAACGTCCGCCGCCAACCGGTTCACCGCAATCCATAAAGGATTCGTGAAAAATCGGACTCGCTGCAGTCATCAGCACCGGGAACCAGCTGTAAAGATAGCAGTTCTTTGCCAGAGCCATATAGACCTCGCTCCGAATAAACTGAGGGTCGTCCTGCCGCCCGGAAAGCTGATGGAGCCGCCGGATCAGGCGGTCGTCGAAGGAGAAATTATAGTGGATGCCGCAGTACAGCATGATTTTTTTACCGTACTTCTCAGAGAGATAGTTGCGGTAAACCTCTTTCTCGTGGCTCTCACCCACAAACTTCGCCACAGGGATCTCCGCCTCATCCGTGATCAGCGGCGGGTTGGAAATCGGCCAAAGATACTCCTTCTCGGCGTTTTCCACCGCAACGGTCGTAGAGACGATGTCGTGGAGGTTTTCCAACTGGTCATAGACCTGGTCGGGATTGCTGCACACCTCTGTGCCAATCTCCACCTGCGCCTCGGAAAAGTCCGTTGTAATAAACGGATGCCGCGCCTTATCCCCGAAGGGATGCGGCGTTTGGACAAAGTTGCCGTCCGCATGGATCCGAATGTTTTCCTTTTCGAGTCCAATGGCGCTGTTGAGCAGCAGCGATTTCATTTCGGGCAGTTTGTATACTTGCTTCAGATCCAGATCCATGGCGGCCACGTTCCTTCCTTTTATTTGCTTTCGATCAGGACCTGGTCGTCCTGGCTGTGTATACTGATTTCTGTGATTGGCGCTTCAAAGCTGTCGATGATCTTCTCCGCGATCACGTCTTCCAGATCCTTCTGGATGGTGCGTCTGAGATTCCGGGCGCCGTAGACCTCGGAGAAGGACTTTTTCACCAGATAATCGATTACGCTGTCGTCCCAGGTCAGGCGGAGTCCGCGTTCGCTCAGTGCGTCCCGCAGTTCTCCCAGCATGATCCCGGCGATGCCGCGGAAGTTCTCCTCCGAGAGCTTGTTGAACGCGATGATCTCATCGACTCTGTTGATGAATTCCGGGCGGAGGAACTCCTGAAGCGCCTTCATCGCCTTATCCTTCGCCTGCTGGGAAGGACTGCGGTCAAAGCCGAGAGACGTAGACCGTTTCTCGCTCCCTGCATTGGAGGTCATGATTATGACCGTATGCTCAAAGTTCACCACGCGCCCTTGGGCATCGGTGATTCTTCCGTCATCCAACACCTGCAGGAGAATATTCAGTACGTCTGCGTGCGCCTTTTCCAGTTCGTCGAACAGGATCACCGAATAGGGTTTCCTGCGGACCTTCTCCGTCAGCTGTCCCGCCTCGTCATAGCCCACATATCCCGGGGGCGAACCGATCAGCTTGGAAACCGAATGCTTCTCCATATACTCTGACATGTCGAGGCGGATCAGGGAATCCACGCTGTCAAAGAGTTCGCTGGCCAGGCATTTGACCAGCTCCGTCTTGCCCACGCCTGTGGAGCCTACAAATATAAAACTCACGGGGCGCTGTCTGGCGGAAATGCCCACACGGCTTCTGCGGATCGCCCGGGCCACGGCGGAAATCGCCTCGTCCTGGCCCACGATCCGCTGTCTGAGCTTGTCTTCGAGGGTCTTCAGCTGCTGATACTCCTGTGCCTGGACCTTGCTGGCGGGAATCTTTGTCCACAGTTCGATCACCCGGGCAAGATTCTCCATGGTCAGCGCAGGGCGGGGCTTGCATTGGAGCTCATGGATCTGGCCGTCCAGCTGCAGCTCCTTGCTACGGAGCAGCGCCAGGCGCTCATAGTCTTTCTCATCATGCTCTTCCCCGTCTGTGGTGAGCATTTCGATCTCCACATTGATATCCGCCCACTCTTTCTTCAGTTCAGAGAGGCGCTTGATATCGGGGTCCTTCAGATTCACATCCGAACAGGCTTCATCGATCAGGTCGATGGCCTTGTCCGGCAGAAAACGATCGGAAATATAGCGTTCGGAAAGCACGACTGCCTGCCGGGCGATCTCAGGAGAAATCGTCACTCCGTGGTATTCCTCGTAATAATGGGAGATCCCCCGCAGAATCGCAACAGATTCCTCGATGGTGGGTTCGTTGACGGTCACAGGCTGGAACCGGCGCTCAAGCGCAGAATCCTTTTCGATGTGCTTGCGGTATTCGTTAAACGTGGTTGCGCCGAGGACCTGAATCTCGCCCCGGGACAGAGCCGGCTTGAGGATGTTCGCGGCGTTCATGGATCCTTCCGCGTCCCCCGCTCCCACGATAGTGTGGATCTCATCAATGACCAGGATGATATTGCCAGTCTTTTTGATCTCGTCAATGAGGCCCTTCATACGGCTCTCAAACTGGCCCCGGAACTGAGTCCCGGCCACCATGGAGGTCATATCCAGCATGTAAATCTCTTTGTCCAGGAGCTTATACGGGACGTCTCCGTCCACGATCCGCTGAGCAAGCCCCTCTGCGATGGCGGTCTTTCCCACGCCGGGTTCGCCGATCAGACAGGGGTTGTTCTTCTGCCGGCGGTTGAGAATCTGAACAACGCGCTCCGTCTCCTCCTCCCGGCCGATGATCCGGTCGATCTTGCCCTCCTTCGCTTTCCGCGTCAGATTCAGGCAATAGGTTTCCAGGAACTTGCGCTTATCCTTCTTTCCGCCTGTACGGGGACGCTCTTTTCCGGGCTCCTTCGGCTGCTCAGGCATCGGCGTGCGATCGCTGCTGCCGAAGAGCTTGTTGAGAAACGGGAAGGTAGCCGTGCGGCCCTCTTCATCGTCCTCATCCGGGTCCGGCGCTTCCACCAGTTCTTCTCCGCCATTGACCGCGTTCATCATTTCACTGGTGATGTTATCCAGATCCTCGTCGGTGATGCCCATTTTCTGCATCATATCATCAACAGGCTTGATGCCAAGTTCCCTGGCGCATTTCAGGCAAAGGCCCTCGTTTTTCGTTTCACCGTTTTCAATCTTGGTGATAAAAATCACCGCGTAATTCTTTTTGCATCTGTTGCAAAGGGTTGGACGCATAATGTATCTCCTTTAAGCCGGTTTCGGCATTGTCTACAAAATCCAATGGCAAAGCAGCCGCTCCGGTCCAATCAGGAGCAAGCTGTTCGCCCAGGTCAATATCTTAGACGCGCCAGCTCCGAAGGGATAATTTCCGCGGAGGGCGCCTTTTTCATCATAGATAAGCAGGCATTGTCTGTCAAGCAGACACACATATTCTTCACAAACTGTTAACTTCAGGGGCCTGTGCGGCAACCGATCCGTGTCCGAATAGCTGCTGTTGTCTCCCTTGATCCGGAGGCGAAATCCGCAATTATCGTACAGCAGAAGCGCCGTCCTGTCGCCGCAGGCCCAGTCGATCCCTTCTCCGGGCATAGAATCGGTGATCTGTCCGTTTTCATCAAAGAACAGGACGCCCTCGTCGGTCCAGACGGCAAATCCATTCTGTTGGGGCGCCATATCCAATACCAACGCCGGATCCAGAGGGATCACAGCTCCGGATAAGCGCAGACTCCAGGCCCCATCCGGCGAGACACAGCTCATCAGCAGTCTGCCGTCATCCAAGTAAATCAAATCCGCCACAACACAGTCCACAAATCCGGAACGAATCGGATCCGATCCATCCGCCGGATACTCCAGGACCGCGGTGTAGTATCCGGACCCTGCCGTAGTAACGGCAAAACAGCCGTCAGGTCCGGGAGACGCAGTGAGGATTCCAGAGAGAACCTCCACAGCTTTACAGGCCTTATGATTCAGACAGTACAGCGTCGTTTTTCCGGGATCATAGGCTAAGACGGTGGATCCGCAGGCTTTGAGAACCGGATCCTGCAGATTTGTCTGCTGCTCAAAGAGCAGCTTCCCGCCGCGGGAATATGCGCAAATTTTTCCCGGCTCCGCCGTATACAGGACAGAGCCGCACATTATGAATCTTTCCCCGGATCCATGAAACGTGATCCACCGGTCTTCCGGGACAGGATCCAAGGAGCGCAGGATATTATTTCGGATCGTTTCTGTTAAATCGGGATACGTCCCGATTCCTGTCAGGATCAGCGCCGCAGCAGCAAGCAAAAGGCACCGGATCACTTTCCGCTTCCATGTTGTTTGACTTCCTGTCATCACAGGATCAGCCAACCTGAAACGAAACCTCCTCACATTGATACCAAAGCTTTGTCATATAGAGACCGCCCGGGGGCATAGTGGGGCCCGCTGCGGTACGGTTTCCGTTTTCCAGGATTTCCGTGATGGATTCCGGTGGAAATTTCCCCTCAGCCGCGTAAACCACTGTCCCGGTCATGGCGCGTGCCATATTATACAGGAATCCGTCGGCGCAGACCCGCAGAAGGATCAGCTCCCCCCGCCGTTCCACATCAAAATAGTATACCGTCCGGACCGTGCTCTTTACATCTGTTCCAACGCTGCGAACCGCAGCAAAATCATGGGTTCCGACAAACCGATTCGCCGCATCCTGCATGACCGTTTCATCCAAATGCTTGGGATAAAAGCAGGCGCGGTTTACATAAAACGGATCCCGGATCCTGGAATTATAGATCTGATAGGTGTATTCTTTTTTCACACAGGAGCCGATGGCATTAAAGGCATCCGGCACCTCAAAAGCCTCCCGCACAACGATATCGTGAGGCAGATGCGTATTGAGCGCATACGGGATCCGGTCCGTAGGGATCCGGGATTCCGTCCGGAAATTTGCCACATAATTTCTGGCATGAACTCCGGCGTCAGTCCTGCCGCATCCGGTGATCTTGACCGGATGCCCCATAACCATAGATGCCGCGCGCTGCATGGTCTCGCAGACGCTCACTGCGTTCTTCTGTACCTGCCAGCCATGATAGGCTGTCCCCTCATAGGTGAGGATCAGGGCAATATTCCGCAAGTTTGCTTCCTCCTCACAGGCCAAACTGACGCAGTACGATCACGCCGGTCAAAAGAACGATCCCGCAGATGAGTCCGATGGTATCCAGACGCTGCCAATGCAGCGGGTTGAGACGGGTTCGCCCCTCCCCTCCGGTATAACATCTGCACTCCATGGCGGTTGCCAGTTCATCGGCACGGCGGAACGCGCTGACAAACAGCGGGACAAGGATCGGAATTAAAGCTTTGGCCTTCTGTATGAGATTGCCCGTCTCGAAATCAGCGCCGCGCGCTTTCTGCGCAGACATGATTTTGTCCGTCTCCTCGATCAGCGTGGGAATAAACCGCAGGGCAATGCTCATCATCATGGCAAGCTCGTGGACCGGCGCATGGAGCTTTTTCAGCGGATTGAGCAGCAATTCCAGTCCGTCTGTGAGCGTGATAGGCGATGTGGTATAGGTCAGCAGGAACGTGCCGGTGATCAGCATAATGATCCGCGCCACCATCAAAACCGCGTTTTTCAGTCCCGCATCCGTAATAGTCAGCCGCCAGAAATGGACCAGCTCATTTCCGGGGGTGTAGAACATATTCAGAAGCGCCGTAAAAATGATGATGATGATCAAAGGTTTTACACCTTTGAGAATCGTCTTTAGTTTAATCCTGGAAATCCGCACCGCGGCGATCAAATAGGCCAGCACCAGAACATAGCCAACGATCCCGCCGCAGGAGAACAGCGCAATAATATAAAAGATCACATTGAGGATCTTCGTTCTAGGATCCATCCGATGGATCGGAGTATCCCCGGGGAAATACTGACCGATGGTAATATCCTTCAGCATCCGGGACGCCCCCCTTTCAGCGCCAGCAGAGCGGCCTTCGCCTGCTCTGTGGTATAAACAGAGGTGTCCACATCCAGTCCCATCTTCCGGAGGCGCAGGAATACATTTGTCACCTGCGGTACTGAAAGCCCCATGGACTCCAGTTCCGAAGCATGGGCAAAAACCTCTCGGGGCGTTCCATCCATGGCGATGTGGGCGTCATGGATGACCACCAGGCGCTCCACGCTGTCCGCGATTTCCTCCATAGAGTGGCTGACCATGATCACCGTGGCGTGGCGGGCATCCTGATAGGCCCGAATATTGCTCAGGATCTGCTCACGCCCCTTGGGGTCCAGGCCGGCCGTAGGCTCATCCAGGATCAGGACGTCAGGCTCCATGGCGATCACGCCCGCGATAGCCACCCGCCGTTTCTGGCCGCCGGAGAGTTCAAAGGGCGAAAGCTCCATCACCGAGTCGGGCAGCTCCACAAAGGCCGCCGCCTCATATACACGCCTGCGGATCTCCTCCTCGGGCAGTTTCATATTCTTTGGCCCGAGCGAGATATCCTTGAACACGGTCTCCTCGAAAAGCTGGTATTCAGGATACTGAAACACAAGTCCGACTTTAAATCGGACCTGCCGGGTAAAATGCTTGTCTCCCCAGATATCCGTTCCGTCAAACAGTACCTGTCCGTCTGTGGGCTTCAGCAGACCGTTCAAATGCTGGATCAGGGTGGATTTTCCGGACCCTGTGTGGCCGATAATGCCCATAAACTCACCCGGGTTCACGGAAAAATTCACAGAATCCAGAGCCACCCGTTCAAACGGCGTGCCTCTGGAATAGATATGCGTAAGTTCTTTTGTCTCGATGATCGGATTCAAATTCGTATCCTCCGGCTGTATGTTTCCGGCTCTCCCGCGCAGCCTCCGCTGGGATGCCGGTGATTGTAAGCAATCATCAATATATTTTCAGGCAGGGCAAACGGCGGAATAAATCGCCTGAGCACAGTCCTCCACGCTTAACGCGTCCAGAGGAAGGTCCCATCCTTCCTGATTCAGAGCGTAAAGGAGTTCCGTGGTCTCCGGAACTGCCAGGCCGACGCTTCTTAGCAGCTCCACCTGGGAAAACACACGCTTCGGGGTGTCATCCGCGATGATCTCGCCGCCGTTCATGACAATGACCCGGTCGGCGTTCACCGCTTCCCGCATGTGATGGGTGATCAGCACCACAGTGACGCCGAATTTCTCACCCAGTTCCCGGATGATCTCAATTACCTCTTTCCGTCCTACCGGATCCAGCATCGCCGTCGGTTCGTCCAGCACAATGCATTGCGGCCGCATGGCAAGCACGCCGGCAATGGCAACCCGTTGTTTCTGCCCTCCGGACAGACGATGGGGCGCATGACGGCGGAACTCAAGCATGCCGACTGCGTTCAGAGCTGCATCCACACGCTCCCGGATCTCCTCCGTCGGGATTCCCAGGTTTTCCAGAGCAAAAGCCACGTCCTCTTCCACTACGTTGGAAACAATCTGATTATCGGGATTCTGAAACACCATACCTACCGATCTGCGGATGGGGATCAGATCCCTGTCGTTCTTTGTGTCCATTCCGTAGACATACAGTGTACCGCCGGACGGCAGAAGAATGGCGTTAAAATGCTTGGCAAGCGTGGATTTCCCGCAGCCGTTATGGCCCAGAATCACCACAAAATGCCCCTGCTCAATACTGAGGTCCAGATGCTCAAATACCTTGACCGGCTCTGCCTCAGTCTGTTCATAGGAAAACGAAGCGTCTTTCACCTCGATGGCATGATCCATATTAGTCCCCCCTGGTCCAGCGGCCAGTCGCTCCGCAGGGCAAACACAGGCCGGTTCTTGTCACCGGAAGTCCCAGTTCGCCGCAGTCTGTATGACCGCCGTATTTCTTGGAAAACAAGCTGTCAGAAAGATAACCCACCACGGAAGGTGCAAGTCCCGTGGTATAGGAGTTGATGATGACAAACAGCGGATTCTCCGACAGGACTCCGGTGCAGAGCCTGACAAAATCATAGAGATTTTTCTCCAGCTTCCACACTTCTCCCGACGGACCTCTCCCATAGGAAGGCGGGTCCATGATAATAGCGTCATATCGGCGCCCCCGCTTGATCTCCCGCTCCACAAACTTGGCGCAGTCATCTACGATCCAGCGGATGGGACGGTCGGAAAGCCCGGAAACCTGAGCGTTTTCCCTCGCCCAGGATACCATTCCTCTGGCCGCGTCCACGTGGCACACCGAGGCGCCCGCCGCCGCACAGGCCAGGGTAGCGCCGCCGGTATAGGCGAACAGGTTGAGTACGCTGACCGGCCGTCCGGCAGAGCGAATCTTCTCCATGGCCCAATCCCAGTTAGCTGCCTGCTCCGGGAAAATGCCGGTGTGTTTAAAATTCATCGGTTTGACCTGAAAGGTCAGTTCCTTGTATTGAATCTTCCATTTATCCGGAAGCTTTTTTGTGTTCCACGCACCGCCTCCGGTACTGGACCTGGCATAGCGGGCGTCATATCGTTTCCAAAGCTCAGAGTCCCTGGGTGTGTTCCAGATCACCTGCGGATCCGGCCGCACCAGAACATATTTTCCCCATCGCTCCAGCTTTTCTCCGTCCGAGCAGTCAAGGACTTCATAGTCCTTCCATTCATCCGCGATCCACATACATTTCTCCTTAAGTTAGTTCTCCGGTGAAGCCGCCGGAGAGGGTTCCCCATCCGTCACCTCGGGGGACGGTTCCGGCTCAGGTTCCGGCTCAGGGCTCGGCTCCGGTTCGGGTTCTGGAGTTGGAGTGGGCGTGGGCGTTGGAGTCGGGGTAGGCGTAGGACTCGGTGAAGGAGACGGAGAAGGCGATGGACTGGGCGTGACCTCCGGTTCATGATAGGGGCACTCTTCGTTAATGGGATCCATGGTGTCCGCACGAGCTACGTTATAGCCTGCCTGCCGGGTCAGCGTTCCGACACAATACTGCTGGTCCGCGACCACAATGCCGGCAATGGGGAACTGACGGTTATAATTCAGCAATCCGTATTTATAGATCTCCCCTTCTTCTTCGCAGGCGGAGTTGGCCAGATGAAGCGCTCCGTCCGTCAGGCAGAGCGAACGCTCCACATGAAGGCTGCAGTAATCCGTGGGAACGTCCTCCGCTGCCAGCAGGATCGACTCGGTCTGATTTCCGCGCACATCCCGCTCGCACCATCCCGTGGGCAGCATGCCGCTGTCCGCGCACAGGGCCACCTCAATCACATTGGAGGGCTTCTGGAAGCCGTTGTCCGGCTTGTTCACGCTGATCTGGGAGATGACCCGGTTCCAAAGCACCGCAGCCGGGTTGTCCATGTTTTCATCCTGCAGGATGATCTCCTCCGGCTGATCGTATCCACACCACACCGCCGCGGTATAGTTTGGGGTGTAGCCTGCAAACCACCGGTCATGGTCGCCGCTGCTGGTGCCAGTCTTTCCGGCAACGCTGACGCCCTCGATCTGGGCCTCCACGCCGGTACCGCTCTTTACGGTTTCTTCCAACATATAAGTTAAATACCAAGCGGCCTTCTCATTCAGAACCGTTCTGGAATCCTGCGTATTGTCCAGCACCAGATTGCCCTCGCTGTCAAGGACCTTGGTGAAGGTCCGGGCCTCCCGGTAGACGCCCTGATTGGCGATGGAAGCGTAAGCGGCTGTCAGATCGCGAACCGTAACGCCGTGTACCATTCCGCCGAGGGCCAGAGACCAATAGCTTTTATCGGTATAATTTACCCCGTTAAGCTCATAGTTTTCTACCAGGGTGTCAAGCCCCATGTCGTGGACGGCGTAATCATAGGCATAATCAAGAGTCAGATCGTCAAGCACCTTCACTGCCACGGTATTGCTGGAGGTTTTCATGGCCTTGAGAATATTGGTCAGTCCGTGATAGACCCCGTCCTCATTATCTGGCCAAGGGGCGGAGCCGAAGGTAAACGGCGTATCGTCATAAACCGTAGCCGGCGTGATCAGGCCAAGGTTCAAGGCAGGTCCGTATACCGCCAACGGCTTAATGGTAGACGCAGGAGCCAGAAGGCTCTGGGTGGCATAGTTCCAGGTCAGGCTGCCGGGTTTTTCGCCTACACCGCCCACCATGCCTGCGATATCGCCGGTCTCGTTGTCGATAATGACAATGGCGGACTGCATCTGCTGATAAGCGCTTTCCGTTGCGGGGATGTTTTCCAGATTCTCATAGATGTTCTCTGCGGCAGCCTGAGCCTCCACGTCGATGGTGGAATAGATCTGATATCCGCCGCCCAGAATCATCTGATTGACGACGTCCGCGTCATACCCGGTTGCGTTGACCAGTTCCCGGACCACGTCGCGGACCACGGTGTCAACAAAATAGGAATAATAAGAGGAGTCATCCGTATAGTCTGCGTCGCCGGACGCATAGTCAAATACCAGTTCCTCAGCAATGGCGCTGTTGTATTCCGCCTCGGTGATATACCCCTGGTCGAGCATCTCATAGAGAATATAGTGCTGACGGGTCTGATTCCGCTCCCGGCTGTTATCCGAGATATAGGGATCATAGAGAGACGGGTTATTGGTAATGGCGATCAGGCTCGCGCACTGAGCAAGGCTGAGCTTAGAGACATCTTTGGCAAAATAGGTATAGGAAGCCGTTCGGACGCCGTAAGCCTGTTCCCCTAAATAAATGGTATTCAGATACCATTCCAGGATCTCTTCTTTATTATATTGTTTCTCCATCTCCAGCGCGCGGAAGATTTCCACAAGCTTCCGGCGGACGGTGATCTCATCGTCGCTGGTCAGGTTCTTCACCAGCTGCTGCGTGATGGTGGACGCGCCGTACGTGCTGTTCGAGCCCATAAACAGGTTCGCGCCGGCCCGCATGGTGCGAAGCCAGTCTACGCCGTTGTGCTCGAAGAACCGCTTGTCCTCAATGGCGACCGTGGCATAGACCAGATAATCCGGAATCTCATTGTAGGAAGCCCAGATCCGGTTTTCATTGCCATAGAGGTTCTGCAAAGTCTCGAACTGACCGGTCTCCTTGTTTTCATAGTAGATCACGGAGGTCTGGTTCAGCCGGAAGCTGTCCAAAGAGAAGGAAACCTGCGGCATCAGATAATTCCGGAGATAGGCGGTAAAGATACAGGCAAAAATCACCATGGTGATCATAAACACCAGCAGCAGCGTACCGACAACTCTTCCGAAATGCCCGAAAAACCGCTTGACATAACCGCTTCTCTGCATGTTTTCATTTTCCATTATTACAAAGCACCTCCGAGGTCTCGATCGTCACAAGGGCGCAGAAACTCAATCATAAAATATATTATATCACAGTCTGTCAATGAAACGCTCCTATCCCGCAAGAATTTTCCGTTCTTTTTTCCAAGTATTTTAGAAAAAATTCTCTGATACTTCCCGCGGGACACGGGAATACTGAAGAAAGGTTCAGTTTTTCTTTCCAATTAAGCTCGAAATCCAGCAGCGCAAAAAATAGCACTTGATTTTCCCCGCAGTTCCGATTACTATAGCAACAGAGAGAACTTTGATTTGGAGGAAACGCCCATGAGTGATTTCGGCGATGATATCATCTCCATCAGCGATGAGGAAACCGGCGAGGAATTCGAACTCCTGATCCTGGATGAGGCCGATCTGGATGATGTCCATTATCTGGCCTGCACCGAATCCCAGAACCCTGATGATGAGCCCAATCTGGAGGTCATCATACTCAAAGTCATCGAAGATGAGGCTACCGGCGAAGAGCTGCTCTCCACAGTAGACAGTGAGGATGAGCTTGAGGCAATCTATCAGGTCTTTGAAGATCGGATGTTCTCCGACGAAGAAGACGAAGAATAAGAAGTCCCCTGCTTGGTGCGTGAAGGACCCTGTTAAACCCACATTATAACTTAGGGATGCCGGACTCCCACTGTCGTTTGCAGGCCTCCTGCCGGACTTGTCCGCAGAAGTTGGAAGCAGTTTTGGCAGCGGGGAGGCAACCCACCTGCCGTATCGTGCAGGTTATAATTGGGTCCACACGGCCAAAGCGGGGGATTTTTGCGTCTTTTTCCGGTCTTCCCTCCATTTTTCTCGGGAATTGCGGTTTTGTAGGTTTGTCAATGATGTGTTACACATAAGGAAAAGCAAATAAGACCTGTTTAGGAGATTGCCAATTAAGCGGACGCATGGGAAACTGATTATACTTACGGTTCCAAACCGCAAGTTGATTCTGGTAGTCCTGGAACGA
>JAFUFT010000010.1 GCA_017469795.1 Oscillospiraceae bacterium
TGTTAGAGTCGGTCGATTTCCGCCACTCTGAGTCGGGAGAAAATCGCCAAATTTAGTCGGAAGATTTCCGCCAATCTTCCTTTATGTGAACTATACTGAATCTGCCAATGGTTCAGAGAAAGGATGGTCACATGAAGGAATACAATACGAGTTCCGAGGAGGAACGCATCACCGAGGTGCTGGATGCCATGAGGGCAGCGCAAGGAGAAACGTTCAGCCTGGAGAAAGTGAATCTTGCAGAGCTGGAACGCCGCACTGGAGTGTCCAGGGCAAGGCTCCGGCGTCTGAAAGAGAATGGATTTGAATTCAAGCCTCACGGAAACAAGGGCCGCAAGGCAGAAAAGACTGTTCTCACCGGTTATACCGGTACGATAGATACACTGCTTATTGCCGGAGTGACGAACTCCAGCGTCATTCTGGAGCGTCTTCAGGATCGAGGCTTTCTCGGAAGCCTCACGGTGGTAAAGGAATACATCGCCGCTCACCGCAATCTGGTTCCGGCCAAACGGCAGCTCGTCGCACCGCAGGGAAACCGGGGCCGGAGGTATACTACAAAGCCCGGTGAGTCGTTCCAGATGGACTGGGGCTTTGTGAAGGTACAGGATCCCTACGGAAATGAATACACCGCAGCGTGCTTCGCTATGATTTGCCACCATTGCGGAGAACGTTATATTGAGTTCTTTCCCAACGCAAGACAGGAAAACCTGTTTATTGGAATGATCCACGCTTTCAACTATATGGGCATTCCGGAATATGTTCTTACTGACAACATGAAAAGTGTGATTATCCGCCGGGATCTGGATGGCCGTCCGGTATGGCAGGTAGACTATGAGGCGTTCATGAAAAAGGTGGGGTTCAAGACCAAGCTCTGCAAGCCCAGGCACCCTTTCACCAAGGGAAAAGTAGAACGCCTTGTTCGGTTTGTGAAAGACAATTTCATTGTTGGCCGGACATTCTGGAACGTCACGGATCTCAATCGTCAGGCCCTGGACTGGTGTGACACCCAAAACAATACGTTTCACAAGGCGACCTTTGGTGTGCCGCACACAGTCCACATGAACGCCTGTGCGCCGAAGCTTCGCGCTGTCTCCAGAGAAATGGAACTGCGGTTTTATCTGTGCCCTCCGAGAAGAATCTCGTTTGACGGGTTTATCAACTATGAAAGCCGCCGTTTCGGAGTCCCTTACTGGTATAAGCGCTCTGTCGCCAGAGTCATGCGCAAGGATGATCTTTTGTATATCTACTCTGACGATCTCAGCCAACTGCTGGTTACACACGGAGTGACCTGGAGCCTGCGGGATCAGTATTGCGCTGACCAGTATTCTCAGCTTCCACAGCCAGAAGAGTACCCTTCAATGCCGGTGACAAGCACGATAAAGCTGCTTCAGAAGCCGGTGTCCACTTCCGCCTTTGATAAGTTTGACTTTGACAAGGGGGTGAACTGGGATGATTGATCCGGTATATAAAGCAATTGAAGAGAGCTGCATCACTCTGCGAGTAGACTTTACCGGCTCTGAGCTTGCGAAGCTGGCGACTGAAAATGGCATGTCCATGGAATCCATACAAGCGGTGGCAGATGTATTTGCTTATCTCAAGGTGAAGAAGGAAGAGGCGACAATCCAAATGCTTCTACGGACAAGCCGTCTCCCCCTGAAGGATATAAAGACGTTTCAGAACTTTGACTTTGATGTTTTGAAAAGCAAGGACATTGACAAGCTGAAAAACCTGGCCACCCTCGCCCCGGTCTATGCTCATAAGAATATCATCTTTATTGGACCGGCCGGGATTGGAAAGACCCATTTGGCCCAGGCTTTCGGATACGAATGCTGCCAGCAGGGAATGAAATCGTACTTCATTAAGGCTTCTGAGCTGAGAGATAAATTTGTTGCCGCCAGAAAGGCAGGGACCGAATCCAGGGTCATGACCAACCTGGTGCGCCCCTCCTGCCTTATTATTGATGAGATTGGGCGCTGTGAATTTGGGAAAGAAGATACGCGCATGTTCTTCGACCTGATTGACCGGAGATATACCAAGGAGGGCACAAGCAACATCGTATTCACCAGCAACAAGAATCCGTCCCGATGGGTAGAGTGTTTCCATGAGGATGACTCCCTGCTGTGTGCTCTGGACCGGATCTTTGACACATCTGTTGTCTTTAATTTCCGTGGAGAGAGCTATCGTGGAAAAGGCTGCGAGAGCTACGCGATCCAGGCCGGAAGAACCGGCTCAGAGGCATTCACCGCCCCGTCTATAGTCTGAACAGAATTACCAACACTGAACCATTGGCGATTTTCTTCCGACCGGAATTGGCGAAAATCGCCCGACACTAGAGTGGCGAAAATCGCCCGACCCGAACAGGACATCGCCTTTCTTAAGTTTATACTCTCTTGTTTTATCTGATAAGGAGTCTACATATACAGTTTCTTTCCAACGGAGATAATTCACTCCAAGGTTTATTCCGCGCAATAGCCGATACTTTCCTTCTGGTTTAAACTCATCACTTTTAAAAGCAAAACCAGAAAGGAAATCGGTGACCGAAGCCATTCTAACCCATTTCCACCCCTCTGGAATCTCAAACGGAATCTCATCCTCTGCGATCTCCGGCAGGGGCTTTTGCTTTTTTATCTGCCCGGCTTGGATGAGTGCCTGTTTTTCACGCTGGATCTGCCGGTACAACTCCTCCCCAGTGCCTTCCTCGGGGCGCTGTTCCACCAGCTTGCCCTGGATGGCCATTTGGAGGATGGATTTCTGCATATCCCCGGGGAAGCGTTTATTGAAGTCCTCCAGCCGGGTCCAGGCCGCCTCGTACCGCTCGATCAGCGGCAGCAGTTCTTCGATCTTGGCGACGATACGCTTTTGCTCGGCCAGCGGGGGTAGGGGAATTAGCATTGCATTCAATATTTTAGCAGAGAGGTGCTTTACTGTTGAATACGAAACAGATCCATTAATCGCTGCAAGAATAATGGGGAGATAGAAAAACAGGTATTTCTGTTCCAACAAGGCAGAATCCGCGGCGATCTTACAAACCCGTTGATTTAGCCAAGCATCTTCACTATTCCAAAAAGCCACTTGAAAATTGCCGTCCATTCCAACGAGCATATCCCCACGCTTGATCCGGTAGCGTCCGTCACATTTTTCATCGGAATATGTCTTGGTCTGACCACTAATGATATCTCGAATCCGTATAATTGGATCCCCAACCTTAGCATCATTAAATCTCTCGGAGTTAAACGGGAAACCGTATAAAATGTCGGCTAAGTCTGGCAAAAACGCCCAGCACCATGTTTCTGGAATGTCTAAAAAATCGTTGCATCCGGTTGTTTTTTTCCCTTGTTTAGTCAGCAGTTCCTCCGCCGTCCCTTCTTCGGGGCGCTGCTCCACCAGCTTGCCCTGGATGGCCAGCTGCAAAATGCTGTTTTTTAGTTCCTGAGGCGTCATAGCTCCGCCCCTCCCAGCTTCTGTGTGATCTCGGCCAGCACCCGGTCGATCTCCGCGTTCAGGCTGGCTCGCTCCTCCTGATACCGCTGGATCAGGTCCAGGGGCGCCAGGATCTCCTCCTCCTCGTGGGGATAGCCGCACTGATCCAGATTGTAGCCCAGGTCCTCGGTGAGCTGTCGGGCGGTGAACTTTTTGGCCTTGAAGAAGCCGTCCACCTCCATGTCCGGGCGGGCCTCCCAGAGCTCCTCAGCCGGGGCGAAGTGCTCTGGCTTCATGGGCTTGGTCTTGGAGAAGTGCTTGTAGCCCTCGGGCATATCCAGCCGGTAGAACCAGGTCTCCTCCGTGGGACCGGTGCGGTCAAAGAACAGGATGTTCGTGGTGATGGAGGTATAGGGAGAGAACACGCTGCCGGGCATCCGGATCACCGTGTGCAGGTTGAACTCCGACAGGAGCTTTTTCTTGATATTGATCTTGGCGTTGTCCGTGCCGAACAGAAACCCGTCAGGCAGCACCACCGCCGCCCGGCCGCCCTCCTTCAGCCGGTACATGATGACGGACATGAAAAGATCCGCCGTCTCCGAAGAGGCCAGGTCATCCGGGAAGTGATTCTTCACGTCCGCCTTCTCGCTCCCGCCGTAGGGGGGATTCATCAGGATCACGTCGAACTGGTCGTCCTCCGTGTAGTCCAGCACGTCCTTCAGGAGGGAATTGTCGTGATACACCTGGGGCACGTCCAGGTCGTGGAGCAGCATATTGGTCACGCAGAGCATGTAGGGGAACTGCTTCTTCTCGATACCATAGACCGAGCCCGCAAAGGCGGCCTGATCCTCCGTGGTCCTGACCTGGGGCTTGAGCTGCTTGAGCCAGGAGACCATAAAGCCGCCGGTTCCGCAGGCAAAGTCCGCCATGCTTTCGCCGATCTTCGGTTTGATCATCTTCGCCATGAAGTCCGTCACCGCCCGGGGCGTGTAGAACTCACCGGCGGATCCCGCGCTCTGGAGCTCCTTCAGGATGGACTCATAGATCTCCCCGAAGGCGTGGCTTTCCTCATAGTCTCCCAGGTCCAGCTCGTCGATGATATTCACCACCTGCCGCAGCAGCACGCCGTCCTTCATGTAGTTGTTGGCGTCGGCGAAGGTGGTCTGGACAATGGCCTTTTTGATGGGCGTGGTGGCATCCACCGGAAGGCGCTTCAGCGTGGGGAACAGGGTGTTGTTCACAAAGCCCAGGAGCTTGTCCCCGGTCATACCCTTGCCCGTCTCATCGTGGGCCCAGTTTGACCAGCGGCACGTCTCCGGGATGATGGAGGTGTAGTCCTCCTCGTCAAACTCCCAGTCCTGTTCCTTGGCGTCGTAGACCTTCAGGAACAGCATCCAGGCGATCTGCTCGATCCGCTGGGCGTCGCCGTTTATGCCTGCGTCGTTGCGCATGATGTCGCGGAGACGTTTAACGAAAGTGGATAAGTTGGTCATTTCAGCCGCTCCTTATGTGTTCCACTCCTTTAATAGAGGAACAAATACATCATAAAACTTCTTGCTCCATTCCGCATGGAACTTGGCCATCTGGGTCCAATCCGTTTCATTGGATATATTCACGCTCTCCAGACGGCACACAACGTAGGAACTCTTTTTCTCATCCATGCGCAGCCAGCTCAACGGAATACCAAGTGCAGCATTGATATCGTTTTTCTGGGAATACAGATAATCATAGGCGCTTTTGTTTCTGTCCTTGTCAGACTTCGCCAGTGTCAACTCAACGCGGGCTTCATCGTAATTTGCAATACACGAAATGTTAAAGCCGCCGATCCCAAAGAATCCGCTGATCCAGTTCATTTTTCCGCCGTTAACATTGCTGAAGCATCCGTTTTCACCATGGGCATTCCAGATATACGGCAATGCAAAGCTCCAATATTTTCTGCGAACCTCATAGCGCGTTCCTTGTTCATCAATATCTGGGTTTATATCCGCGTCTTTTAAGTAGAATTCCAGATCTTCCGGGCTCGTATTATATGCCTTGAAGAACTTGCGAAGCAAACTTAGCTTCGTGTTTGTGCTGGTGTTCCGCTCAACAAAAATATCCTGATCAATCTGCATGGAACCGCGGAGATCTGCAGGGTTATCACTGACATACGCATTCAGTTCGTTGTCCGGATCATGGGTATGCGCTAATATCGTAAGTACAGACCGGTCCTCTGAATGAAGCATTTTTAATACCTGCTCCATCATGATGATCCAACTGGTAACGGGCTGCTCTGTATTCTTATACTCAAACCGGATGATCTCCCGACCGCTCAGATCCACGTCATCATCCAACGTATAGGAGTCGAATTGTTTCTCTTCCGGACTGTATGTTGTTTCGGGAATCGCCCATATTTTCAGCGCCTGCTGCATCTGCCGCCCGGACCGATTCTCCAGTTCCTCCAGCGTCCATTTGGATTGATTCGCAATCCATGTGTTTACCCGAAGGCCGCTCTCTTTGAACCCCTTGGCCATATCCCGCTTTTCAGCGAATGTGCTGTTACTGTATTTGGAATTATAGGCCGTAAGGGTGAGATTGGCCAGCCTGTGAAGCCATTCCTCATGGATTGTCTCATATTCCGGACCCAGCTCTGCTACCCATGCCGGTGTGAGATGCTGCGGCATGATGTGTTCGATGGAGTAGGTTACGTCATCAAAATGGCTGTATATTTCCTTGTCCTCATCAATACCGTAATTCTCAAATCGCTCCAGAATATAGATTTTGTTTTTGCTGTTCATCTGGTAAATCTGGCGCTTGGACAGGGCGTCCACAAATTCCTCATCTTCGGGGAAGCGCCCACGGTCATTTTTGATCAACAACGCATACTTGAACTTCTCCACATAATCGGCGTCGGTCCCATCATATCGAATCACTTCCCGGTGCAGCATGAGAAAGATCTTATTCAGTGCGTTTGTCGGCAAGTCGCAGATTGTCCTGCGGAACAGGTAGTTTTCTGTGTATAGGAAAATCTCTCTTACATTTTGAATGGACAGGACTTCGCTTTTATACAGGCGGAGCACTTCCAGGAAGAAAGGCCGGGTAATGGTTGTTTCCAGTCTGTTTAGCCGGTAGATACAGCCGTTGAGCTGTTTGTCGGCGGTACGACCTTTCAGAAGGATTTCATAGGAACGGGCATAATCCAGGAGATCCTTCAACAGCGGCTCTGTCTGGATCTCCTGCTCCTCCACATAGCTCTTAAACGTAATGTAGACCTTGCTCATCGGCGGAATCGCCTGCTGTTTCACACTCAGATAATCCCGGATAAACAGGCTAACATCATAATTGGTGCACAGCTCGATCTTGTTCCAGTATTTCTCGTAGTATTCATTCTGCTCTTTAGCCGGCAGTCCCATCAACATGAAGTTCCGAATCTTATCACCTTCGCTGAGCGCAAGACCGGTGGAGTTCAGGCTTTCAAAAATGAGTTGCGGATCATCCCCCGGAGTAAGCTCAATGTTTATGATCTCCAGGGTAAACAGCGCATCGTACAACTGCTCGATACTGATTTCTTCTTTCTGGATACGATTATAGAAGTAATCGTAATTCATGGTCAGATTGGAGAGCTTGTCCTTATCCTCATCCGCATCAAAGAGCTTTTCAAAGGCACTCCTGTCATTTTTCACAGGTTTCAGCTTTATGCGCGTTTCCTTCGGCTGATGCTTGTCTACCAGATAGTCTTCAAAGATCTCCTGAGCCATTGTCTCTGTTTGGGGAATGACTTTTCCTTCTTTCAACAGATTATACATGGCCAGCAGCAACAGGGAAATCGTTGTCAAGCGTTGCTGCCCATCAATCACCAAGTATTCAGTATATCTACCATTGGGCTGGTAGGATGAGACAATACTTCCGAAAAAATGGCTGGGCCGGTTGTTTTTAACGACCTTGATCAGATCATCATACAACTGTTTGCAGTTGTCGGTTTTCCAATCATAATTACGCTGATATACCGGGATAACAAATCTCTTTTTTGCACCTTCCATGTATTCCAGCAGCTTTGCTTCTGAACCTTTCATATCCTACACCGCCTCATCCGAATAAATCCATGCTTCCAAATCCCGAACCGCTTTCAGATACCCATCCTTCCCGCCGAAGAAGCTGGCGATCCTGGCGGGCTTCCCGTATTTCTGGAAGGGGTCCAGCTTGAGAATGTCCGTGCTCTCCAGTTCATAGATGCCGGTCTTTGCGTATTTCTCCAGTAGATCCTCCAGCACTTGGCGAGCCACGCCGCTGTACCGGCTCAGGAAGTCGCGCTTTTTCACCTTTTCTGCACGCTCCCGCCGGGTCAGGGGCTTTGCGTCGTAAGCCACATGACAGATAAAGTCGAAATCGTCCACATCGGTCATTTCCTGTTCTGCCTTCATTTGCTCCAGGTCGATACCCTGAGCCAGAAGCAAATCCCGAATCGCGGCTTTCTTTTCCTCTGCGGACCAGTGCCGGATAAAACTGTCCAGGGAGGCGTATTTGCCCAAAATGCTGGATTTCGTGTAATCCACGATACTCTCCTGCCGGAGAAGCTTTCCGTTGGTATCATAGATGGAAACCAGCTTTTGAATGATCTCCACCCGGCAACCGTCCTGGTGCACATAGGGGGTAATCTTCTGCGGGGGAGGATCGACCGGATTGGCTCCGTCGCCGTCGCCCGGTTCTGGGCCCTTTTTGCCTTCTCGATTCGGATCGAACGCGTCGTCGATCTCAACAGGGCCGTCCCAATCCGGGTCCGCAAACAGCCGGGAGACGTTTCGGAAGTCCATGACCACAAAGCTCAGCTTCCCTTCCTTCTCCCGAAGGCGGGTACCTCGTCCAATGATCTGCTTGAACTCCGTCATGGAGTTGATCATCTCATCCAGCACAATCAGCTTTGTCATCTTGCAGTCTGCGCCTGTAGAGAGTAGCTTGGAGGTGGTGGCGATGACCGGATATTTGGCAGAAACAGAAATAAAATAATCCAGCTTGCTCTTGCCATAGTCATCGCTGCCGGTGATCCGAACCACATAGTCCGGGTTCTTTTTCACCATGTCCGAGTTTTGGTTTACAAGCGCGACCCGCATCCGTTCGGCGGCATCCTCGGTAGCACAGAACACAATAGTCTTGGACATTCGGTCTGTAGCTTTAAGATATTTGGTGATATCTGCGGCTACCTGGTCGATGCGGTCCTGGATAACAATATTGTAATCAAAATCGCTGTTTGTGTAAATCCGGTCCTCGATGGGGTTGCCGAAATAGTCCAGCTGCCCCTTGTATGGCCGCCAGCCCTCGCTGATGTTGGTGCGGACATTGATAACCTTGAAGGGAGCCAGGAAGCCGTCCTCGATGCCCTCCTTGAGGCTGTATGTATAGACCGGATCACCGAAATAGTTGATGTTGGAGACATATTTCGTCTCCTTGGGTGTGGCAGTCATACCGATCTGGGTGGCGGAGCTGAAGTATTCCAGAATTCTGCGCCAGCGGCTCTCCTCTTTGGCGGAACCCCGATGACACTCATCCACGATGATGAGATCGAAGAAATCCGGAGCAAACAGCTCACTGAAATGCTCCTTTTCATCATCTCCCACGAGCTGCTGATAGAGGGAGAAATACACCTGATGGGATGTGATCGTGCTGCGGTCATCCTTTGACACGTTGATCTTGTGGGTGACCTTCTCCAGCGGAGCGAAGTCCTGCTGGATGGACTGATCCACCAGAATGTTCCGGTCCGCCAGATACAGGATCTTCTGCTTCATGCCGCTCTGCAACAGCCGATAGACGATCTGGAAGGCCGTATAGGTTTTGCCGGTCCCGGTGGCCATGACAAGCAACAGCCGGTTCTGTCCCCTGGCGATGGCATCCACCGTCCGGTTAATGGCGATGCGCTGATAATACCGGGGCGGATAAGTGTTCTGGCTGCTGAAATAGGGCTGCTTCCGAATGGCCTCCTGGGCGGGCGACGTGCCGGACTCCTGATTGAACCGCGCCAGCAACTCCGCCTCCGTGGGGAATTCGTCCATGCCGAACTGCCGTTCCGTGCCGGTCAGGAAGTCATGCTCTTCAAAACCATCACCGTTGGAGCTGTATGCAAAGGGCAGGTCCAGCATTTGTGCATAGGTCATGGCCTGCTGAAGGCCGTAGGAAATGCTGTGATGATTATCCTTCGCCTCCACTACAGCGATAGGATTGTTGGCACTGACGTACAGGATATAATCCGCTTTCTTCGGTGATTCCCGCACTGCCAGATTGCCCTTCAAATTGATTTTTCCATCCGTGAACTTCACGGCGGTTTCCATGGTGATCTTATTTTTCCAGCCTTTAGTAAGAAGCGCCGGTGTGATGTAGTTGAGCTTGATGTCCTCCTCGGTCATCTGCTTTTTGCTTAGAATCATACGGCTTCCTCCTTCTTCACCACAACTGTAAATAGTTCTTCGAGAAACGGTTTATATCGTTTTTCGGATATAGTAGGTCGATCGTCCACCGCCGCGTTTTTCGATTTCGCCGCGTTCACAGAGCGTACGCAGATGGCGTTCTACCGACGTTGCGCTCATGGATGTGACGAGCTCGGCTATTTCGGTTTTCGTAAACTTGCCAATTTTGGTTTTCACGGCGTTTCTTACGGTGTCCAGCGGAGATGCGGCAACCAGCTCCATCCGTTCCTCAAAATCACGGTAGGCCGCGATGATTGTTCCCAGCAGGTATTTGATAAATGCAGTCGGATCATCCTTACCCTCGTGCCATCCCGCCTGGGAGGCTTCCAGTGCGTCGTAATAGCTTTCCTTCGTCTGCGCGATCTTGGCCTCCAGTGAGATATACTTGCCAATCTCATACCCACAGCGATAGAGGAGCAATGTCGTCAGCAGCCGTGACATTCTGCCGTTTCCGTCGATAAACGGATGGATGCAAAGGAAATCGTGGATAAAGCACGGGATGATCAGCAGCGGGTCTACACTGCCGTCGCCAATGGCGAAGTTGCATGCGTCACAGAGCTCCCGCATTGCCTCCGGCGTTTCATAGGGCGCCAGCGGCGTAAACAACGCATAGGTTCTTCCGTCCGCTGTTGTTGCGCTGATATAGTTCTGCACGTTCTTGAAGAAACCGCCGAAAGCGCTGCCCGTGTGACTGAACATGATCTTGTGCAGCTGGAGGATATAATTCGGTGTCAGAGGAATATACTCGAAGCTCTCATGCACTGTGTTCAGCGCGTCACGATATCCAGCAATCTCTTTTTCATCGCGGGAGCGAGGCGTCGTCTTCTCGCTCATAAGCTGCCGCAGACGTGTGTCCGTCGTGCGGATTCCCTCGATCTCATTGGAGGATTCTGTACTCTGGATCTTCGCAATCTCAATCAGCTTTGCGATTTCAGCAGGCTTTTGCCGCAGAAACAGTGCCTGTTTACCCTTCTGCTCATGGATCTGAGAAAGGTATCCCACAATCTCATTATCCCAGGTCTTATCCTTCAGATAGCTGTAATCAAATCTTCGCATTTTCCTCACCTCTGATCTATTCTCCTCAATTATATCATCAATAACGAGAATATTCAATCGTATGTTGTAATTATTCTCAGAGTTTATGCAATTCAGAACGCATCGCATTCCAAATCGTACATGGATGAATAATTGTTCTGAATATGGTAGTCACGCACGCGGGAAGGCTTGAGACTTACATATACCGCAATCCCTGCGGAGTTGGCGGCCGAATGATCGGTCAGATATTCGATGATCATCTGTCTTTTCACCGATTTTATCGCCGATTGGTTTTTATCGCCGATTAATCAGCGCTTGTCGGCGATGCCAAATCTGGCAACAGCCAATCTATGGCATTTTGTACCGTGATTCCATCATAATCTCCGGGGGTAAGACGGTCTAATGTCAGGATCGTTTTTTGATAGTTATCCGGGATTTTTTTCAGCGGTGTGATCTCCCGTTGGAAGGTACTTTCCTCAAGCAGCGAGGCCGTCACCTGAAAGTAATGGTATTTATCATCCTTTTTGGCAACAAAATCCACCTCCAGTGGCCCAAGCTTACCAACACTTACCGCATATCCCCGGCGGCGGAGCTCTAGATATATCACATTCTCCAAAGAAAATCCCAGATCATAGTTTCGGCGCGGAAGCAAATACCGGCGGATACCCATGTCCGCAATATAGAGCTTCTGGTTGGTTTTTAGAAGTTGCTTTCCGACAAGGTCAAATCGCTCAACCGGATAGAAGATATAGGGTTCCACCAGCGCCTCCACATAATCGCTGACTGTATTCTGAGACACAGACCTCCCGGAGGACGTGATATAATCGGCTATGCTTTTCATGGACACCGGGCTGCCAACACTGCTGGCCAAAAAACGTGCAATGTTTCGCAGTAGAGAAATGTCCGACACCTTTCTTTTCCCCGGATTGGTTTCTCGGCGCTTTTGACGATCCTCGATATCTTTCACGATAATGGTGTTGTAGATCCCTTCCAGATATATGTCCACTTTTTCCGTCGTGCCATCCAGCATTGCAACATACGGGAAGGAACCGATGCGAAGGAAGTCTGCGAACAGCTGATCTGGATTTGCCTCTTGCCGGACAGAACAAAACTCCCGAAAGGAAAGCGGCAACATGTTGATTTCCACATACCGCCCGGACAGCAGTGTAGCCAACTCGCCAGACAACAAATAGGCATTGGAGCCTGTGATGTAGATATCTACATGATCCTTCACATACAGACTGTCCACCACTTTTTCATACTCCGGAACCTTTTGAATCTCGTCCAGAAATATATAGGTCATTTTCCCAACCTGCAGCCGTTCCTCCAGATACTGATAAAGGAGCTTGTAGTTTTGCAACTCCTCATATGCCAGGTCTTCAAAGTTGATGGCGATGATCTGCTCCGATGCTACGCCCTGTGTGTGGAGATATTCTTGATACTGTGCCAGCAACGTGGATTTACCGCATCTGCGGATGCCTGTGACAACCTTGATGACCTTTTCATCCCGCCACGCCGCAAGCTGCTCCAGATATTCTTTTCGCTGAATCATATTCAATCCTCCTACCAGATTGGCTTTTTTCCAGAATAGTATGTTCAGCCAAAAAAGTCAATCGAAAATTTCCGAAATCGGAAATTAATTATAAATTTTTTAAAACTATTCCGAAATTGCACATTAGACAATGCATATATCCTCATCTTTTGAAGATTTTCATAGCCAGCGTGCTCCCTGAAATGATTTGTTTTTTGTTGTGCTCCGCCGCAAGATCATCAGGGGTTCAGTTGTTGCAAATTTTGCAACAACTGCCAGCGGAAAAAGCATTCAAAATGCGAGCGCACTGCGATCACAAATGCCCTAACAGCCGTGTTAGAATCCAGTGGGTACTATTAGGAAAGAGGCACAGCCGAAGCCATGCCCCTATCAGAGACGCTATGTACAGATCAACTCAAGCATAACGGTTTCCTCTGCTCGGTACCGGATGCTAATCATCCGCCGGACCCACGCCATCTGATTCTCTGCCTTCATCTGTTCTGTGACTCCCTCGGCTTTTGCCATCTGCTCGATCAGCTGTTCCAGCATATCACGGGCCTGCTCGTCGATGTCTGCCAGATAGCTGTCCAGCTTGCCGGTGGTCAGCAGGTTCATATACGTGAAATAGCGATGTTCTTTGAGGTATTCCTCGTGGCGCATGCCCCAGATACCGATAGGACGGGGATCCGGATCCGGCGGGGCGATGTTGGGATAAAAGATACCGTCTATTTCTGTGTAGGTTCCGCCATGTGATTCAAATCGTGATTTCATAGTAGCACTCCTTCGTTTGACCCTTATTGTGACCCTTACGTGACCCTTACCAGGGTAAAATACAGTAGAAGCAATGGAGCTGACTGTTCAAAAATCTACTAATTCTGAGTGTAAAATCACTGTTTTTTTACATAAAAAAGTTAGAAGAATTTCAATTCCGTAATTCGAATCCACCATCCCCCACCAGTCCCGCTTCCGTAAGGAGGCGGGATTTTTCTGTCCTCGAAATCTTCTGCGGCTTCCGCGGTGCAGTTGCGGAACGCCTGAAAAGCACACCTGTTGCGATAGTATACAAACAGGGAGGGCTTTCGCCCTCCCTGTTTCTCTGCCTCAGAACACCCCGGCCCGGTCCAGCAGGACCAGCACCCGCACGGCGTCCTCGCCCATGTTAAGGATCAGATCCTCGCCGCTGCCGCCGGCGCCCTTGAGGATCACGCGGCTCACCAGCTTGTCCAGGGTCTCCCGGTAGGTTTTCGGCACCTCGGAGATCTTGTTATAATAAGATCCCGCCGGGACCAGCTTGCCCTCGCTGTCGAGGCGCAGCACCTTGTCCGTCACCATCGCGCCGTCGCTGCCCACATAGTAGGGGCTGGCGATGCCGTAGATCCATTTTTCCGCCGCCATGTAGCCGTCCTCCCCGAAATAGTACCACTTGCCGTCGATCTCCGCCCACTGGCTCTTGGGGTAGCTGCCGTCCTCCCAGCGGTACCACCAGCCCTTGCCGTCCTTCTGCCAGCCGGGCTCGTAGGTCTGCGGCTCGGACCCCTGCAGGTAGCTCTCGTCTGCCTGGTTCATGTCGAACCGGGCGGAGATCCCGGCGATGCTGCCGGAGCTGGAATACTGCCAGAGATCCCAGCCAGAGGCCTGGGGGTAGCTGTTGTACTGGGCGAACCAGAGGGAATACTTGCCAATCCGCGACATGTCCATCAGCCGGTCCAGATAGTCGAGATTGTAGTACACCCCGGCCCGGTACCCCGCCGCCTGGATGGTGTCGCAGAAGGCCACGCTGTGATCGTTGAAGGCCTGCCTGCCCAGGGTCACGCCCTGCTTCTTGGCATAGGTCACGGTGTCGTACTCGAAGTCGAAGTACACCGGCAGGGTGACCGTGTGCTCCTTGATGACTTCGAGGCACTTCTGGGCCTCCTGCTTCGCGCCTGCGGTGTTGATCGCGTAGCTGAACCAGTACACCCCGATGGGGATCCCGGCCGCGTTGGCCCGCCGGGCGTTCTCGTGGAACACGCTGTCGGTCTCATACCGGCCGTACCCGGCCCGCAGAATGGCAAACTTGATGCCCGCCGCCTTGATCTTGCTCCAGTCCAGGACGCCCTGGAACTCGGAAACGTCGATGCCTTTGATGGTTGCCATGTTTATCATCTCCTGATTGCAATTTGGAACGCAAAAAGCCCGCACCGATTCGGTGCGGGCTTTTTGCATCCCATGCTATCAGTATACCGGATTCAGGCGGGGGAATCATCCCGGTTTTATCCCGGTTTTGTCTCCGTTTATCAAAGGGCTCCATAGTCCTCCTCTTCCTCACCCTCGCTGATGTTGCTCTTGGGCTTCTTCAGTCTGTCGATCGTGATCCCCTGCTTCTTCGTATAGTCCCACAGGACCACATGAATCGCCGCATTTGGCGTTGCCGACGATCCTGACGCCGCTGGCATCCTGGATCTCCCCCCACATTTCTGGGGGTGCTGAAATAGTCCATTACTTTTTCGCTGTACATATGCTCACCCACTCTCTTTCTGCCGCTTCACGAAATCCTCGTAGAACGGCGACATGCTCCGCAGCCGCGCCACGATTTCCTTGAGCGTGTCCACCGTTGTGTCGATCTCGTCCAGGGTCGTCTCTTCCGACAGGGTCAGCCGCAGAGATCCGCGTACGATCTCATGGGGCAGGCCGATGGCCAGAAGCACATGGGAGGGCTCCAGTGACCCGGAGGTACACGCCGAGCCGGAGGAGCCGCAGATCCCGTGCTGCTCCAGCAGGATCAACAGAGACTCTCCCTCAACAAACCGGAAACAGAAGCTGGCGTTGTTGGGCAGCCGGTCGGAGGGATGCCCGTTGAGCCGGGCGTAGGGGATCTCCTCCAGCACCCGCCGGATCAGATGATCCCGGAGGGCCTGCTCCTGTGCGGCCCGCTCTGTCATGGTTTTCCAGGCAATCTCCGACGCCTTGGCCATACCGATGATGCCGGGAACGTTCTCCGTGCCGGCCCGGCGCATGCGCTCCTGGGCGCCTCCATGGAGGAATGACCGGATCTTGACGCCCTGCCGGATGTACAGGAAGCCGATTCCTTTGGGTCCGTGGAACTTGTGGCCGCTGGCGCTGAGCATATCAATGTGCAGCGCGTCCACGTCGATTGGGATCTGCCCGAAGGCCTGGACCGCATCAGTATGGAACAGGATCCCCCGCTCTCTGGCCAGTGTGCCGATCTCCCCAATAGGCTGCAGCGTCCCGATCTCATTGTTGGCGAACATCACCGAGATAAGGATCGTGTCCGGCCGGATCGCCGCCCGCAGCTCGTCCATCTTCACCACACCGTATTCATCCACATCCACATAGGTCACTTCAAACCCGCGCTGCTCGAGATACTCGCAGGTATGAAGGATCGCGTGATGTTCGATCTTGGTGGTAATGATATGCTTGCCCTTGGCACCGTAGGCTTCGCAGGCTGCCTTCAGCGCCCAGTTGTCCGCCTCGGATCCGCCGGCGGTAAAATAGATCTCCCGCTCCTGAGCCCCAAGCACTGCTGCGATCTTTCCCCGGGCCTCGGAGATGGCGTTTTTGTTCTCCTGACCCAATCTATAGATGGCCGAGGGATTCCCGTAATGCTCGCTGAAATACGGAAGCATTGCCTCCACCACCGCCGGACTGGTCCGTGTGGTGGCAGCATTGTCGAGATAGATGGTTTTCATGAAAATCTATGACCTCTTTTCCGGCTGTATTTCAATTCATATTATTTTACTATGATTATAGGCAACACTTTATCATGCACCGGAAGGGTTGTCAAGAGGCCTGCCAGCAACTTCATATATTCTTAATACGAATGTAAGTTTGCACCTCTGTCGTTTTCTCCCGATTGACAAGTTGCTTTTGATTGGGCTATAATCGAATCAGTAATCAGAGAGGAGAACACTGCCATGAAAACACGGATTGGTGCGTTTTTTCTGACAATCGCCATGATCCTGAGTCTCTCGGCTTGCGGCTCCCTTCCCTCGGGGTTACCCTGGGATTCCGCGCAGGAGAGCGATTCGGCATCTGTGGAGGGCTCTGATGCGGAGTCATCCATGGAAGAGATTCCGGAAGAACCGGATTCTTTTGAGGTCCGCTTTGACCCGGGCGAGGGTGCCCTGGTCTCCGGCGAACTGGTCCAGACCGTGGAAGCCGGGGGCGCCGCGTCGGCGCCTGAGGTACAGCGCAGCGGCTATGTCTTTGACGGCTGGGATACTTCCTTTGACGATATTCAGGCAGATCTGGTGGTGACGGCCCAGTGGGCCCCCCTCTTCCGGATCTCCTTCGACCCGGCCGGCGGCGCGGTCCTGTCCGGCGAAATTGAGCAGCGGGTCCGGGAGGGCGAGGAACCTGTCCCGCCAGAAGTCGAGCTCAGCGGCTCTATCTTCCAGGGCTGGAGTCCTGAGATCGTTCCAGCCGCGGAAAACACCGTATATGTTGCCCAGTGGACTGCCCAGAAGCTGGATCCGGAGGAGATCTACGCCCGGGTCTCCCCCGGCGTGGTGGAGGTCGCGGTCTATGAACCCGGCGGCGAGTACTACGGCCTTGGTTCCGGCTTCTTCATCGATGATGCGGGAACCTTTGTCACCAATTACCATGTGATCGACGGGACCGTCTCCGGAGAGATCACCCTGGAGGACGGCAGCGTTCACGACATCACCGGCGTGAAGGCCTACGATGAAACGCTGGATCTGGCCATCGTCCAGGCGGACGTCACCGGAAATAACTACCTGACCATCAGCGACCGGCCTGTCCGGACAGGCGAAACCGTCTACGCCATCGGCAGCTCTGAGGGCCTCACAGGCACCTTCTCCGACGGCATCGTGTCCACGGCTTCCCGGGATCTGGAGGGCGTCAAGTGCATTCAGATCACCGCGCCCATTTCCCACGGCAACAGCGGCGGCCCGCTGGTGAATGTCTACGGTCAGGTGGTTGGTATCAACAGCATGTCCCTGGTGGACGGCCAGAACCTGAACTTCGCCGTTGATGTGGCGGAGCTGGAGCAGCTGGACGAGTCGGATTTGATCACCCTCTCCGACCTGTACGACATCAAGCATCCGGAGCCGGAGGCCACCGTTTCCGAAGAAGAGGGCTTCTATGCCGATGCCGACGGGGCGGAATTGGAACCCAACGACAATTTCCTGCTGGCTGACACCATAGAAAGCGGCGCCTGGATCGCCGGCGAGGTCGCTGACGTGGACGATATGGACTGGTTCTGCTTCACCGTCGACGCGCCCTGCGACATCAGCTTCGAGGTCGCGCCGTTCTATAAATCCGATTTGGATTTCCTGCTCTGCGGGATTCTGGAACTCACCGATACCGGCATCGACGTCAAGGACGCTCTGATGCCCGGATCCGAGGGGGAATATGACGTATCCCACACAGGCGTCGTCCACTTTGACCAGCCGGGTATTTACTTCCTGATGGTCTGCATCGACGAAACCTATAAATATGATGAGCCGCTGTATTATGTGGCCCGTGCCGTATGGTGATCCGCATACAACAAACCCGGCACGAAGGAGGCGCTTCCCTGTGAAGTGCCTCCTTCTTTTATCGCGGCTGTAGAATTGGGTTTTCGACATATTGGAGTTTATCGGGGTTTTGATTTTTCTTGGATGCCAACTGGCGCCTTCGGATATGTCTCCGACGGCCCTATTTCTTGATTCGCCAAGAAATAGGGGATAGAATCGACCCAAGGCGTTCCACCTTGGGGAACCCCCGACGCCAGGGGCAAACTGTGCGGGATCGAGCGCTCGACTGGCAGCTTGCCTGCGGACGGCTCGCTACCGGCTCGCTCGCCGCCGCTACCGATCTGTACGCCGTTTCGTTTCCACGCTCGGGGATGCATCCCAAGGCGCGACGGCAGGCACTCCTTGTCGGTCCTACCCGAAACGAGGTGGAGGCCAACCCACAGCCGCTCACAAAGTCAAGCGGCGACCACAGATTATCTTCCGAGTGCCCGACGGCGTAACGAGTCATGTCACGCGGGCGGGATTCCAAAGGGCAAGGCCCTTTGGCTGCTCTTGCCTACTTCTGGCAGGGCAGAAGTAGGCCCCCGGAGGGATAACACAAAGCCCCCTACAAACTCCGATTTATAATCGGATCTTTAGACAAAACAGGCGTGACCATCGGGTCACGCCTGTTGCCTCTATTGCATTGGGAATTGCTTCCGCAAGGAGTTCTCTTTGCGCTCAGCCGCCGAGGTATGCCTTCTGCACGCGTTCGTCCGTGAGCAGTTCCTTTGCCGAGCCACTCATGGAGATCGTACCGGTCTCCAGCACATAGGCCCGGTCGGCTACGGACAGGGCCATCTGGGCATTCTGCTCCACCAGGAGGATCGTCGTCCCGGCCTTGTGCAGTTCCTTGATGATGTCAAAGATCTGCTCCACCAGGATCGGCGCCAGGCCCATGGAGGGTTCGTCCAGCATCAGCAGCTTAGGCTTGGACATCAGCGCCCGGCCCATGGCCAGCATCTGCTGCTCGCCGCCGGAAAGGGTGCCCGCCGTCTGGCGGTAACGCTCCTTGAGCCGGGGGAACCGCTCGTACACGTCGGCGATGGAGCTCTCGATCTCGGAGGCGGGACGGGTATAACCGCCCATCTCCAGGTTCTCCTGCACGGTCATCTGCAGGAACACCCGGCGTCCCTCCGGGCAAAGGGCCATCCCGTGGGAGACAATCTTGTGGGCCGGAACGCCCACAATGCTGTGTCCCTCAAAGGTCACGCTGCCGGACCGGGGCTTGAGAAGGCCCGTGATGGTGTTCAGCGTAGTGGACTTGCCCGCGCCGTTGGCGCCGATCAGCGTAACGATCTCTCCCTCACTGACGTCAAAGGAGATGCCCTTGATGGCATGAATACTGCCGTAATAGACGTGGAGATCCTCCACTTTCAGCATACTCATTGTCAGCCCTCCTTCTGCTTGCCCAGATAGGCCTCGATGACCTGGGGATTGTTCTGGATCTCTTCCGGCGTGCCCTTGGCAATGATCTTGCCGTAGTTCAGCACAGCGATCCCCTCGCAGATGCCCATGACCAAGTTCATATCGTGCTCGATGAGCATTACGGCGATCTGGAAGGTGTCCCGGATCTTGCGGATGTTCTCCATCAGTTCCGCCGTCTCCGAGGGGTTCATGCCCGCGGCCGGTTCATCCAGCAGCAAAAGGCTCGGATTGGTGGCCAAAGCCCGGACAATCTCCAGGCGCCGCTGGGCGCCGTAGGGCAGGCTTCCTGCCTGATGATTCGCCAGATCCACCATGTCGAAGATGCTCAGCAGCTCCAGAGCCCGATCATGGGCCACCCGCTCGTTCTTCCAATGGCGGGGCAGCCGCAGGATCCCGGAAAACATGCCCGCGTCCATGGAGTTGTGCAGGCCGATCTTCACGTTGTCCTCCACGCTCAGAGCGGAGAACAGCCGGATGTTCTGGAAAGTCCGGGCAATGCCGGCCTTGTTCACCTGTACGGTGTTCATGCCGGAGGTCTCCTTGCCGTTGAGAAGGATGGTGCCCCGGGTGGGCTGATAGACCTTGGTCAGCAGATTGAAGACGGTGGTCTTGCCCGCGCCGTTGGGGCCGATCAGGCCCACGATCTCCGTCCGGCCAATGGTCAGATTGAATTCATCCACTGCGGTCAGGCCGCCGAAGTCGATGCCCAGATGCATGGTCTCCAGCACGGGGGACTTGTCGATATCCCGCTCCAGCAGCATGGCGTTGGAGGGGACTTCAATATACTTACTGCTCATGGACGCCGCCTCCTTCCGCTGCCGTCTCCGGGGTTTTCTTCCGCCAGAAGGCCAGCTTTTCCTTCACCAGAGTCCAGCCGTTTTTCAGGATCGGGTTGTTCGTCACCAGCATGACCAGGATCAGGACCACCGCGTAGATCAGCATCCGGTAGTCGTTCAGCGCCCGCAGGGCCTCCGGCAGGATGGTCAGGACCGTGGCGGCAATGATGGAGCCGCGGATGTTGCCCATGCCACCCAGCACCACAAACACCAGCACCAGGATCGAGGTGTTGAAGTCGAATTTCTTGGGCAGGATCGAGGAGTAGTTCATGGCGTACAGGGCGCCGGACATTCCGGCCAGCACTGCGGAGGTAACAAAGGCCATGAGCTTGTATTTGGTGATGTTGATGCCCACGGACTCCGCCGCAATGCGGTTATCCCGGATGGCCATGATGGCCCGGCCGGAACGGCTCCGGATCAGGTTCAGGGTCACCGTCAGCACGATCAGCACCAGGATAAATCCCGCCACAAAGGTACTGAGCTTTTCGATGCCGGGTGCGCCCATGGGTCCGTTGATCAGAATCGTGCCGTTATCCAGGTTCAGAGACGCGGTGTCCTTCATGGAGAAGTGCAGGCCGTGGCTGTCCACGCCCACATAGATGTTGTTGAGCAGGTTCTTGATGATCTCGCCGAAGGCCAGCGTCACGATGGCCAAGTAGTCGCCCCGGAGCCGCAGCACCGGCACGCCGACGATGACGCCCGCAATACCGGCCATGATGCCGCCGATGACGATGGCGAGGATCAGCCGAACCGGTCCGGGCGCGCTCTGGATGCTCATGGCAACCACCACGCCGGTGAAGGCGCCCACGCTCATGAATCCCGCGTGGCCCAGGCTCAGCTCGCCCAGGATGCCCACGGTCAGGTTCAGGCTCACCGCCATACAGATATACACGCAGATGGGCACCAGTTGGCCCGCCAGGGAGTTGGACACATGGCCCGTCACAGACAGGATCTGCATGATCACAAAGGCCGCGACCACCATGGCGTAGGTGATCAGATTGCTGCGGGTGGTCTTGGAAATCTTTTTCATGGCAGCCACCTACACTTTCTCGCTGATCTTCTTGCCCAGCAGGCCCGTGGGCTTGATGAGCAGCACAATGATCAGCACGGCGAACACGATGGCGTCGGAGAGCTGTGTGGAGATATAGGCTTTGCCGAAGATCTCGATCACGCCCAACAGCACACCGCCCAGCATGGCGCCGGGAATGGAGCCGATGCCGCCCAGCACCGCCGCAGTAAAGGCCTTGATGCCGGGCATGGAGCCGGTTGTGGGCATCAGGGTGGGATAGGCGGAGCAAAGCAGCACGCCCGCAATCGCCGCCAGACCGGATCCGATGGCAAAGGTCAGGGAAATGGTGCTGTTGACATTGATGCCCATAAGCTGCGCCGCTCCCTTGTCCTCAGACACCGCACGCATGGCCTTGCCCTTTTTGGTGCGGCTGGTAAACAGCGTCAGGCCGATCATGATCACGATATTGGCCAGCACTGTCACGATGGTCACAGGGCTGATCGTCATCTCGCCGCCAAAGAGCTTCAGGCTGGGCCAGCCGTCCACCACGGAGGTGAACACCTTCGGATCGGACTTCCAGATCAGCAGCGCCATGTTCTGGAGGAAATAGCTCACGCCGATGGCGGTGATCAGAACTGCCAGGCTGGTCGCCGCCCGCAGGGGCTTGTAGGCCAGCCGCTCAATGATCATGCCGAGGACCGTACACACGATCATGGCAAGCACAACGCCCACCACCGGAGGCAGATTCAGATAGCTCATGGCGCAGAAGCAGATGTATGCGCCCACCATGATCACGTCTCCGTGGGCGAAGTTGAGCATCTTGGCGATGCCGTAGACCATGGTGTAGCCCAGTGCAATGATGGCATAGACGCTTCCCAGGCTGATGCCGTTGATCAAGTTGAGAAGCAGATTCATACCCTGCACCTCCCTTGTATTATAAAGTAGTAGTTTTTATAGCCCCTCTCCAAGGGCTGTGCTACACTGCAAGGGATGCTGTGGATTGGTATGCACCTACTACCGCATAGACGGTTCCAGAAAGGCTCCAACCACAGCCCTTTGCAGATTTG
>JAFUFT010000011.1 GCA_017469795.1 Oscillospiraceae bacterium
GCGGCGGGCTCTGCCCGCCGCTTTTTCTTGCGTCCAGGGCCGTTGTGTGCTATGATAATACTTCCGAATGAGTGTACCCCGGGAGGAAAAACGATGCTGGATAAACTGCAGGCGGTAGAAAACCGCTATCTGGAACTGAGTGATATGGCTACCCGGCCGGATTTTTACGACGATCCCAAACAGGCGGCCCGGCTGCTGAAGGAGCAGCGGGAGCTGGAGCCCGTGGTGGCGGCGTTCCGGCGGTATCAGGCCCAGAGACAGACCGTGGAGGATCTGCTGGAGATGCTCTCCGAGCCCCAGGAGCCGGAGATGAAAGAGCTGTGCCAGGAGGAACTCGCCGAGGCAAAGGCGGCACTGCCGGTTTTGGAACAGGAGCTTCGGGTGCTGCTGTTGCCCAGAGATCCCAATGACGGAAAGAATGTGGTTTTGGAGATCCGGGCCGGCGTGGGCGGCGAGGAGAGCGCCCTGTTTGCCCATTCCCTGTACCGGATGTACAGCATGTACGCGGAAAAACGGGGCTGGAAGTTGGAGATCACCTCTCTCAACGAGACGGAACTGGGCGGCATCAAAGAGGTCATCTGCATGGTCTCCGGGTCCGACGTCTATTCCCGGATGAAGTTTGAGAGCGGCGTCCACCGGGTCCAGCGGGTGCCGGAGACGGAGTCCGGCGGACGGGTCCACACCTCCACCGCCACCGTGGCGGTAATGCCGGAGGCGGACGAGGTGGAGATTGACCTGAACCCGGCGGACATCAAAATGGAGGTGTTCCGCTCCTCCGGCGCAGGGGGCCAGCACATCAACAAGACCTCCTCGGCGGTGCGGCTGATCCACCTGCCCACGGGCACCGTGGTGGAGTGCCAGCAGGAGCGAAGCCAGATCCAGAACCGGGAAAAGGCCATGCGGATCCTCTATTCCCGGCTCTATCAGGCCCAGCAGGAGGCCCAGGCGGCGTCCCTGTCCGCGGAAAAACGCAGCCAGGTGGGAATGGGTATGCGGAACGAAAAGATCCGCACCTACAACTTTCCGCAGTCCCGGGTCACGGACCATCGGATCGGTCTGACGCTCTATAAGATCGGCGAGATCATGGACGGAGACCTGGATGAGATCATCGATGGGCTGATCACCGCGGACCAGGCGGCCAAGCTCAGTCAGGAGAGCGGAACATGAACACGAATCTGTTACCGGCGGACGGGCCGGATACCATCGCGCGGGCTGCGGAGATCATCCGGGCCGGAGGGCTTCTGGGGATTCCCACGGAGACCGTCTACGGCCTGGGGGCCAATGGCCTGGATCCGGACGCAGTGCTGAAGATCTTCGAGGCCAAGGGCCGCCCCCAGGACAATCCTCTGATCCTGCACGTGGCGGGACCGGAGCAGGCGGAACAGTTTTGCCATGACATCCCGGATGCAGCCCGGGCGCTGATGGAGCGGTTCTGGCCCGGCCCTTTGACACTGATCCTGCCTGCCCGGGACATTGTCCCCCGGCGCACTACCGCGGGCCTCGATACGGTCGGCGTCCGATGCCCCGCCACAGCGGTCACCCGGGAGATCATCGCGGCGGCGGGAGTGCCTATCGCTGCGCCATCGGCTAATATCTCCGGCAAACCAAGCCCCACCACAGCGGCCCATGTGCTCCACGACATGGACGGAAAGATCGAGGCGGTTGTGGACGCCGGCCCTTGCGCCGTGGGTGTGGAATCCACCATCGTGGACCTGACCGGGCAAACGCCCCGGCTCCTCCGCCCCGGCGGCATCGGACCGGAACAGCTGCGGACGGTTCTGGGTGCGCTGGAGGTGGACGAGGCGGTCCTGGGAGAAGTGGCGCCGGATGCAGTGGTCCGGGCCCCGGGGATGAAATATACCCACTATACGCCCCAGGCGGATGTGATCATCGTCACCGGCAGCAGAGAGGCTGCGGCCCGGTATATCCTACGGCGGCTGACGCCGGAAGACCGGGTGCTGTGTTTCGAGGAGGAGCTTCCCCTCTACCCGGAAGGGACGGCAACGGCCTATGGGGAGGAGACCCGGCCGGAGACGCTGGCCCGGGGACTGTTCGCCGCCCTGCGGGAGCTGGACCGGGCGGACATCCGCACCATCTACGCCCGCTGCCCCAGCGGCGGAGGCGTCACCTACGCGGTGGCAAACCGGCTGAAGAAGGCGGCGGGGTTCCATGTGGTGAAAGGAGACGAGGAACCATGATCATTCTCGGCATCACCGGGCCGACCGGCGCAGGCAAGACCACTCTGCTAAAGCATATTGTGGATCGGAACGGCTGCGTTCTGGATCTGGATGCGATCTACCATGAACTGCTGCAGACGGACGAGTGGCTTCTCCGGGAACTGGAGGACAGGTTTCCCGGCGTGAT
Organism: Oscillospiraceae bacterium; assembly: GCA_017469795.1. Taxonomy (GTDB): domain Bacteria; phylum Bacillota; class Clostridia; order Oscillospirales; family Oscillospiraceae; genus HGM13006. The sequence continues at coordinate 2,365 of JAFUFT010000011.1, forward strand.
TCGGGATGGAGCGCTGGACCGGAAGGCCCTGGGCGCCATCGTGTTCGCGAATCCGGAGGCCCTCCGGGACCTCAATGCCATCACCGGGAAATTCATCCTGGCGGAGACGGATCGCCGGCTCCGGGCGGCGGAGGCGGCTGGGGTCCCCCTGGCGGCCATCGACGCCATCAATCTGCTGGAGGGCGAGCTGCCGAGACGCTGCCGCGCGACCATCGCGGTGATTGCGCCGGTGGAGAACCGGGTACGGCGGATCATGGAGCGGGACGGCATTTCGGAGGAATACGCCCGGGCCAGGATCTCCGCCCAGCGTCCCAACGAATATTACGCAGAGCGCTGCGGCTTTACGCTCAGCAATGATTCCACCCGGGAGGCATTTGCCCGGAAGTGTGATGAGCTGCTGGATCAGATATTACTTGGAAAGGAATGATTCCCATGAGTGAGAAATATGAAGATCTTCGGAAGGAACTGCTGTACAAGAATGAAAACGGGTACAACGTGATTTCCGGGGAAGACCGGACCGAAATGGAGGCCTATGCCAAACGGTATATCGCCTTCCTCAACGCCGCCAAGACCGAGCGCGAGGCGGTGAAGGAGGCCGTCCGTCAGGCGCAGGCTGCCGGTTTCAAGCCCTATGCGACCGGCATGGAGCTCAGGCCCGGCGACAGGATTTATCAGACGGTCTGCGACAAGGCCATCAATCTGGCGGTCATCGGGAAAAAGCCCCTGTCCGAGGGCACCAGGATCTCCGCTGCGCATATCGACAATCCCAGGCTGGACCTCAAGCCGAATCCTCTTTACGAGGACGATCAGATGGCGTTCTTCCAGACCCACTATTACGGCGGCATCAAGAAGTACCAGTGGACCACCGTGCCCATGGCAATCCACGGCGTGGTGGTGAAGCAGGACGGCACAGTGGTGGAGATCTGCGTCGGCGAGAAGGACGACGATCCGGTGTTTATTGTCACGGACCTTCTGATCCATCTCTCCGAGGCCCAGATGAAGAAGCCGCTTGCCACCGGCGTCACCGGTGAGAACCTGAACGTGCTGGTGGGCTCCGTTCCACTGCCGGAGGACGAGGGCGGTGACAGCGTGAAGCTGGCGGTGCTGAAGTTCCTGTATGAACAGTACGGCATCCGGGAGGAGGACTTCCTCTCCGCGGAGCTGATCATGGTGCCTGCCGCCAAGGCCCGGGAGCTGGGCTTTGACCGGAGCATGATCGCCGCCTTCGGCCACGACGACCGAAGCTGCTCCTTCGCGGCGCTGGACGCCATGCTGGCCCTGGAGGGAGCGCCGGAATATACCGCCGTGTGCTGCCTCACCGACAAGGAGGAGATCGGCTCCATGGGCATTTCGGGTATGCAGTCCGAAGCCTTTGAGTATTTTATCGAGAGACTCTGTGCCGCCCAGGGCGTGACGCTGCGGGAGTGCTTCGCCCATTCCGAGTGCCTCTCCGCCGACGTGACCAACGCCCACGACCCCACCTATCCGGAGGTCAGCGACAAGGGCAACAACGGTCACATCAACTGCGGTGTGTGCTTCGCCAAGTACACCGGATCCCGGGGAAAATCCGGATCCTCCGACGCGCCCGCGGAGTTCGTGGCCAAGATCCGCAGACTGTGCAATGAGAACGGCGTGGTCTGGCAGATGGGCGAGCTGGGCAAGGTGGACGCCGGCGGCGGCGGAACCGTGGCTCAGTTTATGGCAAACCGGAATATCCTGACGCTGGACACCGGTGTGCCGGTGCTGAGCATGCACGCGCCTATCGAGGTGGTGTCCAAGTTGGACTGCTACATGACCCGCAAGGCCATGAAGGTGTTCTACGAGGACCGGTAATACGCGAAAAACGGGGACTGCCCTGCGGCAGTCCCCGTTTTTTATGTGTGTTTTCAGCTATACGAGAGATCCTTACTGCTTGGATTTGCCCAGATACAATTCCTTGACCTGCTCATTGGCCAGCAGCTCTTCACCGGTACCCTGCAGGGAGATCTTGCCGGTCTCCATGACGTAACCGTAGTCGGCAGTCTTCAGCGCCATGTTCGCATTCTGCTCAATGAGCAGAACCGTGGTGCCCTGCCTGTTGATCTCGCGGATAATGTCGAAGATGCCCTGCACGATGATGGGCGCCAGACCCAGGGAGGGCTCGTCCATCATGATGATCTTGGGGCGGGACATGAGGGCCCGGCCCACGGCCAGCATCTGCTGCTCGCCGCCGGAGAGGGTGCCCGCCGCCTGCCAGGAGCGCTCCTTGAGCCGGGGGAACAGGTCGTAGACGTGGTCGATATCATCCTTGAGGCTGTCCTTTCGGAGATAGGCGCCGATTTTCAGATTTTCCAGTACGGTCATGTCCGGGAACACCCGGCGGCCCTCCGGCACCATGGTGATGCCCTTGGAGACGATGTCCGGGGTGCTCAGGCCCAGCAGCTCCTCCCCGTCCAGCGTGATGGAGCCGCTTTTGGCCTTGACCAGACCGGCGATGGAACGCAGGGTGGTGGATTTTCCTGCGCCGTTGGCGCCCACCAGCGTGATGATGCTGCCGTCCGGCACGTCCAGGGAAATGCCCTTGACCGCTTCGATTCCGCCGTAATTCACAATCAGATTTTCTACTTTAAGCATCGTTGCTCACCCCCAAGTATGCGTCGATGACCCGCTGGTTGGACTGGATCTCAGCCGGGGTGCCGGAGGCGATGAGCCTGCCGAAGTCCAGCACATAGATGCGGTCGGAGATCTGCATGACCAGATCCATGTGGTGCTCGATCATAAAGACGGTCAGATGGTATTTATCCCGGATCTCTTTGATGAAGTCCGTGAGCTCCTGGGTCTCCTGGGGGTTCATGCCCGCGGCGGGCTCGTCCAGCAGCAGGAGCTTTGGATTGGTGGCAAGGGCCCGGGCAATCTCCAGCCGGCGCTGGATGCCGTAGGGCAGGGAACCGGCAACCTCGTCCTTCAGGTGCAGAAGATTCTGCTCCTCCAGCAGGGCAGTGGCATCCTCCCGCATGCGTTTTTCCTCCTTGGCGCTGATGCGGAAGGTGGAGGTGAACCAGTTGTGCCTGGCCCGCATATGCTTGGCGATGAGGACGTTGTCAAAGACGCTCAAGGCGGAGAACAGCCGGATATTCTGGAAGGTCCGGGCAATGCCCAGCTGGGTGATCTTGTCAGGGGTGGGGCTGATGATGTGGGGGTAATCCTCCGCGTGCTCGCCGGAGTAGAGCTTTTTCATTTTGCCCTGGGGATGGTTTTCCACCATGGGCTTGCCCAGAAAGCTGACCCGGCCATTGGTGGGCTCATATACGCCGGTGATGCAGTTGAAGGCGGTGGTCTTTCCGGCGCCGTTGGGGCCGATGAGCGCGACGATCTCGCCCTGATCCACGTCCAGAGACAGATCGTTGACCGCGACCACGCCGCCGAACTGCATGGTCACATGATCCACATGCAGTACATTTTCACTCATGACGCCACCTCCTCTTTCTCAGACTTGATACGTTTCCGGAACAGATCCGGCAGTTCGCTGGTGCCCATGATGCCACGGCTGAAGAACAGCACGATGATCATGATGATCACGGAGAACACCACCATCCGGAAGCCGTTCCGGAGCAGCGGCACCTTGGTCTGTCCTGTGGCGGCGAACACGATCAGCCAGATCAGTACGGCGCCGCAGATCCCTGCGCCAACCCCGTAGCGGACGCGGGACTTTGCCTTGGGTTTGACCAGCCGGAAGACCATCAGGGCCAGCAGGATCACGAAGATCACAGCCATGACGGCAATGAATCTCCCGCGCCCTGCGGCGGAGAGAATGGTTTCCTGATCCAGGAACCGGAGCCACCACTCGCTGCAGGCGATATAGAGGAAGGAGGCCAGCACGCTGCCGGAGATGGAGCCGATGCCGCCGATTACCACGATCAGCAGGATCTCATAGGTCATGGCGGACTTGAAGATGGAGGCCTGGACCGAGGTCTGATACATGGCCAGCAGAGCGCCGCCGATGCCCGCGAAGAAGGAGGAGATGCAGAAGGCCAGCATTTTGTGCCGGGCCAGGTTGATGCCCATGGCCTCCGCCGCAATCTCATCCTCCCGGATGGACTTGAAGGCCCGGCCATAGGAGGAGTTGATGAGCAGCAGGATCACCGCCACGCAGATGCCCACCACGATGAAATAGGAAATGGTGGACTGGAACACCGGGAACTTCCGCAGCAGGTTGGAACCGTTGGTAATGGGGCCCAGCACGTTCCACTGGAACACGGCCCGAATGATCTCCGCAAAGCCCAGGGTGGCGATTGCCAGATAGTCGCTCTTGAGCCGCAGCACGGGAAGACCGATCAGAAACGCGAAGGCCGCAGCCACCAGACCCGCCAGGATCAGTGCCACCGGGACCGGCAAGGCAAACTGCACCACGCCGCCGTCAAAGTACTGATAGACCGATGCCCGGTCCGCCGCAGGGATGGTAAAGATGCCGTAGGTGTAGGCGCCGAGCAGCATGAAGCCCGCCTGGCCCAGAGAGAACAGACCGGTAAAGCCGTTGAGCAGGTTCATGGATACGGCGATCAGCGCGTAGATGGAGCCTTTTTTCAGGACCATGAACAGCATATTCCAGGAGGGGGGAGCGATTTTCTCCGCAATGCCCACAAACAGGAATACAGCCACGATGATGGCGGCGGTGATGAGGGTGCCGCGCTTGTTTTCGAGATTTTTCATGGCGCGCACCTCAAACTTTCTCTGTGGCCTTTTCCCCGAACAGGCCGGTGGGCTTGACCACAAGGATAATAATGAGCAGGGCAAAGGTCACGGCGTCGGAGAAGGTGGCAAGGCCGATGTTCAGGTTGATGCCTGCCATGCCAAGCATGGCCTCCAGACCCTTGACGATGTTCTCGGAAATGCCGATGATAAAGGCGCCGATCACTGCGCCGGGGATGGAGCCGATACCGCCGAATACCGCGGCCACAAAGGCCTTCAGACCAGGCATGGCGCCGGAGGTGTAGGTGACGGCAGTGTAGTTGGTGAAGTACAGGACGCTGCCCACCGCCGCCAGGAAGGAACCGATGACGAAGGTGGTGGAGATGACCGCGTTGATGCGGATGCCCATCAGCTGGGCCGTATCATAGTCCTTGGACACTGCCCGCATGGCCATGCCGATCTTGGTGTGGTTGATGAGCATCACCAGGGCAAACACCAGCGCGATCACCAGGAACGGCGTCACCAGCGTCACCACCTTGGTGGTGGCAGGACCGATGTTCACAGAGCCGGAGATGCCGGGGACGGTGGGATACTGCTGGGCCAGACCGCCGGTGATGTAGGCCGCCAGGTTCTGGAGCAGGTAGCTCACGCCGATGGCGGAGATCATGATGGACATCCGGGGCGCCGAGCGCAGGGGCTTGTAGGCCGCCCGCTCAATGGCGAATCCGATGATAACCGTCAGGATCAGCATCAGGGGCATGGAGATATACAGGGGAAGGGACGCGGACAGGTAGACCATCATGACGCCCGCCACCATGAACACATCGCCGTGGGCAAAGTTGATCAGGCGGAGGATGCCGTAGACCATGGTATACCCGATCGCGATCAGCGCGTACTGGCCGCCCACGGAAATGCCCGAAAGCAGATAGGGCAGAACAACACTCATGGATAAACCTCCTTACATGTTTTGTAGGGGTGATCTCTGACCACCCGCTTAAATGCGGCGTATGAGCGATCACAGATCGCCCCTACAATCGGGGATGGAAAAATCCCCGGAGACCCGGCGTGGGGCCTCCGGGGCGCTCCAAACGGATTCAGCCGATCAGCCGACCTTCTGCTCCGCCACGAAGTCCCAGGCACCGGTCTCGGTGTTGGCCTTCTTGACGTAGGCGGTGTCACGGATGGCGTCGCCGGTCTCGTTGAAGGCGATGGCGCCGGACACACCGGTGTAGGTGACGCCGGGCAGGGCAGCCTGCACCGCGGCGGCGTCAGTGGAGCCGGCAGCCTTCAGGGCCTCCAGAGCCACATAGTAGGCGTCGTAGCCCATGGCGGACACAGCAGCCACCATGTCGTTGCCGCCGTTGTTGGTCATGGCGGTGGAATCGGAGTTCAGATAAGCCTTGAAGCCCTCGTCGAACGCGGCGTTGCCGCCCTCCTGATAGAAGGTGGTGACGATGATCTCCACGTCCTTGCCCTGGGCAGCGCCGGTGATGACGTTGGAGTCCCAGGTGTCGCCGGCCAGAATGGGCATGCCCAGACCCTGAGCGGAAGCCTGCTCAATGATGTTGGCGGCAGCCTCGGTGGACACGGGAGCGAAGAACACCTCGCAGCCCTGGCTCTTGGCGTTGGTGATGTAGGAGGTGAAGTCAGAGTTGCCCTCGGGGAAGGACTCCTCCACGACCTCGCCGCCCAGGCCCGTAAAGGCCTCCTTGAAGTAGTTGCACAGGCCGGCGGAATAGTCGTCGCCCAGCTTGCTCAGGCAGTAGGCCTTCTTGGCACCCAGCTCCGCGGAGGCATAGTTGGCCAGGACGGTACCCTGGAAGGGATCCAGGAAGCAGATGCGGAAGTAGTGATCGTTGCCCTCAGTGACCTGGGGGTTGGTGCAGGTGACGCCGATGGCGGGCACGCCGCCGTTCTTAAAGACGTCGGAAGCGGCGATGGAGACGCCGGAACCGTAGGAACCCAGCACCACGCTGACGCCGGCGGAGACCAACTGCTGCGCGGCAGAGGGACCCTTATCGGTGGAGGACTGGTTGTCCACGATCTCCAGCTGGACGCTGTAGGTCTCGCCGCCGATTTCCACGGTGGGAGTTTCCTGGTTGGCGTACTGCATGCCCAGAGTCTCCTGCTTGCCGCCGGCGCCGTTGTCACCGGAAGCGGGCTCGTACACGCCGATCTTTACGACCTTGTCGCCGGCGGCGGCAGGGGCGGCTGCGGCGTCGCCGGAAGCGGCGGCCTCAGCGGAAGAAGCGGCAGGGGCAGACGCGGCATCGCTGCCGCAGGCGGCAAAGACACAGACCATCATGGCCATGGCCAGCATCAGAGCCAGAACTCTCTTGTAACTTTTCATGGGATTCTCTTGCTCCTTCATTTGGTTTTTCGCGAAACTTTAGCTCCGCAAATCAAAAAATTGACACGAACATTATACCGCAGCGAACTTGCAAAAATCAACCTTTATTTTGGGTTTTCACCGGTCGGATTCCTTATAAAATGAATCAGAATTAAAAACGACTTGCATGTTTTTAACTGAAAGACAATGCGGGCTGCAAATGTGTTTCCGGGAAAGACAGACAAAACGCCGTCCGCACTGTTGGGCAGTACGGACGGCGGGCATTTCTTATCGCATGGTGGCGTCCACCAGCTGGACGAACTGATAGCCGTCCTCCTCATAGACGTCAAACACGCCCCGAACGGTGATAAAGCTGCCTTCCTCCGGATATTCCTCCGGGGTCCGGGGATCCGCCAGGACGAATTCAATGCCCTGGGCGCAGCAGGCGGTGGCGTCCTGGATGATGCAGGCGTAGTAATGCTTGTCCTGGGTCTCGTCGTAGTATTCGGTGAAAGTTCCCTCCATGTTGATGGTCTTTCCCAGATAGTCCTCCGGGGTGTAGAGCATGTTGAACACCTCGGAATACACCATCGTGGCCGAGAGCCTCGTCAGATCGATATCCACATTCGACCCGGCTCCGGAGCTGCCGCATCCGGCGGGGATCAGCAGGCTCAGAGCGAGCAAAGCGGCAAGCAGCTTCCGTTTCATGTATTCCCTCCGATCTTTCCGACGCAGGCGAAGACGAAAAAGGCGGCAATGTCCACCGCAACGATGGTGGAGCCCACCGGCGTTCCGGCCAGAATGGCGGTCAGAAGGCCCACCGAGGCGCAGCATACCGAGAGGATCGCGGAGCAGACCGTCACGGACCGGAAGCTCCGGAATACCCGCATGGCGCTGAGGGCCGGGAAGATCACCAGAGCGGAAATCAGCAGGGAACCCACCAGATTCATGGCCAGGACGATGATCACCGCGATGATCACAGCCACCAGCAGGTTATAGGCGTTGACCGGCGTACCAACGGCCCGGGAAAAGCTCTCGTCAAAGGTGATGGCGAAGATCTTATTGTAGAACAGAATATAGGCTAAAACCACCAGAATCGAAAGCACCACGCACAGCCAGACCTCCGCCGGACGCAGCGTCAGGATGGAGGTGGAGCCGAAGAGGGTGCTGCACACGTCACCGGTGAGATTGGTAGAGGTGGAAAACAGATTCATAATCAGATAGCCGATGGCCAGCGCGCCAACGGAGATCATGGCCACGGCGGCGTCTCCCTTGATTTTGGTGCTCTGGCCGGTCCGCAGCAGAAGGATCGCGCAGATTACCGTCACCGGAAGCACCAGCAGCATGTTGTTGCTGAGATTCAACACCGCGGCCACGGACATGGCGCCGAAGGCCACATGGCTCAGCCCGTCGCCGATAAAGGAAAACCGCTTGAGTACCAGCGTCACGCCCAGCAGGGACGAGCACAGGGCGATCAGCACTCCGACGATCAGGGCGTATCGGACGAATGGGTAGGAGAAATAGAGTGCCAGTGTTTCGAACAATGGAGTTCACCGCCTTCCAGTTCCAGATATTTCTGCCCGATGGGGCTGTGGAGATAGTCGTGAGAGGTGCCGAAGAAGGTCTCGGCGCCGATGTGGAGAATGTGGCTGGCATACTTCACCGAAGCGGAGATGTCATGGGAGATCATAATGATGGAGATCCCATCCCGATTGAGCTGCTCGATGAGCTGATACATCTCACCGGTGACCTTGGGATCCAGACCGGATACCGGCTCATCCAGAAGCAGCAGCCGCCGGGTGGCGCACAGAGCCCGGGCCAGAAGGACCCGCTGCTGCTGTCCGCCGGAGAGCTCCCGATAGCACCGCCGGGCCAGATCTGAGATGCCCAGCCGGGCCATGTTGTCCGCTGCCATCTGCTTTTCCGCTTTGGTATAGAAGGGCCGCCGTCCCGCCGCGCCCTGGCAGCCGGACAGGACGATCTCCTGCACCGAGGCGGGAAAATCCCGCTGGACTACGGTCTGCTGCGGAAGGTAGCCGATCTCCGTGGGCCGGAGGCCGTCTCCCAGCGCAATGGTTCCGGACATGGGGGGCTGCAGGTGCAGGATGGTGCGCATGAGGGTGGATTTTCCGGAACCGTTTTCCCCCACGATACAGAGGTAATCCCCCTGGTTGACTTCAAAGGTCAGATGTTCAAACAGGACGCGGCCCTCATATCCCAGGGTCAGGTCCCGACAGGTTAGCTCCGCCATGGGCGCCTCCTCAGTTCAGTGCCGTTTTCAGTACGGCGAGATTATTTTCCATGATGGTCAGGTAGGTTTTGCCGGCTTCCATGTCCCGGGCGGCTGTGCCCTGCATGGAATCCAGCGTCAGGATGACCTGATCTCCGGTGCGGGAGTTTTCAATGATGGTCCGGGCGAGGGCCTGGTCGCCGCCCTCAATGGTCAGCACGGCGGGCAACTGCAGCTCGTCCAGTTTTCCGGCCAGAAAGGCCACCGTTTCAAAGCTGGCCTCTGTCTCGGCGGAACAGCCCACGAACGCGGCATAGTAGGTTAGACCGTAGTCCTCCGTGAGATACCGGAAGGGGAAACGATCCCCGAACAGCAGCGTGTTCCGGGCCGCATGAGCTGTCATCTCCTGATACCGGGTGTCCAGATCCCGAAGCTCAGAACGGTACTGTTCCGCGTTGGCCCGATAGACGTCCCCATGATCCGGATCTGCCCCGGCCAGCGCTTCGGCGATGGCCCCGACGGCTGTGTCCGAATTTTTCAGGGAGAGCCAGACATGCTCGTCGTATTCCGGCCCTTCCTCCTCGACCGATTCCGGGTCTTCCTCGTGGTCATCGGCCTTCATGCCTTCCACCACTTCCTCTTCCCGGACACTGCTTCCCAGTACGTCCATCAGATTGATCACGGTCATATCCCTGTTGACGGCGCCATCCAGCGCGTCGTGCACCCATCCGTCGGATTCTCCGCCCACATAGACAAAAACATCGCAGGTGGAAATTGTCAGCATGTCCTCCACCGTGGGCTGGTAGCTGTGCAGATCCACGCCGGAATCCAGGAGCCAGGTAATATCCAGATGCTCGGCGTGATTTCCTGCCACGCGCTGGACCCAGTCGTAGAGGGGGAAGATGGTGACGACGATCCGGATCCGGCCATCGTCCTGCGCCGCAGGGGCGCTTCCGCAGCCCGCAAGGCACAATAGCATCAGTGCTGCCGCCAGAACAAGAGAAAGAAATCGCTTCATATCCGAACCGCCTCCTTCCTGCTGCAATCTTCGCAGATCCCGAAAAACACCGTCCGGGTGGGATCGATCCGGAACCCGTGATGGGCCAGAAGATGCTGCTCCAGCTCTGTGATCTCCCGGCACTCCATGTGAATCAACCGTCCGCAGATCTCGCATTTGAGATGATAGCAGACCGGACGGCAGCAGTTGTGCTCCGGGTCGATGAATTCAAAACAGGCGCTGCCCCCTTCGTTGAGGGTGTACTTTTTGACCTGTCCTTCGTCGATGAGTTTTTCCAGTTGGCGGTAGACGGTGGCGGTGCCGATGGGACGGCCCTGATCCTGAAAATGGTGGCAGACGTCTGCGGCGGTGAAATGACGGCCGCCGGTGGCGCTCAGATAGGCGATGATGTCCTCCCGCTGTTTGGTCTTATACTGTGATTTCATGGGATCCTCCGAATAAAAATGATAACCGTTTTCAAATTGTAACACAGAGAAGATCCTGTGTCAATATGAAAACGGTTATCAAATTAACGGTTTTCCCTACAGAACGCGCAGCGCGCCGAAGTAGGCGGTGTGGGTGGCGTCGTACAGGTTGGTGCCTCCCTCGCAGTCGCCCACAGGGATCACCCCTTGGGCATATCGGGCCTGCAGCTGCCCCAGCAGCTCCCGCCTGGGCTTGACGCCCATGGCAATGACGCAGCTGTCTGCGGGAAGGAGCGTTTCTCCCTCCGGGGAGGCGAGCACGGCGCCCTCCGGCGCAAACCGCAGGACCCGGCGCTCCGGCAGCAGGGTGACGCCCTCGGACTTCAGAGACTGGAGCAGATCCAGCCGGGGGAAGTAGGGCATCCCGGCGGCAAACTGCTCCTCCGGGAGCAGATCCGCAACGAAGACCGTATGGCCCCGACGCCGGAGACTCAGCGCGCACTCCAGCCCAGCGGAACCGCCGCCGCAGATCAGGACACGGCTGCCCAGGTTCCGGGCGCCCTGCTCCGCGTCGCGGAGCATCATCACATGGGGCAGATTGATGCCGGGAATATTCGGCCGGAGGTAGGCGGAGCCGGTGGCGACGATCACCGCGTCGGGAGCCAGCTCCTCCACCAGACCCATGGTCACTGGCGTGTTGAGACGGATTTCCGCGCCGCAGTTCTCTGCGGAACGGATCAGCCAGCGGAGGTATTTCTTCATATACTCCTTGCA
>JAFUFT010000079.1 GCA_017469795.1 Oscillospiraceae bacterium
CTGGCCATGCTGGATGAACGGAATCGGGGTAAGGTTATTTTGAAATTCCCGGAACGGAAGAAAAACTGCACGACGGTTCTTGTGTTGAAATCTCCCAAAACGACCAGCAGCGTCCGCAATATTTTCCTTCCGAATACAGTTGCAGAGGAATTGCAAAAGGAGTGGGAGTATCAGCAAGAATTGAAACAAATGTATGGTGAGCTCTACGAGGATTACAATCTTGTGATTGCCTACGACAGCGGGAGGCCGGTAGAGGCAAACTGGGTGAGAAAGAAACTGGATAAGCTGATTTCTGAAAACAATCTGAACCGGGTTGTATTTCACAGCCTCCGCAATAGCAGCACATCTATCAAGCTGGAACTCAGTCAGGGCGATATAAAAGCTGTCCAGGGCGACACGGGCCACGCCCAGGCTAACATGGTCACAGATGTCTATGCACGGACCAATAACACACAGCGAAAGAAGCTGGCGCAACTGGTAGAGCAACAGTTTTTCAGCAGCATGAATAAAGCCCCCGGTACGTCCGATTCTGAAAAGATCACAAAAATAATCGGACTTCTGCAAGCGAAGCCCGAAATGGAAGACACGTTCCTGACCCTGCTGACCGCAATGGTCGGATAAAAAATGAAGGAAAGTGAAGGAAAATGCCCTGAAATGAGGCGCAGGATAAAAAAGGGAAAGTCCTCAAACCGTTGCGGTTCAAGGACTTTCGTGGAGCTGCTAGCCAGATTTGAACTGGCGACCTCATCCTTACCAAGGATGCGCTCTACCGACTGAGCTATAGCAGCATGAGCAGCTTGATTATTATAACGGAAGCGCTTGCATTTGTCAAGCGCTTTTCCACGGACAAGGAAGCCCCCGGCAGATGCCGGAGGCTTCCCTTTTCCCGTCAATCCCGGGACATATAACGATCATAGGCAGACTGCTTAGCCTCGATGCAGTCCTCGATTCCAGTGGTGCGGATCTGCTCCTGGAAGTTGCTGATCTCGCTGAGCGGAATCTCGCCGGTGATGAATTTCGCGGTATACTCCTGGCAGAGCGCCACGATATCGCCGGCGCGCTGGGTATACTGATCACTCTCATCAATCGTCATGGCTGCCGCATCCGGATAGTTCCATTCGTTGTCCAGATTGCTGCTCCAGACAGGATCACAGCTCAGGGCCGCTTCGGACATGCCCGGGGTCTCCACGTTGGCGTCAACCTGCGTAAAGAGCTGATAGTCCATCATTACAGAGGAGAAGGTCCGTCCGGGGGTGCTGTAAACCCACTCCTGGAACTGGGGTTCTCCGCCGACCATATCGTAGGTCTCGCCCTCCACGCCGTAGTTGGAGGGAATATAGAACTCATCCGTGTAGAGATAGTTGCAGAACATCATGGCAAGCTCCACATCATCGCAGCCCGTGGTGATCACAAGGCCGGTCTCACCGGAAACTGTATCGTCCGGGCCGCCCACATGGAGCTGCTCCCCCTCGTTGACGGTGGGGAAGTAGGCGGGAACGACCTTCTCGCCGGAGATGTTGGCAAACAGATCAATCAGGCCGGCGCCGCGGTTAAAGACAGCGATCTCCTTGTTGGCGATCAGGCCGATCTGATCCTCGTTGCGGTACTCGGTGGGGTGTGATGCGGTATCCGAGTCGATCAGACCCTTCTGATACCAGCTGTTCATCAGCGTGACGTACTCTTCAAAGCCGTCCTGCAGATAGCCGAACTGCACTTCCCCATCCCGGACGGTCCAAGGCAGATCCCCGGTAATGGCGTCGATCTTCAGGGACACACCGTAGGCGTTGGCCAGGGCGTCACCGTCGAGCATGAAGTCACCGGGCAGATACAGCGGAGAGGCCATATCATATTTGGACTTCGCGGCGGTCAGGAATTCCTCGTAGTCCGCCATGGTGCGCAGATCCTCCACCTTAAAGCCGAGCTCGTCGAGCATGAACTGGAACACCATGTTGCCGTCAGACACGTCGGGCTCTGTTCCCACAACCACAAAGGCGCCGATGCTGCCCTCGTCCGTCTGAACGGACTTCCACAGCTTCTGATTGTCCTCAATGAGGTACTTGTAGTAGTCCGGGGCAAACTCCGGGATCATCTCTTTGATATCGAGAACGACCTCGTCGTCAATTGCAGCGTCCATGCCGGTGGAATAGTTGAATCCGCCGATCAGGTCGGGGTAATCGCCGGAGGCGATCATCAGATCCGTGTTGGTCTGGCCGGCCGCCTGAGACTGGGCCAGGATGTTCAGCCGGACGCCGGTAGCCTCCGCCAGCTCGTCGATCACCACATGCTCGTTGATGTCCGAATACTTTGTATCAGCGGACAGCTCCCAGATCAGCCAGTAATCCAGCGTCACCTCATCCTCGGTCAGCGGATACTCGATGGGCTCATACTCCCATCCCTCTGCCTCTTCATCGACGGGCTCGGCATCCTCTGCCGCGGAAGTCTCCGCCTCGGGAGCGGCGGCGGCCGCTTCCGGAGCTGCTTCTGCTGCAGAAACAGCAGCTTCCTCTGCCGCGGAAGCATCAGCCGCAGGAGCCGCCTGCTGGGATCCGCAGCCGGAGAGCATGCCCAGGCAGATCAGGACCGCCAGCAACAGAGCAGTTACGCTATGTTTTTTCATGAATTGTCCTCCTTTAATGCTTTTGATTATTATATATAATACTTCAATCAGATAAATCAATACAATATAAATTTGTTAACCAATATAACCGGAGGTTATGCAATATTGCTTTTCCGGACACTTTTCGATATAATAAGACTATACTGTGATCCGGGAGGGTTCTTGTATGGAACTGACATACCTCTATTACTTCAAAGTGATCGCTGAAAAGGAAAACATGTCCCGGGCGGCGGAGACGCTCCATGTCTCTCAGCCGGCCCTCAGCAAGACCATCTCCAAGCTCGAGCGGAGCCTCGGGGTGACCCTGTTTGAACGCAAGAAAGGCCGCATCAGCCTCTCCCCCATCGGTGCGGATTTTTACCGCCAGGTAGCCCGGGCCTTCGACTGCATCGCGGAGGGGCAGCGGCTGATCGACGACTACAAAGCCGCCGCCAGCACCTCCGTCACCATCGGCTGTCCGGTGGCGGAGCTGCTCAATTCCCTGCTTCTGAGTTACCTCCGGGAGCATCAGCAGGAGACGCTGCAGATCAGTCAGTTCCTGTACAGTCCGGAAATGCTCCAGCAGCAGCTTCTGAACGGGAAGCTGGATTTTGCGCTGACGCCGATCCCGTTCCACAATCCGGAGATCAATCAGTTCAAGCTGATGGACGAGGAGATTCTCCTGGCCGTTGGAAGGACCCACCCTCTGGCTGACCGGCACTTTGTTCGTCTGGAGGACTGTAAAGAGGAGAAATTTCTCATCAACGACGCCAGTTTCGACCGCCGCGCTGTCATCGACAACTGCAGGATCGTCGGATTTACGCCGAACATTACGCTCTGCAGCAACGAGCCGCGAATCATTGACGAGGCGCTGGAGTCCGGTCAGGGCGTCAGCTTTGTGCCGGCCAACGTCTTCTATTCCAAGTATCAGGCCAACAATCCCGTTGTCGCGCTGCGTTTTTCCGATATTGAGGTGTTCCGGTTTATCTCTATCGTCTCCAGGAAAGACCGGACATTGATGGAAATGCCGAAGAAGCTCTACAATTTCGCAGTCCATTTCTTCCAGGACTACGGGAAACAGCTCCAGGTCTTTCTGGATCAGTACTTCCCGCCCATGGATTTCGGAGAACGGAAGAGCATCGGCCTGAACCGGGAGGAAAACATTGGCATGCCCGATCCCGCCCTGGAGTCTGAGCATCTGGTGTAATAACTTCAAGTTATAATGTATACAAACAATCTATTTCCTCTTTCGTCTGATTTACGTTATAATCATAATAACGAATTATATTCACAAACTGTCTTGGAAAAGGGGTATTCACATGTCAAAATACGATCTTCTGCTCTCCCCCTTTAAGCTGGGGAACCTGACCCTGAAAAATCGAATGGTATCTGCGCCCACCTCTCTGGCAGAAATGGGTCCCGGCGGCGTGTTCTCCCCGGAGAATATTGCCTACTACGAGCTCCGCGCCAAGGGCGGCGCCGCCATCGTCAATGTGGGGGAAGCGGTCGCGCACGGCGCTACCGGCCCGGATCATCCCTCTATGGTCACGCTGGACAATCCCTCTGCTGTCCCCTCCATGTACGATCTGGTGTCCACCATCCACAAGTACGGCGCCTATGCCTCCATCGAGTTCGGTCATGGCGGCAAGCGCTGCAATCCCCTGTTCCTGCCGGGGCATGTGCTTCCCATCGGTCCCTGCGACATTTTCGACGATCAGGGCAACCAGACTGTCCGGGGCATGGACCGGAAGCTGATGGACGACGTGATCGGCGGATACCGGCGCTCTGCGGCCAACTGTGCCGCTGCGGGATTCGATATTCTGACCATTCACTGCGGCCACGGCTGGCTGCTGGGTCAGTTCCTCTCGGAGCTCTCCAACCACCGCACCGACGAATACGGCGGCTCCCGGGAGAACCGGTGCCGTTTCGTGATCGAAGTGCTCAAGGCAGTCCGCCAGGGCGCGCCGAAATGTCTGGTGGAAATCCGGATCTCCGGCTCGGAACTGACGAAAAACGGATATGATGTGAACGAGGGCGTCGAGATCTGCAAACTGCTGGAGCCCTATGTGGATCTGTTCAACGTGTCTGCCGGTGTCATGGAGGACCTGTACACCTGGATCCTCATGCATCCGAGCATGTTCGTTCCCGACGGCGTCAACGTCTATCTGGCAGAGGCCGTGAAGAAGGCCGTCAGCAAGCCGGTCTCCTGTGTAGGCGCCATCGGCGACCCGGATCAGATGGAGTCCATTCTGGAAAATGGCCAGGCGGACCTGATTGCCATGGGCCGCGCACTCGTGGCGGATCCGGACCTTCCCAACAAGGTTCGGGATGGCCGCACAGACGAGATCCGCCGCTGCCTCCGCTGCTTCACCTGCCAGGGCCAGATGATGAAGACCCGGAACATCATTTGCGCGGTCAACCCGGTCATCGGCCAGGAATACGACACCAAATACCGGCTCCCCGCTGCACACAAGCATAAAGTCGCCGTGGTCGGCGGAGGCCCCGGCGGCATGCAGGCCGCCATCACCTGTGCCGAACGCGGCCACGAGGTGACGCTCTATGAAGCGACCGATTCTCTTGGCGGTGCGCTGAAATTCGCGGAGCATGAGGATTTCAAGAACCTGCTGGACAAGTTCGCCAAGTGGCAGGCCCATCAGCTGGAGCTCAAACACGTACCCGTGAAGCTGAACACCACCATTACGAAGGAATTCCTGGACGACCTGGATGTGGACACCGTCATCTGCGCTGTGGGTTCCAATCCCATCACGCCGGATATGTTTGGGATCCCCGGTGACAACTATGTTCTCGGCACAGCCCTGTTCGACGAGGGCGTCACGGTCGGGAAAAAGGTCGTCATTATGGGCGGCGGCCTTGTGGGTTGCGAAACCGCCCTGCATCTGGCGGAGACCGGCCACGAGGTCACGATCATCGAGATGGCGCCCGAGATCGCCGCAGAGACCACCGCTGCCCACCGCCGCGCCCTGAAGGTCCGCATGGGCCTGTATCCCCAGGAGGCTGGACAGCAGTACGTCCACGCTGATGTGATTCCGCCGGTGCTGGCCACTTCCACCAAATGCAAGGAGATCACGCCGGAGGGTGTCATCGCGGTGACGCCGGACGGAACCGAGCAGCTGTTTGAGGCGGACACTGTGATCTGTGCTCTGGGCCTCCGCTCCAAAACTGCGCTGGTGGACGAGCTTCGCGGGACGAAGCACAACTTCATTCCCATCGGAGACTGCGTCAGAACGCAGCAGGTCACGCAGGCAGTAAGAGCCGGCTACGATGCCGCAGTTTCTCTGGACTGACGAATGATTCAAACCGGTTTTAACCGCCGTACGGATTTCCGTACGGCGGTCTTTTTTGCAAAAGCACCCGGAGGAAAACCTCCGGGTGCTCTGTCTGATCAATAGCGCTGGGTGTAGGTATTGTCATCGTCCATGGTGGCATAGGGAACCGGCCACGGAACCGTATTCTGCACCGTCTGGGTAACGCTCCAGTTGGAGTGCAGGGGGCCTGCATCGTCGCAGTCGGGACGGGTCCGCAGTCCGCCGGGCGCACCGCCGGGACCGCCGGGACCGCCAGGGCCGCCGCCGGGACCGCCGGGGCCACC
>JAFUFT010000012.1 GCA_017469795.1 Oscillospiraceae bacterium
CACCGAGGACAGGGCGTCGCTGCGGTGGTGCCAGGCCTCCGCCATCAGGGCCGTGGATCCGATCCTTACGGCGTGCAGCCGGGTGTACCAGAACATGGCCTCCTTGGAGACGATGGAGACCACCGCCGCCGCCAGCGCCAGCCTGCCGGGGATCTCCAATTCGCCCCCTGCGGCGATCTTCCGGATCGCCTCCACGCCGATGCCGCCGCCCACCAGCGCCAGCACCGCAGCGAGGATCATGGCCGCCACGCACTCAAACCGCTCGTGGCCGTAGGGGTGCCCCTCATCGGGCGCCTTGGCCGCGATCCGGACCCCCGCCACCACAATCAGGCTGCTGAGCACATCGGAGGCGGAGTGCACCGCGTCGCTGATCATAGCCCCGGAATGGGCCAGGACCCCCGCGATGAGCTTGAACGCCGTCAGCAGCAGGTTCCCCGCGATACTGACAAGGGACACCTTCGTCGCCACGGCGCTGTCCGTATTCCGTTCCATCTCCCCCATCCTTTCCTCTGCAAAAAAACACCCACGGTACAGTGTATGTTCTGTCCCGTGGGTGTTCCACTGTCACAACCGTGACCCGGCTCCAAGCAAACTGCTTCGGCCTGTTCAGTATCCTGTCATGTTTCCCGTATTATATCCGGGAATCCGTCCCCTGTCAAGCTGTGACGCCCTCGATCAGCGCCAGATCGCCGTAGATCACCGAGTCATCGCCCAGCGCTGCGTTCCTGATGTCCACCGTGGAGCGGATGGAGGGCATGCAGTACCGGTCCACCTCAGAGAGGATCTTCTCCAGGAACAGATCCCCCATGGACTCGATGATGCCGCCGCCGTAGATCACCAGATCCGGGCTGAAGGTATTGATCATGTTGCCGGTGGCCACGGCCAGATAGTGGCAGGCCCGATCCACCGCCTCTACCGCCACCGGGTCCCCGGCAGCCAGCGCTTTTTTCAGGTGTTTGCTCCGGAACACACCCTCGGTCACATGCTCGGCGAGCATGCTCTGCCGTCCCCGGGAAACCTGCTGGCGCACATAGGCGCTCATGCCCTGCTTGCTGGAAAAGGCCTCCAGGCAGCCCCGCTGTCCGCAGTTGCAGAGGGGTCCCTCCGGATCCAGGATCATGTGGCCGTACTCCGCCGCCTTGAACCGGTTGCCGGTGTAGAGTTCCCCGTTGAGGATCAATCCGCCGCCCATGCCGGTGCCCACGAAGAAGCCGACAATGTTCTTGTATCCCCGGCCGGCGCCGAATTTGTATTCGCCCAGCACCCCCAGATTCACGTCGTTTCCGATGTAGAAGGGCACGCCGAACCGTTTTTCCATGGCGCTCCGGATGTCATAGTCCCGCCAGGGCAGGTTGGGCGTGAACAGTACGATACCCGCATCCTGGTCGATGACGCCGGGCGCGCAGGAGGCGATGGCGTGGATCTTGCTCTTGTCGATCCCGGATTCCTCGATCATCTCCTCCACCACGCTGATGATCACTTCCTCCACGTTCTGGGCGGAATTGCCCTTGCCCTTGGAGCGCTTTTTGAGCCGGTAGACGATCTCTCTGTTCTCATCGAAAATCACGCCGAGCACTTTCGTTCCGCCCACATCCAGGCAGATATTGTAGGATTTGGACATCTCTATTCCCTCCTCTGTTATTTTGCGGCGGTTTTCCCGCCGAAGAATCCTTTGATCTTCCGAAACAGGCTGTCCAGCACCGGCTCCCGATTCTCGCCGTCCCCGGCCGCCTCCGGATGGAACGCCGGGTCCGTCACGCGGATCTGACTGAAATACCGGTAGAGCGCCTCCTGAGAGGAGGTCCCTTCTCCGCCGCTCTCCCGGACATAGCTGCCGTCGGGCTGCATGACCCGGGACTTTTCCCGGTCATTGCGGAGGGCCAGGAGGATCTGGTTGATCTGCTGCCGGGTCTCCGGCGTTTTCACCTCGACGAACGCCTCCACCCGGCGCTCCAGATTGCGGTTGAGCAGGTCGCCGGAACCGATGAACAGCCGCTCATCCTCGCCCTCGCCGAACTTGTAAATGCGGGAATGCTCCAGCCACCGGCCGATGACGCTCTTGACTACAATGTTGTCCGTCTTTCCGGGGATCCCCGGCCGCAGGCAGCAGATTCCCCGGATGAACAGCTCCACCCGGACCCCCGCCCGGGAGCACTCGATGAGCTTCTCCATGATCTCCAGGGAGTTCAGGGAGTTGACCTTGATGGCCACCCGGCCCTGACTGCCCTTGGCGATCTCCCGGTCCAGAAAGTCGAGGACCCTGTTCTTGAAGCTCAGGGGCGCGATCCAGAGGGTGTGCATCTCCGGCGGGATCTCCCCACTGCTCAGGGCGGCGAAGGTGGCCTCCGCCTCCCGGCCCGCCGCCTCGTCCGCAGTGATCAGGGACAGGTCGGTATACTGTTCCCCAGTGACCTCGTTGTAGTTGCCCGTGCCCACCTGGGTGATGTAGGAGATATTGCCGCCGTGCTGGCGGGTGATGACGAAGAGCTTGCTGTGGACCTTTTTGTCCGGCAGGCCGTAGATCACCCGGCAGCCTGCGTCCTCCAGCATCTCGGAATAGTCGATATTGTTCTGCTCGTCGAACCGGGCGCGGAGCTCCAGCAGGCAGAGCACGTCCTTTCCCCGGTCCGCCGCGTAGGCCAGCGCCGCGGCGATCTTGCTGCTGACGCTCATCCGGTACAGGGTGATCTTGATGGAGAGCACCTCCGGATCGTCCGCCGCCTCGTAGATCAGATCCACAAAGGGCATCATGCTCTGGAAGGGGAAGCTCAGAAGCAGGTCATGCTTTTCGATGTAGCTGAAGTACTCCCCTTTTTTCAGACCGATCTCCCGGGCGGGCTTCCGCTCCTCGTAGCGGAAGTGATCCTGGTTGCTGATGCAGGACCGGAAGGATAGGTCGAAGGGCACGGAAGTGATGAATACGCTCTTCTCCGGCACCCGCAGCTTTTTGATCAGCAGGGCCTTCTCCCCGTCGGAAAGCTTCCCGCAGATCTGAACCCGCACCGGCATCTCCCGCTTGCGCTTGGAGAGCATGGAGGCGGTCTTCTGCCGGAAGTCCTCCTCCCGGCCGGCCACGCTGGAAAGGAACACGTCGGCGTTCCGGGTGACCTTCACCTCCACGGACTGCCCCACGGTCTCCTTTTTCATCAGCAGCGGCAGGAAGTGCCGCACCAGCTGGCTGGTCATCACGATCTTCTGGCAGCCGTCGATCTCAAAGGACAGGTATCCCGGCACCCGGTCCAGGGCAATGATGGCGATCTTCTGTTCGTTTCCCCGGGACAGGAACGCCACGATGTAGGATTCCTCGCCCCAGAGGAAGGGCAACTGATTCCCGGCGTCAATGATCTGCGGGTTGAGCAGACCCTTGATGTCTCCAAAGAGCTTCTTGCTCATCAGCTCGTCCACTTTGTTGATGCGTTTGAAGTCCAGCACGTCCACCTTGTGGGACCGCAGCTCCTCCCGGATGCCCTTCCAGACGCTCTCCATCAGGGTCTGCTGCTCCCGGGTGATCCGCAGCACCGCCTGGATCTGCTCCTCCGGCAGCATGCCGGAGATCGGATCCCGCTGCTCCGGCGTCAGAAGCGCGTGGTGCGTCAGGATCCCGATGCGCACCCGGTAAAATTCCTCCAGATTGGACTGGTAGATCATCAGGAACTTCAGCCGTTCCAGCAGCGGCACCGTGGGATCCGCCGCCTCCAGCAGCACCCGCTGGTTAAAGGAGAGCCAACTGATCTCCCGATTGATGTAGGTGGATTCCCTCTGTTTTTCCGGTCCGTTCTTTTTGTCTTTTGCAGCCATGGCGATTGCCCCTTTTCGGTTTCTCCTGTTTTTGCTTCCTGATTTCATCCCGTGTTCTTTTGTCATATTTTACGGTATAAAGCGGGTGAAGTCAACGAAAATCCGTCAAATTGCCGAAGCGGCAAAAAGCGTCAGAACAGTTCCCGCTCCGTGACGCACTCGTTTTTCAGTGTTCCCACCAGCATTTGCAGCGCGTCCACCACATGGGGCCGGATATCGCCGCCGATGAGCACGAACATGATGTCGTCTCCCACCTGCAGGATGCCCTCGTTGAGCCACACCCGGACGTATCCGATGCCCTCCATGGCCCTTGCGGCCTCCACCGCCCGGAGGACCTTTTCCTCCTCATACCCGAACTCCATTCCGGTCACTTCCCGGGCGCTGTCGTCGCCCTGCCGCACCCGGGCCCTGGCAGAGCGGCGCACCACGCCGTTATGCACCAGATACATTCCGCATCCCGCAGCCGCGGGGTCCGCCTTGGCCTCCCGCAGCCAGTCCTCCATGGAGGGTGATTGTTTTGCCATATTCGCAGCATCCCTTTCTCGCTTGCATGGTTTCAGTCAGGGCCAGTTTAGCATAGAAGTCCGGGCTTTGCAAGCCGGGATAAAAGCGGAACCCCCTTCTCCCGTTCGGGCCGTGAACTCTGCCGCCGGGGTCTCGGCGCTGTCATTTTCCACCGAAAACTGTCTGAAAATGGCGGCTGCGTGGAAAAACCCGTTCCAGATCACACTTTTCTCAGGTTTTTTCACCGAAACCCCTTGCAACTTCCGGAGAATGTGTTATAATCTCAGAGCAATAATAATTGAAAAGGATGTTTTTGATATGAACAAAACTGAACTGGTTAAAAAGGTCGCTGCCGAGAACGCCCTGTCTCAGAAGCAGGCTACCGCTGTGGTGGAGAGCGTTCTGAACACCATCGTGGCCACTGTTGCCGCCGGTGAGAAGGTCAGCCTGCCCGGCTTCGGCACCTTCGAGAGCAAGCATAGAGAGGCCCGCACCGGCCGGAACCCCCGGACCAAAGAGGCTGTGGAGATCCCCGCTTCCACCGTTCCCTCCTTCAAGGCCGGCAAGGCGTTCAAGGACACGGTCAACGCCTGATTTCATCTCATGACACCGATCGGACCATCTCCTTCCGGGATGGTCCGATTTCTTTCCGCTGTTCGAATCGTTCCCTATAAAAAGGAGGCTTGCTTTGAAACGATCTCAAATTCTCAGGATCTGCATGAGCGCTCTGGGCGTGCTGGTCTGCGGCGTCAGCGTCGGCATGTTCCGGGCGGCCCGGCTGGGCGTGGATCCCTTTCAATCCCTGATGAGCGGCCTCAACGCGGTGATCCCCATCCGCTTCGGCACGCTGTACGTCATCGTCAATGTGATCCTTCTTCTGTTTTCCCTGGTGTTCGACCGGAAGAAGATCGGATTGGCCACCCTGATCAACCTGACCCTTCTGGGCTATGTGGCGGAATTCTCCCAGCACCTGACGGAGCTGGCCCTGGGGGATCCCGGACTGGTGGGACGGCTTGTTCTGCTTGCAGCGGCCATCGTGATCATGTGCTTCGGCTCCGCCCTGTACTTCAACGCAGATCTGGGCGTCTCCACCTATGACGCGGTGTCCCTGGTGGTCTCTGAGCGGCAGGAACGGGTCTCCTTCAAGTGGTGCCGGGTGATCAGCGACGTGATCTGTGTGGCGGCGGCTTTCGTCCTGCTGCGGCTGGGCGGCCAGAGCCTCCGGGAACTGGTGGGTTCCATCGGACCCGCCACCATCATCACCGCCTTCTTCATGGGACCGCTGATCAGCTTCTTCTCCGGCCTGCTGCCCAATCCCACGGGAAGAACGTACTGAATCTCCCGCCCGGGCCGCCTTATCCATCACTTTCTCTTATGGTTTGCCATCAGGAAACGGTATTTGTGATTTTTCCGATTGTATGGTATGCTATTCCTGACAACTTTGACAAGGAGGATGCCGGCACATGACTTCGCGGCTTCTCTCGATCCTGCTGGATTCCTTTCCCAAGATCCTGCTTCCCGGCCTGACCATGACGGTCCCCCTGACCGTGATCTCCTTCTCTCTGGCCCTGGTGATCGCGCTGGTCACGGCACTGATCCAGATCCGGGAAGTGCCGGTGCTGCGGAAGCTGGCACGGTTTTATATCTGGGTGATCCGGGGAACCCCGCTATTGGTGCAGCTCTATGTGGTGTTCTACGGACTCCCCAATCTGGGCCTGATGATCGACCCGTTTCCCTCGGCGGTGATCGTATTCTCTCTGAACGAGGGCGCCTACTGCGCCGAAACGGTCCGGGCCGCCATCTCCTCCGTCCCCAGCGACCAGATGGACAGCGCCCGCGCCCTGGGCCTGACCTGGCTCCAGGCCATGCGCCATGTGATCATCCCCCAGGCCTTCCGCACGGCGTTCCCGCCCCTGAGCAACTCCCTTATCGGCATGGTGAAGGACACCTCCCTGGCGGCCAACATCACCGTGATGGAGATGTTCATGGTGACCCAACGGATCGCCTCGAAGCACTATGAGCATCTGGCGCTGTATATCGAGGTTGCTTTGATCTATCTGCTGTTCTGCACCGTGCTGACCAAGGTCCAGAGTGCCGTGGAGAAAAAGCTGAAAAAATTCGAGTATTAGAAAGGAATATTCTGATGAAACGTATTCTTGCGTGGATCTTTGTTCTGGCTATGATTCTGTCTGCCGCGGGATGCGGCGCAGGTTCCGGCTCCGGCGGCGACCTGCTGGCCCAGATTCAGGAACGGGGCACCATCACCGTGGCTATGGAGGGCAACTGGGCTCCCTGGGGCTATCACGACGAAACCGACGCCCTCAAGGGCTATGACGCGGATCTGGCCAGGGCCATCGGCGAGAAGCTGGGCGTGGAAGTGGAGTTCATCGAGGGCGAGTGGGACGGCCTGCTCTCCGGCATGGAGGCCGGCCGGTATGACCTGGTTATCAACGGCGTGGATGTGACGCCGGACCGGGCGGAGAAATACGACTTCTCCGAGCCCTACGCCTACATCCGCACCGCGCTGGTGGTGCGCGCTGACAACGAGGACATCCAGGGCTTTGCGGACCTCCAGGGAAAAACCACCGCCAACTCCATCGGCTCCACATACATGGAGCTGGCCGAGCAGTACGGCGCCACAGTCTCCGGCGTGGACACCCTGGACGAAACGATCCAGATGGTCCTCCAGGGACGGGTGGACGCCACCCTGAACGCCGACCAGTCCTTCTTCGACTACCTGCGGGAACACCCGGACGCGGAAATCAAGATCGTTGCGGAGACGGAGGAGGCCAATGCCATCGCCATCCCCATGCGGAAGGGGGAGGAGACCGCATCCCTCCGGGCCGCCGTGGATCAGGCGATCCTGGACCTGAAGGCCGACGGGACGCTGGCAAAGCTCTCTGAGACCTATTTCGGCGCCGACATCTCCAAATAAATCATTGCCTGAAAGGCGCTCCGGAGCGGAATCCGGAGCGCCTTTTGTTGTCTTTTCTCCGCTTCATAGCTGTTGCGTATCACTTCGAATTATTATATAATACAGCTACAAGTTCCGCGGAGAAGATCCGCTTCCAGAGAAGAATCCGGAGGTAGCCATGCCTGAGAAATCCATCCGAGATATGAATGTGCTGGAGCAGAAGCACAATTCCCTCAGCGCGAAAACCTTTCACGCCGTCCTGCTTATCACCGTAATTCTTGGTTTGACCGCCATTGTGTTCGGTTTTTTCCTGTATTACACAGCCATCCGCAACCAGTATACCAGCAAGGCCGCAGACCTGTCCAAGACCATCTCCTCCCTGCTGGATGCCGACGAGATCGGATCCTACACGGACCGGGTGATGGACATCTTTGAAAGCCTGCCGGAGGAAAAACGGGCCAACCCGGAATCCGCAGAGTACAACGTTCGCTTCGGCGGCATCGAGGACCCGGAATACCGGAGGATCCAGGTGTTCCTCCAGAAGGTCCTGGCCTCCAACGGCGCCTCCTCCATCTATATCGGCGTGGCAGACCCGGAGGCAACGCATTTCGTCTATGTGTTCGGCACGAATAAGTTTTCCACCTACCGGCATCCGGGATATTGGACCCCCATCGACAGCGAAACAAAAACCGCCTTTGAAAAGCTCCAGACCTTATCGCCGCTGGAGAGCATGATCCCTGTGATCATCGGCAGATCGAACACCGGCGAATTTATGTGCACCGGCACGGAAACCCTCTACAGCTCCGACGGCTCGCCCATCGGAAGCATCGTAGTAAAGATCTCCGTGTCGGAAGCGGCCCGGCTGGGACGGCGGTTCCTCTGGCAGTACTGTCTGATTCTGCTGGCCGCGGCGCTGGTCCTGGACTTTTTCATGGTCAGACACCTGAAAAAGAACGTGGTCAAGCCCATCAATGATCTGGCCGGTGCGGCGGCGGAATATGTCTCCGACAAGCGCAGCGGCCTCGGCGGCGACTGCCACTTTGACCATCTGAACATCCGGACCGGCGACGAGATCGAGAACCTGGCGCTGGTCATGACCGGCATGGAACAGGATCTCAACGATTATATTGAGAATCTGACCGCTGCAACCGCGGAACAGGAACGCATCGGCACCGAGCTGGCGCTGGCCACCCGGATCCAGGCGGATGTGCTGCCCAGCGTCTATCCCGCCTTCCCGGACCGGTCGGAATTCGACATTTTCGCCAGCATGACCCCCGCCAAGGAGGTGGGCGGCGACTTCTACGACTACTATCTGATCGACGAGGATCATCTGGGTCTGGTGATGGCCGACGTATCCGGCAAGGGCGTTCCCGCCGCGCTGTTTATGATGGTCTCCAAGCTCCTGCTGAAAAACGCGGCTATGTCCGGCCGATCTCCCCGGGAGATCCTGGAACGGGTCAACGAGCAGATCTGCGCCAACAACCGGGAGGAGATGTTCGTCACCGTCTGGATGGGCATTCTGGAGATCAGCACCGGCAAAATCACTGCCGCCAGCGCCGGTCACGAATACCCCATTCTGATGCCGCCCGGCGGCCGGTTCGCGGTGGTCCGGGACAAGCACGGATTTGTCCTCGGCGGCATGAGCGGGATGAACTATCGGGAATACGAGCTGCAGCTGGACCCCGGCGCGAAGCTCTTTGTCTATACCGATGGCGTCCCGGAGGCCACCGACGCCCAGGGCGGGCTGTTCGGAACGGAACGGATGCTCGACGCCCTCAACCACATCACCGGCGGCACCCCGGAGGAGGTACTCCGGATGGTCAGCCGTCATGTGGCGTCCTTTGTGGGCGAGGCGCCGCAGTTCGATGACCTGACCATGCTCTGCCTGCACTACATCGGACCCGCAAGCCAAAAGGAGGAAAACGACGTGAAAGAACTGACCATAGAGGCGATCGTGGAAAACATCACGCCTGTGACAGCCTTCGTGGATGAACAGCTGGAAGCACTGAACTGCCCCTTCAAGGCGCAGACGCAGATCGACGTTGCCATCGACGAGCTGTTCAGCAACATCTCCCATTACGCCTACCGGCCGGATACCGGTCCGGCTACGGTCCGGGTGGAGGTCCAGAAGGACCCGATGGCCGTGATCATCACGTTCATCGACCACGGCGTCCCCTATGATCCCCTGGCCAGAGAAGACCCGGACGTCAGCCTCTCTGCAGAGGAGCGGGCCGTGGGCGGGCTCGGGATCTTCCTGGTCAAAAAGACCATGGACGACATCCGGTATGAATACCGGGATGGACAAAATATTCTCACCATTGTCAAACACATTTAAGGAGGAATCTGCTATGACCATCGAAAAAACCATCAACGGCACCGCTCTGACCGTCGCTGTGGCGGGCCGTCTGGACACCACCACCGCACCGGAGCTGGACGCCGCGCTGAAAGCATCCCTGGACGGGGTCACAGACCTGACGCTGGACATTCACGCGCTGGAGTACATCTCCTCCGCCGGACTACGGGTCCTGCTCTCCTCCCAGAAGACCATGAACCGGCAGGGCACCATGCGGGTCTCCGGCGCCAATGAGACCATTCTGGACATCTTTGAGGTCACCGGCTTTTCCGAGATCCTCACGCTGGTGTGACCGAAGCCCGAACACAAACAGTCCGGCTGCCCGGCGCGGCCGGACCGGAGGAGTATGCTATGGATGTATTTGATCAGGCCATCCGCTTCGCGGCGGAGGCCCACAGCGGAATGGTGCGCCGCGGAGAAAACGCGCCCTATATCCTCCACCCCATGGAGGTGGCCTCCATCGTGGGGACCATGACCGGAGACCGGGAGATTCTGGCCGCTGCCATCCTCCATGACACCGTGGAGGATACCCCGGTGACGCTCCAGCAGCTTCAGGAGCTGTTCGGCCCCCGGGTGGCGGCGCTGGTCGCCTCGGAGACCGAGGACAAGCGCCCCGATCAGCCGCCTGCGGAGACCTGGTACGAACGCAAGACGGAGACGCTCCAGGTTCTGGAATATACCAAGGACCGGGCCGTAAAAATGATCTGGCTGGGGGACAAGCTCTCCAATATGCGCTCCTTCTATCGGATGTACCTCTGGCGGGGGGACCGTCTCTGGGAGGAATTCAACCAGAAGGATCCCAGCAGCCAGCACTGGTACTACCGCACCATCGGCACCCTGCTGGAGGATCTGCGGGACGAACCGGCCTGGCAGGAATACGACCGGCTGGTCAAAGCGGTATTTGAAGGAGGAACGCTGTGATGGAGCATATCGACTGCAAATCGGAGGGCCGGCTGCTCACAATCTTTTTGAAGGGACACATCGACTCCTCCAACGCCTCCGCGGTGGAAGCGGAGATCACGCAGGCCCGCAGTGAGAACCCCTGCGGGGATCTTGCGCTGGACGCCCGGAATCTGAGCTATATCTCCAGCGCCGGCCTCCGGATCATTCTCCGTCTGCGGAAGGAGTTCCCCTCCCTGAAGATCGTCAACGTCTCCTCCGAGATCTACGAGATCTTCGATATGACCGGCTTTACGGAGATGGTGGATGTCCAGAAAGCCTACCGGGTCATCTCCGTGGAGGGCTGCGAGGTCATCGGTCAGGGCGCCAACGGCAAGGTCTACCGCATCGATCCGGATACCATCGTCAAGGTCTATCTGAATCCGGACGCATTGCCGGAGATCCACCGGGAGCGGGAGCTGGCCCGGACCGCCTTCGTGCTGGGCATCCCCACCGCCATCCCCTATGACGTGGTGCGGGTGGGCGACGGTTACGGCTCCGTGTTCGAGCTGCTCAACGCCACCAGCTTCGCCAAGCTGCTGATCCGGGGCGAAAAGTCCGTGGACGAGGTGGCGCAGATGTCCGTGGACCTGCTCCGGCAGATCCACGGGACGGAGGTCAGCCCGGACTCCATGCCGGATATGCGGGCCGTGGCGCTGGACTGGGCGGACTTTCTGGCGGACTATCTTCCCCCGGAGCAATACGAAAAACTCCACAATCTGGTGGCCGCCGTGCCGGAGGACAACCATATGCTCCACGGGGATTACCACATCAAGAACGTGATGCTCCAGAACGGCGAGAGTCTGCTCATCGACATGGACACCCTCTGCCACGGCCATCCCGTGTTTGAGCTGGCCAGCATGTTCAACGCCTACGTGGGCTACAGCGAAACCGACCACTCCATCTCCCGGTCCTTCCTGGGCATCTCCCACGAGACCGCTGTGGAATTCTGGAACAAGTCCCTGCGGCTGTATCTGGAGGGCGCTGATGAAGATCGGGTCCGGGCCGTGGAGGAAAAGGCCCAGGTGGTGGGATATACCCGGATCATGCGCCGGTCCATCCGCCGGAACGGCCTGAACACAGAGGCCGGACAGAAGGAGATCCGGAACTGCAGGGAGCATCTCCAGGATCTGCTGTCCCGGGTGGACTCCCTGACCTTCTGACCCTGCTTTCAAAAATTTTCCTGACGCTCAATAATTGACAATTTATTGATTTTTCTTCTGCCCGCCCATTATAATACCCGTAATGCGTACCGCCCCGGACGGCCGCGCGAGAACGAGAAAGGAGAGAAATCATGAAAAAATGGATCGTATGGTGTCAGGTTCTGTCCATGCTTCTTGCTTTGAGCGCCTGCGGCGGACAGGCTGCGCCATCTTCGCAATCGCCAGCCTCTTCCCTGTCTGCAGAGGCTCCCGCCCAGGAGGCTCCTGCTGAGGAAGTGGAAACTCCCACGGAACCCGCTCCCGAACCGGAGGCGGCGCCGGAGGAGACAGCTGCTGCCGAAGCGCCGGAGGAGGGCCCGGAGCTGTCCGAGGTCTACTCCATGGCCAGGAGGGCTCTGGACCAGCAGGAGATCCAGAACCTGATGAGCTGGCATGTGATGTACCACTGCTACGGCCTGCACCGCCAGGAGATGGAGACCATCTGGGTCCAGAAGCCGGAAAACCAGGCCACGGCCTCCTTCGGCCAGAACCAGGGATTCCATGTGGGCTATGACAGCATCTGGAATGCCTATGTGGAAGGCCACGACACCTCCTGGCTGTCCT
The DNA here is from genome assembly GCA_017469795.1 of Oscillospiraceae bacterium. Classification (GTDB taxonomy): domain Bacteria; phylum Bacillota; class Clostridia; order Oscillospirales; family Oscillospiraceae; genus HGM13006. Next base: position 12,275 of record JAFUFT010000012.1, read on the forward strand.
CCGCCAAGCAGTACTGCGAGAACAACGGCATCGACATCTCCGGCATGACCGACGAGGAGATCCTCGACCAGTACGGCGGCGTGGGCCAGCTCCTGCTCCACGTGACCACCACGGCGATCATTGAGGTCGCCGAGGACGGACAGACCGCCAAATGCTTCTGGTACTCCCCCGGCATGATCGCCGAGAGCGGCCAGAACGCCAACACCATCTGGGAAGCCTATGGCGTGGACTTCGTCAAAGAAGACGGGGTCTGGAAGATGTGGCATCTGCACATGTTCACGGACTTTATGGGCAGCTTTTATCTGACGCTGGGCGGCAATGCCGGCATGGGCGGCCCCGGCGGTCCTCCTCCCGAAGGCGGCCCGGGCGGCCCCGGGAGCCCCGGCGGAGAACAGCAGTCCTGGCAGGGCGAGGGCGGCGCTCAGGTGGCGTCCGCTACGGCCCACGACTACCTGTCCTCTCCCCAGTACAAGGAATTCTCCTCTGACCGGCTCCGGTCCGAAATGGAGATTTTCCTGCCCACCGCCTACGAGACCTGGAGCTTTGACGACGAAAACTATGGCCCCACCCGGAATGAATACGAGGGCATGGGCATTGATCTTGCTGTCTGGGAACAGGCCCACACCACAGAATGACCGATCGGGTAGGAGGTCACCCATTAGTTGAGTGACCGTCCTCCCACACCACCGTGCGTACCGTTCGGTACACGGCGGTTCAATCGCATAAGTGCAGATGCTCGTACAGGCCAAGGGCGCTTACAAGCCCGGCCTGTGCGAGC
>JAFUFT010000013.1 GCA_017469795.1 Oscillospiraceae bacterium
CTCCATGGTTTCTGTGCCGGTGGCAGGGCAGCTCACTTTTACCCGGAATGTGGTATTACCCACCCGGCGGGTCATATAAAAGACATTCTGTTCGGTCATTGTACCTCGCTTTCTGCACCTTGGGTGCGTATTGATTCATATTGAAATCAGTCATTTTGATAAACCTCCGGTACACTCGCCTGACATAGCAGGCTGTTGTCTTTTTATTAGTTGTCATTCCTATATTCAGTTGTGTGGTCTGAGCTCATTTCAGTACCCTCATTAGGCATCCGCTCCCTTCATGGTAATCAGGATTTCTCCCTCTACCTATAGGAAAACCAGAGGCCAAATTCGGAACTGTTTTTGATATTAGTTACAAATTGTTTACAATTTTAGATCAGACGGGGTGGCGATGCACCATTTATGGGACTCGATATTTGCGAGAATAGGATTAGCCAGGAAAAGGAAGTGATCTTGTTGCGCATTTTCCGTGAGGATTTTTATGACGAAAGCGATTATATCGACTCCTATGACGATTCTGAAGATGATAAAGAAAAACAGCCCGCCGACGAGAGCGACGAGCTGGAGCTATTGGAATATGACGATTGGATGGAAGCAGGGGACGATGATTCCACGGACGAACCATGGGAAGATGAGGTTGTTTCCGAATCGGAAGAGGTACCGGAGGAAGTACAGCTCGATCCGGATGAACCGGTGCCATCGGATACTTCGGCGGAGCGTTCTGGGAAGCTGCTCCGGCGGGAGATGAAGGCGGAGGCCCTCCGGCGTATGGAGGAAAGCGCACGCACTAGGAAGGACTTTGAAAAGGTACTCGCCGCCTGGAATAAGCGGGAAGACAGTGCGGACAGGACGATCCGCAACCATTTGCAGTTCCGTGGAGATGTACCTTTGGAATATGGGGTTACGGACATTTCCAATGCTATGGTATTCCCGACGTATCTTGGTTTGCCCACAGAGCGGCAGATCGCCAGGGGGAACTTTCTGGACGTGCTGGCCCATTGCCCCTATGAGATGCACGATCTCTCCGGGAAGGGTTATATCTGTGAGGCGGTTGACAGGCTGAAAGAGGATCACAAAGAACTGCTATACTTCATGGGCATCCAGAGATTTAGCCCCCAGCAGATGGCGTCGATCCGAAAGCAGACGGACCGGAATATCCGAAAGGTTCGGGATACCATGCTTCGGAACGTACAGAAGCATATGTACATGAGACTGACGGAATGGATGGACTTCGGTTACCAGCCCACACACCGGGAGGAAGCGTTTCTCGCCCGGTATGAAGCCGAAATGGAGGGAAATCATGATGAAGCTGTTTGAACACAATTCCGCAAGCTGGGTACGGTACAGCGATTATGAATGGAAAGATTCCAAAGACGGCCACAGCTACCTGGTTCCTGCAGCCGGAGCGGAACCCCGGCCCTATGATCCATTAGCCACAGGGGAACAGATGGTTCTGGATGCACTGGAGGTTGGCGGCCTGCTGTTCCATCACGAGCCGGAAGACACCATCAAGGCTGCCATGCGGGAATATGCCTGCAAATATGGCCTGCTGGGGATCATGACCGCATTGCCAACCACGGCCAGGTTTATGGAAATCAATCATGTGGTTCTGCCGAAGAATGACTACATCCGAGATCTCACCATGCCGGTAGAGGATTACATCCATCTGTTTTTCCCATTTGGGAAACCGGACCTTCTGAGCACCGAGGATGAAAACCGTTTCAGCACAGCGGACAAGTACGAAGTAGCCCTGTTCCTGACCTACGACGGGTATCCGCAGGCCCAGGTCATGAGCTTCATGAGGGACTACGGGGAGCGGTACGAATGGCAGGCCAAGGTATTCCGGGATTGGGCATTTACCGTGGCAACTTCATTTCTGTATTATGAGGATAAGGACAAAGTGGACGAAGACACGCTGAACATCTATCGCCGGGGCATGGCGGCCTTTGACGGGAATGCTCCCACCTATCACATTGCCCTGCTGGACAAGCCTACCATGGTCTGGGACTTCCATTCCCTCCTGCTGGCGATTAAGATGCTGCTGTCCATGATGCTGACGGATGAGGAGCATCCGCTCCGGCTATGCAGGCAGTGCCATAAGGCGTTTATCTCACGGTCCCCCAATACGAAGTTCTGCTCTCAGGATTGTAAGAAGAAATATAATGCAGAAAAGATGCGCCGCCGGTCATAAAACTACAAAAAGCGCTGGATTTCGGTAGCCGCTACCAAAATCCAGCGCTTTGATGTATAATCCTTATAAGTGTTCAATCAGGTAATCTCTGACCACAATCACCATACTGGCGCACAGGACCAGCATATTTCCTGCAATGATGCAGCCAAGGGCGATTCCGGCTATCCGCAGGCACTCCATTCCGCTGGCAAGTCCCATGATGGCGCTTAATCCAGCGACCAAAATAAGCAGCACAGCAATTATGGTAATGATCGCATTTGCGATGCCAGTCAGGAAGGCCCCGCACCATTCGATCAGGGTCAGGACAATGATGATGGGAATCAGGATCAGCTTTCGGAGGATGCTCCAGATAGTCACGGCCACAACCTCACACATAGATCAGGTCGGCCAGGATCACTTCTTCCGCACGGTTGCGGATACTGTTCATGTGGCCTACCCATTTCATGGGGGATTTGGCTTTCAGATCTTCGGTGACGCCCTCCGCCTTTGCCATCTGTTCGAGCATTCGGTCCATCATCTCCACAGCTTGCTCATTGATGTCGGCCAGATAGCTGTCCAGCTTGCAGGTTGTGAGCAGGTGGGTGTAGCGGAAGGGCTTTTGCTCTTTCAGGTAGGTTTCGTGCAGCCTGCCCCATTTCCCGATAGGTCTGGGGTCTGGCTCCGGCAGGGTGAGGTTCGGATAGAACATACCGTCAATCTCGGTATACGTCCCGCCCATCTTCTCAAATTGACTTTTCATATTCGGCTCCTTTCATGCGATTACCGTTGCAATTACAGGCTTACGCTCCTTTCCCATAACTGCATGTCATTCGCTACAAATGAGCCGTCGCAGCTATGATGTATTTGGGTGTCGAAAACTACCCTTTACATCATAGCTACTCGGGTAACGGTCTCATTTTTGCTGATCCGCTGCTCCAGTTCCCGGTTGACACGGTGGAGCTGTCTGCCCCATTCGTCCGCCGGCATATAGGACGCGGCATTCATCATGGCCATGATATGGGTGCCGCGGAGCAGGTAGGGCAGGCTTTTTTTCAGGTGCAGGAACCGGGACAGTTCATACTGCGCGTACCCGGTCTTTTTCATGGCATCCGCCAGGGAATCATAGGTGACGCGGTTTCCCGTGGTCTGCTCCAGCACGCCCAGGAACTGATACAGTTCCCGTACGTACTGCTCGATGTCCTCGTCCTCTTTAGAGACCGGGATCTGCAATGTACACACCTCGCAGCGCTCCGCCAGATAGCCCGCCAGCTTCTTCTTGCAGTCGCAGGTGATGGGCAGCACCATCAGGGCACAATTGTCATACAGGGGCATGACGCCGATCTGCTGAAAACCGGCCACCGCCTTCACCAGCGGACAGGCGTCCCGGGGTGCCAGGTCGTCCCCGATGGAAAAGGCGGTATAGCTTCCGCTGCACAGCTTCACCGGCATGGCGCTGGCCGCATAGATCAGCTCGTGGGGCGCCATCACGCAGTAGGTTCCGATGGTCTTGACGCCGTTTTCCCGGGAAGCATCTTTCCCGTCCACGTAGATATCCCGGAGGACCTGAAAAAAGGGAGCCATCGTCTCCGGCGCACCGGGCAGTTCCTCCATGCGGCGGAGGTATTTGGCCGCGGTCTGACTGGCCTTACTGGAAAAGCGATCCTTCTGCCGCTGTTCCCTCGGTGAAACAGTCTGGGTATTCACAGTCATTCTCCTCTCCCGCGGTCCTGTTTTTGACCTTCTGCGCGATACCCGGACATGACCTGCTTCCGGGAGGCCGTATAGATCTTCTTTCCCGCGAAGGTCATGGCCAAAGCGTTGTCCTCCGGGCATTTCCTCACGCACTCGCCGCAGAGAATACAGTTCATGTCGGTCACATCGGTCTTTTCCCGCTCCGTGTAGATCTGCCTGATCCCCATGGGGCAGGCCTCGTAACAGGCGCCGCACTCCGTGCACGCGGTGCAGTCCTTTTTGATCCGGAAGGGCGTAATCCTGTGAAGCAGTCCCAGCAGGACGCCCAGCGGGCAGATCAGGCAGAAAAACCGCCGCTTAAAGAAGCTGCCGATCAACACAAAGATCATAAAAAAGCCGCTGAAATACAGACTGGTCTGGATCCCCGCCAGAATCGGCGAGACGGCGACCACCGGGCAGAAATTGCAGAAGTTCCCGCCCAAAAAGCTCAGGCCCAGAAGAAGAAACACCATCATCCATTTGACAGGCGTCAGAGCGGCGTACATTTTGTCCGTCATGGCAACGCCCTCCACCTTTGCCTTCTGGCGGATCCCGTGCGCCACGTCCTGCAAAAGGCCCATGGGACACAGAAACCCGCAGATGAAGCGCCCCAGAAGCAGGGCGAATCCGATCGTCGTGCCAAAAAACAGGAGAATGTCCTTCAGCGGCAGTTCAAACAGGTCGTTCAGATGGGCCAGGTAATAGCAGCTGCTCTCCGTCATCTGTTCCGTGTTCACCGGGCAGGAAAAAATGGGCAGGCTTACCTCCGCAAATCGCAGGCTCAAAACGGTTCCCCCGAAGATCATCAAAAAGGACGCCGCCAGCATGGCCGCCCACCGGACGGTCATGAAGCCCAGTTTCCGCTGTCCGGGCACTTTTTTCCCCGCGCTTCCCGTTCTGGCCTCAAAGAACCTGCCAAAGGCGGGGTCCTTCCGGATGATCCGCTTCCGGACGCCGATGCAGATCAGGATGCCCAGGGCGGACAGAAGAAGAATCAGGATCAGCGGCAGCAGGTTCTTCAGATACTTAAGGGACAGGAAACTGCCCACCTGCTCGGCGGAATACTCCTCACTGAACTCAAAGAACGGAAGCCGCCAGGCAAACCACGCAAGCGCAAACATGGCGGCGCAGATCCCGGCAGTGACCCAGATCCTTTTTGCTTGCTTCATTGGGCCATCCGCTCCTCTCGATACCGGTTCTGATGGAGCATCTCGGAAAATGCCTCCATGCGGATGCGGAGCTGCTCCACATCCTGGTACTGGTAGTCCGTCTCCAGCCGGAACACCGGAATTCCGTACCGGTCAAAGAGCGCTTCAAACCGCTCCAGCTCAAAATCATATTCGATCTGACCCTTGAGCACATGGTAGACCACGCCCTCAATGCGGTCCTGCTTCAGACATCGAACCACGCTCCGGAGAAGCGCGTCGTTTGCCGCATACGCCGGAGAACCATCCTGATTGTACCACCGGTCCGCTGCCATGCGGATCAGCGTATCCCGGCTTCTGCGTTTTCCGGGCAGGACGGGTCTGATCTGGTTCTTCAAAGTGGTCACGTCAATATTCCGCAGCACGTTCAGTCCGATATCCTGGATCAGAAACGGGATCTTATAGTTCGGGAAATACACCGGTGATCCCAGGAGCAGGACCCCGGGCCGGATGCTGCGTCCTGGTACGAAACGCTTCCGGCGGCTCCGCAGCTCCTCATTGAGCTGCCTGAGTTCCGCTGTCCACCGGCTGAGATCTTCGGTATAGTAGTAGCTGTTCTGCACGAGAAGTCTGGCTGCTCCGGTGATCAGGTCCTCCCGCCCGCAGGTCGCCGACAGGAACTCCCGCAGGACTTTTACCGCGCAGTCTACCGTCTCGATGGCGCTGCGCACACGGGCTGCGGTCACATGGGTTCGGGTATGGCGGGACACCACTTCCGTCATAGCGATCATCTGCGCCTGCCATTTCTCCCGGGCAAGGAGATCGTTGCGCTGGGGCGGTACATCCACAATGTGGACATTCCTCCCCTGCTCCCGCAGCAGATAAGCGGTCTTCCGCATGCTGTCACTGGTGACCGGCACGATAAAAAGCGTACCGGAATAGTCGGGGCCCTCCGGATCCTGCAGAAACCCGAGCACGCTGCGGCTGACCGGATCCGTATCTCTGGGCACCAGATCCTCGGACCAGGCGCCGGACTTCAGGCTTCCGCCCAAAATATAATAAGGTGACGCACCCGCCGCCTGGATCAGTTCCCCGGGAACTCCGGGACCCAGCACCGCAACCGCAGGTTTCACGGACTTTCTCTGTTTCGGATCGAACCACTGCCAGGCGCAGGCGGTAAAATAGGAAAAAGAGCGGATGTGGTCGTTTTCCCGTCCGATCCGGTCCAGTGTATCCCGGATCTCGCTCTCATAGGACATCGTCATTCTCTCAGGCATGAAGACCCCTCCTGTACTGTGATGAGCCGAGTATAACAGGGCAAGCTAAAAGCAAACTAAAACTATTTTGATTTAAGTAGCTTTTAGGTTGGCGGGGTATCATGGGCACACCAAGATTCCGGGAGGAAACCATATGAAAGTAAAAATCATCCGTGCGTTTATGGCTGTCTACCTGGTCCTGTCCATGGCCTACGGCGGTATCCGCGCGGCCTATCTGACCGTTAGGGCAGCCATGACACCGCCGGAAAGCACAATAGAGGAGGTTGAACTGGCCGCCGCTTCCTCCTTCGGCGCAGACACGATCCCCTATGCGCCGGAAGAGTTGTCCGCCGTACTCCCTTCTCCGTCGATCCTGACGGAGGATGATCCGGAGGAAACGGAAGCACCGATGCCGGAAACGCCCGGCGAGAGCGCACCTGCGGAAGTAGAGCCCTCCGCTTCCGCAGGCAGCGCCGTGGAAGCCGAGCCTGCGTCTGAAACAGAACCGGAAGCAGAACCGGATGCGGAACCGGAAGCCGAGCCGGCGGCGGAACCGGAAGCCGAATCGGCGGCGGAACCGGAGACCGAAGCGCTGACCGAGGCCCCGGAAGAGGAAGACGATCAGGAGGCATATCTGGAGGCGGTACCGGCGCAGGACGTTCCGTCCCTGGAGGACTATCTGAGCAACCTCCACTGCGGACGCTGCGGCAGAAACTGCTATCTGTCCAACCCCCACTGCCGGACCGGGCGGGGTAAAGCGGAAACCGCCACAGCGGAATACTATGCCGAATACGGAGACGAATCCGAGCTGTGACAGGAACCCGGGCCGCAGACATCTGCGGCCCGGGATTTTCTTCGGCTTCTGAGGCGGTATGGAATTGCAATACATGCCCGTTTGTGTTACTATGGCATAGATATTCTATCGGAGCAAAGAGGTCGGTTCTATGACACTCAAGGAACTGGAAATCGGAAGATCAGCGGTCATCACCGCAGTCGGCGGAGACGGCGCCCTGCGCCAGCACTTTCTGGATATGGGCGTGATCCCCGGCACGGAGGTCACAGTGATCAAATACGCCCCCATGGGCGACCCCATGGAGCTGATGCTTCACGGCTACGAACTCACGCTGCGCCTTGCGGACGCGGATCGGATCACCGTGACGCCGCTGTCTGCGCCACAGGCATCCAGCGCCCCCTTGCAGGCGGTGTCCAAAGTGGCCCACCCCGGTCTGGGCGAAGGCGGCCGGTTCCATCCCAAGGGCAGCGGCGATCCGCTGCCGGAGGGTACGACGCTGACCTTTGCGCTGGTCGGCAACCAGAACAGCGGAAAGACCACCCTGTTCAACCAGCTCACCGGTGCCAATCAGCACGTAGGCAATTTCCCCGGCGTCACAGTCAGCCGGAAGGACGGCGTCATCCGGGGCCGCGACAACACATTGGTAACGGATCTGCCCGGCATTTATTCCATGTCCCCCTACAGCAGCGAGGAGCTTGTTTCCCGGAGCTTTGTGCTGGACGAAAAGCCAAAGGCGATCATCAACATCGTCGACGCCTCCAACATCGCCCGTAATCTCTATCTGACCATGCAGCTTCTGGAGATGGACACGCCGGTGGTGGTGGCGCTCAATATGATGGACGAGGTGACGGCCAACGGCGGCTCCATCGACGTCAACCGCATGGAGGCCCTGCTCGGAACGCCCGTGGTGCCCATTTCCGCCGCCAAGCGGCAGGGCGTGGAGGAGTTGATCGAACACGCCATCCACATCGCCCACTACCAGGAAAAACCCCTCCGGCAGGATTTCTGCGACGAAAACGACCACGGCGGCGCTGTGCATCGATGTCTCCACGGCATTATTCATCTGATCGAGGATCACGCCCTCCGGGCCGGACTTCCGGTGCGGTTTGCCGCCGCCAAAGTCATTGAGGGCGATGAAATGGTGCTCAATCAGCTGGGACTAGATCAGAACGAGCAGGAGATGCTGGAGCACATCATTCTCCAGATGGAAACTGAGCGGGGCATGGACCGGGCCGCCGCCATGGCCGATATGCGGTTTGCATTTATCCACAAGGTCTGCTCCCAGACGGTAACAAAACCCTCTGAGAGCCGGGAACGGATCCGCAGCGAAAAGCTGGACCGGTTTCTGACAGGAAAATACACCGCCATTCCCGCCTTTATCGGGATCATGGCGCTGGTGTTCTTCCTGACCTTCAACGTCATCGGTGCGGGACTCCAGACACTTCTGGAATACAGCATCAGCGGCCTGACCGCTCTGGCGGACCGGGCTCTGACCGCTGCAGCCGTCAATCCGGCGATCCACGGACTGATCATCGACGGCGTATTCGCCGGCGTCGGCAGTGTCCTGAGCTTTCTTCCCATCATCGTGACCCTGTTTTTCTTCCTGTCTCTGCTGGAAGACAGCGGATATATCGCCCGGGTGGCCTTTGTCATGGACAAGCTCCTGCGGCGGATCGGCCTGTCCGGGCGGAGCATCGTTCCCCTGCTCATCGGCTTCGGCTGCACGGTTCCCGCGGTCATGTCCACCCGGACCCTGCCCAGCGAACGGGACCGTCGCATGACCATCCTTCTGACCCCGTTTATGAGCTGTACCGCGAAGCTGCCCATCTATGGGTTCTTTGTGAGCGCGTTTTTCCCGAAGCAGGGCGGTCTGATTATGGTGGGACTGTATCTGCTTGGGATCCTGGTCGGAATCCTTGCGGCATATCTCTATCGCGGGACACTGTTTCAGGGCGAGGCTGCGCCGTTTGTCATGGAACTGCCGAACTACCGGATCCCCGGCGCGAAAAACGTGGCACAGCTTCTGTGGGAAAAGGCCAAGGACTTCCTGCAGCGGGCCTTTTCCATCATCCTCATCGCCACGGTGGTGGTCTGGTTCCTGCAGAGCTTTGACCTGCACCTGAACATCGTGGAGGACTCCCAGCAGAGCATTTTGGCCATGATCGCCGGCCTGCTTGCGCCGATCCTGCGTCCGCTGGGTCTGGGCGACTGGCGGATCGTCACCTCGCTGATCACCGGCTTCATGGCCAAGGAAAGTGTGGTCTCCACCATGGAGATCCTCTTTGGCGGATCCGTACAGGCTGCCATGACCTCCCTTTCCGCGGCTGCGCTGCTGGTGTTTTCCCTGCTCTATACGCCCTGCGTGGCGGCCGTAGCATCGGTCAAACGGGAACTGGGACGGAAATACGCCGTCGGCATGGTGGTCTGGCAGTGCGCCGTGGCCTGGGTCGCGGCGCTGGCGGTCCGCATGATCGGTCTGGCGCTGGGAGGCGTCTGATATGAACTTTTGGGACATTGCGCTGGTGATCCTTTTGTCGGTCATCCTTGTCACCGCTGTTATTTACCGGCTGCGCCGCAGGAAGCGCGGCCGCGACTGCGGCTGTGAGAACTGTCCCCGGCAGTGCTTTCGCCGGAAATGAGGATCGCACCTCTTCCTGAAATACACATCGTCAACCGGCCGGACGGGACCGTCTTTCCTGAGACGGTCCCGCTTTTTTTCTGTACACTGCAGGAATTCTGTGATACAATAGTTTAGATATACGAACAAGGAAGGAATTGCAACATGGAAAAACTCATCGACCTGATTTCGGAGCAGGTCTCCGCCGCATTTGAGGCTGCCGGATATGATCCGGCGCTGGGCAGGGTCAGCGTTTCGGCCCGTCCGGACCTGTGTGAGTATCAGTGCAACGGCGCCATGCCTGCCGCCAAGCAGTACCATAAGGCTCCCATCGTCATTGCGGAGGACGTGGTGGCCCAGCTCCGGGAAAACCCGGCATTTCTGACTGCGGAGGCTGTGAAGCCCGGTTTCATCAATCTTCGGCTCGCCCCGGAGACGGTTTCAGATTATGTAAACCAAATGGCATCTGCCGAGAAGTTCGGCCTGCAGGAAGAAGCGGAGGAGAAAACCGTGGTCATTGACTACGGCGGTGCCAACGTGGCCAAACCCCTGCACGTGAGCCATATCCGGCCCGCCATCATCGGAGAGGCCGTCAAGCGCATCGAGCGCTATTTCGGCAACCGGGTGATCGGTGACGTGCATCTGGGCGACTGGGGCCTGCAGATGGGCCTGATCATCGAGGGAATCCGCGCGAAGAGCCCCGATCTTCCCTACTTTGACCCGGACCATCAGGGCGAGTATCCCGCGGAGCCGCCCTTTACCATTTCAGAGCTGGAACAGATCTATCCCGCCGCCTCCGCAAGGAGCAAGGAGGATCCGGAGTTCTCCGCCCGGGCCCATGAGGCCACTCTGAAGCTTCAGCAGGGCGATCCCGGTTATATGGCCATCTGGCATCACGTGATGAACGTGTCCGTGGCAGATCTGAAAAAGAACTATAGCAACCTGAATGTGGAGTTCGATCTGTGGAAGGGCGAAAGCGACGCGGAGCCCTATATCGCGGATATGGTCCGGTATCTCAAAGACGGCGGCTACGCCGTAGAGAGTCAGGGCGCCCTTGTGGTGGAAGTTCAGGAGCCGGAGGACAAGAAGGAAGTTCCCCCCTGCATCATCCTCAAATCCGACGGAGCCACCCTCTATGCCACCACGGACCTTGCCACGCTGGTCCAGCGGGAGCAGGACTATCATCCCGACAAGGTGCTCTATGTGGTGGACAAGCGCCAGGCGCTGCACTTTGAGCAGGTGTTCCGTACCGCCAAAAAGTCGAAGATCATCCGGCCGGAAACCACGCTGCAGTTCCTGGGCTTCGGCACCATGAACGGGAAAGACGGCAAACCCTTCAAGACCAGAGACGGCGGCGTCATGCGGCTGGAATACCTGATCTCAGAGATCACCGACACCGTCAAGGCCCGTATTCTGGAAAACAATATCATCACCGGCGTCGCTGTGGACGAGATCGCCGGCATCATCGCTGTTGCGGCCTTGAAATACGGCGACCTCAGCAACCTGGCCACCAAGGACTACGCCTTTGACATGGACCGGTTCTCCGCCTTTGAGGGCAACACCGGCCCCTATATCCTTTACACCATCGTCCGGATCAAGTCCATTCTCAGCAAATTTACCCAGCAGACAGGGAAAACCGCCGACGGTCTTTCCATCCTGCCTCCGGAGACCGCTCTGGAAAAGGATCTGATGCTGCAGATCTCCCGGTTCCAGGACAATCTGGCTCTGGCCTACCGGGACACCCAGCCCAACGTGGTCTGCGCCTATATCTATGAGCTTTCCGGCGCGGTGAACCGGTTCTACCATGACACCCGGATCCTCTCTGAGGCAGACCCGGCAAAGCAGGCGGGCTACATTGCCCTGATCCACCTGGCCTGCCGGGTGCTGGAAACCTGCATCGACCTTCTGGGCTTCTCTGCCCCGGAGAAGATGTAAATGCGGTACCGCTGCGTCATTTGGGACTGGAACGGCACGCTGGCCGACGATGTGATCGCCTCTCTGAAGGCCACCAACGACATTCTTGCCCTGCATGGAAAACCGCCCATTGACCTTTCACAGTACTACGCCTATATGGACACTCCCATCAGCCGCTTCTATGAGCACCTGTTCGATCTCAACGAAGTGCCCATGACACTGATCGGCCAGGAGTTTTCAGAGTTTTACCCCCGCCATTTTGAAGGATTGCACCCTGGGGCCGAAACACTTCTGAAAACGCTGCAGTCCGCCGGCGTCCGGCAGGTGATCCTCTCCTCCTCCCACCGGGAGAATGTGGAGCGGGATACCGCCGCCCTGGGGGTGCTCCCCTACTTTGACGAAATCCTGGCGGCCGACGACCTTCTGGCGGAGAGCAAGGAGGAACGGGGGCGGCTCTGGGCCATACGGCAGCCGTTCCCTGCATCCGAGATGGTACTGATCGGCGACACGCTCCACGACCACGCCGCCGCCAGATATATCGGCGCGGACTGCATTCTCTGCGCCATCGGCCATCAATCCCGTGCAGATCTCTGCCGGGCCGGCGTTCCCGTGGTGGACTCTCTGGCGGAGCTGTCCGCTTTCCTGTAAAAGCTGTTGAAAATCCCACGAAAACCCTGTAAAATAGAGATACCCCATTCAAGGACGTGATACCCATGGACCATTCGGAAATCCTGCTCTATGAAGAGCTGCAGACCAATGCTTTCCCCGCTCTGCAGACCGTCATGTATGACGGCTGGAGCGTCCGCTTCGGCGGCGGCTTCACCTATCGGGTCAACTGCGCCAATCCCATGTATTCGGAGACGCTGCCCGGTGCGGAGAAGGTCCGGTATGTGGAACAGCTGTACCGGGATTCCGGTCTGAGCAAATCCATCGTCAAGCTCCATGACGGCATGGATCCGTCGCAGCTTGCAGTCTGCTCCCAGGCCCTGGACGAGCTGGGTTATGGAACGGAGCGCAGCGGAAACATCTTCGTATGCCCGCTGGAATCCTTCACCCGGATCCCCAATACGGAGACGATCATCGAATCCGCCATGACAGGCCCCTGGCTGGATGGGTTCCTGACCATGAACGGCACGGCGGATGCCCAGCGGGACGCTGCGGTGAAGATGCTGCAGAATATCGCCTATCCCATTGCCGCCGCTTCCATCGTGGAGAATGGCCGTATGATTGCCTGCGGACTCGGCGTTCTTGAGCGGGGGTATGTAGGGCTCTACGACATCTATGTGGATGCGTCCTGCCGCCGCCGGGGACTGGGCGGGGATATCTGCTCCGCCATCATGCAGTACGGAAAGTCCATGGGGTGCCACACCGCTTATCTGCAATGTCTGACCGACAATCTTGGCGCACGGGTCCTGTATGATCTGCTCGGCTATCAGGAAACCTATCACTACTGGTTCCGAACCAAATCTCTGACGGAATAAACAAGGAGGAATTGCTATGAAAACCGCACGCTTTGTTCTGAAAATCGTTGGTGCGTCCCTGATGCTGGCAGGCTGCGTCTGCCTGATCATCGGATTCTGGGACAAGCTCATCGGAGCTTTTTCTCCCGACGAGGAATAAACGAACGCGCCGTCCGAAAGGACGGCGCTTCCTTTGTCTATGACCTAAATATACCCGTCATTGCCGCGGATGGAGACCTCTCCCGTAAACACAATGCCGGTCTCTCCGTCGTCGTACTGCACCACCAGCGCACCGTTTTCGTCGATGGCTTTGGCGGTTCCCGTCCGGGTCTTCTCCCCACGGATGACCCGGACATGGCGGCCGATGGTGATGCAGTCCCGGGCGTACTGCGCGATCCACTCCCGTTTTCCAGTCCGGATCTCCCTGGACATGACCTCCAGCTGCCAGATCAGTTCCGCCGCCAGCCGGTTCCGGTCCACCGCTCGTCCGGTCTCCGCCTCGATCGAGGTGGCCCGGTCCCTAAGCTCCTCGGGGAAATCCCCCGGCCTCTGGCCGCAGTTAATGCCGATGCCCACGACCACGTACTCCAGCGTGCCGCTCTCCCACTCCACGCTCATCTCCGAAAGGATCCCGGTCATTTTCTTCTCCCCGAGGATCAGATCGTTGGTCCACTTGATCCCCGGCCGGACGCCGCAGCATCGCTCAATGGCGTTGTTTACCGCCACCGCCGCCATGGCCGTGGTATGGCTGACCTCCGCTGGTCCACACTTGGGCCGCAGCAGGACTGAGAGATACAATCCCTTCCCTCTGGGAGACAGGAATCCCCTGCCCTGACGGCCCCGGCCGCCCGTCTGCTCATCAGACAGATACACCGATCCCGCAGGCGCGCCGGAGACCGCCTCCCGTTTTGCCAGATTGTTGGTGGAGTCCACCGTTTCCAATACGGTGATCCGGTCCTTCCAGGGATGCGTCCCCAATCCGCTCAGGATCTTGTCCCGATCGAGCCGCTCCGGGCATTTGACCAGCCGGTAGCCCAGATTGGTCACCGCCTCAATTTCATATCCGGACTCCCGGAGCTTTTTGATCTGTTTCCAGACTGCAGCGCGGGTGACGCCCAGCTGTTCCGACATGGATTCTCCGGAAACAAAGGCGCCGTCTGCCTCCTGCAGCAGCGTCAGGATCTTCGGCATTGTAAACCACACTCCTCTTGTTATGAGTTTACCATCAGGCCCGCAAAAAATCAAGAAGTTTGTAAAGGAATTTTACTTGACATTCATGGCGAAATCAGGTATAATCTCGACTGTTAAGCCAAGCGCCTTTACAGGAGGGATTTGGATGGAACGGGATATGCTGACCTACGCCCTGCTGTTCGACGTCTATGGCGACACCCTGACGGAAAAGCAAAAGCTCTGCTGCGACCTTCGTTACAATCAGGACCTCTCTCTGGGAGAGATCGGCGAACTGGAGGGCATCTCCCGGCAGGCTGTCCGGGACAATCTGATCCGGGCGGAGGCACAGATGCGGGACCTGGAGGAAAAGATCGGCGCTGTCCGCCGTTCGCTTCAGATCAGCTCCGCGCTTGCGGCGTTGGAATCTGCCGCAGATCTGGCCAGGCAGCAGGATCTCCCTGAGATCCGGAACTATATCGACTGCGCCATCGGGCGTTTGAAGGAGTGAAACCATGGCCTTTGAAGGACTGACTGATAAATTATCCGCGGCGTTCAAACGTCTGCGCAGCAAGGGCCGGCTCACCGAAGCCGACGTAAAAGAGGCCATGCGTGAGATCCGGCTGGCACTGCTGGAAGCCGATGTCAGCTATAAAGTCGTCAAGGACTTCGTCAAGAAAGTTTCGGAGCGGGCCGTGGGCAGCGACGTGCTGGAAAGTCTGACGCCGGCCCAGATGATCGTCAAGATCGTCAACGAAGAGCTCATCGCCCTGATGGGCAGCGAAAATGCAAAACTCACCATTTCCTCCAGACCGCCTACGGTCGTCATGCTGGTGGGCCTTCAGGGTGCCGGTAAGACCACCAACGGAGCAAAGCTGGCTGGCCTGATGAAAAAACAGGGCAAGAACCCGCTGCTGGTGGCCTGCGACGTATATCGTCCCGCTGCCATCAAGCAGTTGGAGGTCGTAGGTTCTCAGTTGGGGATCCCCGTGTTCCAGATGGGTCAGGGCAATCCCGTGGACATCGCCAAGGCCGGCGTGGCCCACGCGAAAAAAGAGGGCTTCGATATGGTGTTCCTGGACACCGCAGGCCGCCTTCACATCGACGAGGCGCTGATGGAGGAGCTCTCCGCCATCAAGGAAGCGGTGGAGCCGGACGAGATCCTGCTGGTGGTGGACGCCATGACCGGACAGGACGCTGTGAACGCAGCAACCGCCTTTGATCAGCAGCTGTCCATTGACGGCGTGATGCTGACCAAGCTGGACGGCGATGCCCGGGGCGGCGCTGCCCTCTCCGTCAAGGCCGTCACCGGAAAGCCCATCAAATTTGCGGGCACCGGAGAGAAGCTGGACAATATCGAAGCCTTCCATCCCGAGCGGATGGCTTCCCGGATCCTGGGCATGGGCGACGTGCTGACGCTGATTGAGAAGGCGGAGGCGGCACTCGACAAGAAGAAGGCGGAAGAGCTGGAGCAAAAGCTCCGGAAATCCAAATTCACCCTTCAGGACTTCTACGACCAGCTGGTTCAGCTCAAGAGCATGGGTTCCCTGACCGACATCCTCGCCATGATGCCCGGTATGAACACCGGCGCACTGAAAAATGTAAATGTGGACGAAAAGGCCATGCGTCATACGGAGGCCATCATCCTCTCCATGACGCCCCATGAGCGGGAAAACCCGGGCGTCATCAACCACAGCCGCAAACAGCGCATCGCCTCCGGTGCAGGCGTGAGTGTTCAGGAAATCAACAACCTGCTCAAACAGTTTGAGGCCATGCAGAAAATGATGAAGCAGTTCACCGGACCCGGCGCCAGCAAGAAGATGAAAAAGCTCCAGAAACGGGGCGGCTTCGGCGGTATGGGCGGTATGGGCGGCTTCGGCGGCTTCGGCTTCTGATCGTTCGTAACAAGCAAACGTGCTTTACGATATATATTCAATACACTTCGGAGGTGAAACACCCATGGTCAAAATCAGACTGCGCAGAATGGGCGCCAAGAAGGCCCCCTTCTACAGAATCGTTGTTGCAGACTCCCGCAGCCCCCGCGATGGCCGCTGCATTGAGGAAATCGGCACCTACAATCCCCTGACCGATCCCGCTACTGTCACTGTGGACGTGGAGAAGGCTCAGCAGTGGATCAAAAACGGCGCTCAGCCCACCGACACGGTGCGGGCCCTGCTCAAGAAGGCCGGCGCCCTCTAATTCGGAGGAACAAACATGAAAGATCTCCTGCTTTATATGGCGCAGAATCTTGTGGATCACCCCGACGCCGTGACGGTGACGGAGATCCCGGGTGACGAAACTGTGCTTGAGCTTCGTGTTGCGCCGGAAGACATGGGCAAGGTCATCGGCCGTCAGGGCCGGATTGCCAAAGAGATCCGCACGATCATCAAGTCTGTGGCCCAGCGCAAGGGCGAACACGTCAGCGTAGAAATCGTTGACTGACGGAAAAATATCCGGTATGGATCGTCATACCGGATTTTTTCTGTATTTTTTTGCAAAGTACTTGTATTTTCCGGGCGGCGCGCTATAATGAAACTACATATTGGCAGAGTAGAGATCTGCGGGTCAAGTGTCCGGAGGACGGGGAGTTGTCTCCGGGACGAAAAAAGACTTCTTTTGCCGTGCAGGTCTCGCATCCCGCTGCCGCATACTGGATTTCCTCCTCTATGTGGCAACATGCCATATAAGGAGGTTTTTTCATGATCCAAAGCACATTTTCACCCGCCTATTGGAAGGCGGCCTGGGGCGAGCTGAAAAGCCTGCGCAGGCTGGTTTTCGCTGCGCTGATCTGCGCTCTGTGCGTGGTGGTCGGTTCCCTGTTCATCACCGTGGGCGACAATCTCCGGGTGAAATTCACCTTTTTCTTTGTGGCTGTGGGCAGCGCGGTCTACGGTCCGATCCTTGGGCTTCTGGTGGGAGCAGTTTCCGACATTCTCGGATATGTCCTGTTTCCAAGCGGCGCGTTCTTCCCCGGCTACACCCTGTCGTCTATGCTGGGGGCTCTGATCTATGCGCTGCTGCTATATCGGAAGAAAATCACTGTGCTTCGCCTGTTCTGTGCCAAATTTCTGGTCAACTATCTGGTCAACGTTCTGCTGGGAAGCCTTTGGAGCAGGATGATGTTCGGAAAGGGATATCTCTACTACATGACCACGTCTCTAATTAAAAACTCCCTGCTGCTGCCGGTGGAGGTCATGCTGCTGGCCGCGCTGTTTGCGGTACTCCTGCCGGTATTCTCCCGGATGGGCCTGCTGCCGGGCCACGAGAAGCGCGAACTGGACCGGCTGACGCTGGGATCAAGCGCCCTTCCGGTCTTTGGGCTGGACTGTATTGCTGCCGCATGCTTCAGTCTTTATTACAGTACGACACTGGAAAACGGCGTTCTGATTTTCCGGATCCTCGCAGGAGTACTGTTCCTGTTGGGGATCGGACTGCTCCTCGGCGGGGCAGTTCAGAGGCGGCGCCAAACTGCTGTATAAAAACGGGAGGCTTAGCCTCCCGTTTTCTTCATACCTTCAGGAACACCCGCGCAATATTGAAATAGATCAGCATGGAGACGGAATCCATGATGGTGGAGATCAGCGGAGAAGCCATGATGGCCGGGTCCACACGGATCAGCTTCGCCAGCATGGGAAGCAGGCTGCCCACGAATTTGGCAATGATCACGATCAGGAACAGGCTCAGCGATACCACAATGGTGATCGTGGTCTGCCCCGGGAAACTGATCATCAGCCGGATCGTATTGACGATGCACAGGGCCGCGCCGCACAGCGCCGCTACCCGCAGTTCCTTCAGCGTGACCTTCCACCAGTCCGCAAGCTGAATGTCGCCGATGGACATTCCGCGGATAATCAGTGTGCTTGCCTGGCTGCCTGCGTTACCGGCAGTACCGGTCAGCATGGGCATACAGGTCACCAGCAGCGGAAACGCCACAAACGCCGCCTCATAGTTCTCCAGGATCGTGCCGGTCACCATAGCGGAAAGCATCAGGAACAGCAGCCACACGATCCGGTTCTTGGCCAAAACAAAGACACTGGTCTTGAGATAGGGATGATCCGAGGGCGCGATAGCCGCCATCTTCTGGATATCCTCCGTGGCCTCGTCCTGGATAACGTCCATGACGTCGTCCGCAGTAACGATACCCACCAGGCGGTTCTCCTGATCCACCACTGCCATGGCCATGAAGTCATATTTCATCATGGTCTTGGCCACGGATTCCTGATCCTCCAAAGTCGTGGCCCGGATCACGTCCGTATCCATGATCTCCTCCACCGTGGTGTCGTCGGGACTCAGCAGCAGGCTTTTCAGGGATACGACGCCCTCCAGCACCCGCTTGGAGTTCGTCACAAAGCAGGTGTAGATGGACTCAGAGTCCTCTCCTCTCCTGCGGATTCGTTCGATGGCCTGAGCCACCGTCATATGCTTTTTGAGATCCATGAACTCTGCCGTCATAATGCTGCCGGCGGAGTCCTCCGGATACTTCAAAAACTGATTGATCAGATATCTTGTCTCAGGTTTAGCGTTCTTCAGAACCCGCTTGACCACACTGGCAGGCATCTCCTCCAGCATATCCACCGCGTCATCCACAAACAGATCCTCAATAATATGTCCGATCTCCTGATCGGTAATGGCGTCGATAATAGTCTGCTGGGTATCCGGTTCCAGCTCCGCGAATACGTCGCTTGCCTGATCCTTCGGCAGTGTCCGGAAGCAGGTGATCTGCTGCACGGGCGTAAGCTGCTCCATGAACAGCGCCACATCCATTTCATTGGTTTCGGCGATGATTGCATGGAGCTTCGCAAATTGTTTCTGTTCCAGCAGCTCGTTGAGTTCCTCCACAAGCTGCCGGGTATCGGCTGTATTTGACACAAATCATCCTCCTATCATCTATGTAAAATAGGAGAAGCGTCAGACAAGACGGAAATTCGCTCCCGCGTCAGTCCAGAGCAAAAGCCAGACCGCATAAGGGAACAAGGCCATCATCCAGTCTGGTACTTCGTCCGCTGATATCCAATGGTTGTTCCCCCTTTTTTGTGTTCAAATCGTGTTATTAGCATATCATGAATGGCCGGGAAAAGCAAGCCGGGATTGTCAGCTCCCTGCCGAAAAAAGACCGGATCCGAAGATCCGGTCTTTTGTATTACAGGACTCTGCGCACCCGCTGGGCCGCATACTCCGGCGTCACTACGCGGCGGCACAGCTCCAGCAGCTGTTCCGCCTCCTCACAGCCCTTCCTGTAATCCGGAAGCGCCATGTTGGTGAGCATATGGATATCACCGGAGAGCCGCGCATAATCCCCCTCGATGGATAGGACGTCCGAACGGGCGTCCGGGTCAAAGGGAGGCTGGTCTTCCCCGCCTCCGGGACCGCCCGGACCACCGGGGGGAGGACCGCCCGGGCCACCGGGACCATCCATCGGAGGACCGCCGGGACCGCCGGGTCCACCGGGGCCACCCATGGGAGGAGGGCCACCGGGTCCGCCAAACGCGGGGTTTTCCACCGGTTTCTCTTTGGGATCTGGATAGCAGCGCTCATAGGGTTCATAGGGAAGGTTGTCCGTGGTGGGTTCCAGAATCAGTTTCCACAGTTTCCATTCCGCGCCCCAGCGGAGGAACTCCGCCGCAATGGGCTTCAGACCGTCTGCCGTCTCCGCCAGCCACATGCCCTTGGCGCTTTTGCCGTTGTCCGCGATCCGGATGCAGGGGAAACACAGGGCGGTGATCCCCGCAGCTTTCAGCGCCTCTATTTCCGTATCCTCCGGGCAGGTGTTGGGCGCAGACGCCAGGAAGTCCCTGTTCTGCGACTTCACAAACCCGGCAAATCCGTCCTCAATAGCCAGCAGGCAGAGCAGTTTCTGCATGTTCTTCACCTGCTCGGTCTGCAGATCCTTCAGATCACCCTGCTTGTGCTTGGCCTGCTCATGGAGCATTTTGTGCAGATACAGAAGATTCCGTTCCTCAGTCATCGAGCGTCCCTCCTTTCAGGAATACCTGACGGAGGATCTGGGCGGAGGCATCATGCATGCCGGAATAGGCCCGCAGGATTCCCTCCAACTCCTCCTGATGATCCTCGATTTGGAAGCTGATCTTTTCAGACTCCATATAATAGGCGCCTGCAGCCGCTTCCAGCTCCGCGATTTGCTGTTTTGTAACCATGAATCGTCCTCCTATTTGGCCGCCTCGATGCCTGCTTCCCGGCCCAGGGTGATGCACACGCCGATGGACAGGCCTGCGGTAGGCGTGGAATATTGGGGACCGAACCGCCGTCCGCAGCAGTTTCCGGTGGCGAACAGTCCGGGGATCGGATCGTAATTGTTGTCCAGCACATTCTGATTGCCGTCGGTCAGCAGGCCGCCGCAGGTGCACATGATCCGCCCTACATAGTTGAAGTCGTTGAACTGAATGTACAGCGGCCACTGATCCAACGGGCGAAGCAGCTTGGCGTCCTTGCCGAAGTCGTCGTCCCGGCCGCTCCGGCAGATCTCGTTGTACCGCTCGATGGAGGCGCGGACATTCTCCCGGATCTCTCCGGTCAGCTCCGCGTTATCCAGCAGTTCCTCCATATTCCGGCCGCAGACGATCCGCACCGGTCCGTTGGGCGCCCGTTCTACCACGCCGCCCTTTCCTGCTGCCTGGGCGCCTTCCATGGCCCGGGTGATATTCCCGGTATACATGCCTTCGCCGAAGTCAAAGCTCTCGTGGGACGGAACCGACCACTGAAGATCCTCAACGATATTGGAATCAAAGATGTTGAAGTATGTGCCGTGCTTCATCTGCTGGCCCTGCATGCCGGAAATCTCCGGTCCGCCGAAGAGCTCGTTGCAGAAGCGTTTGCCGCTGGGATCCAGCCAGAGCTGGCCCATGGTGCAGTTGAAGCCTCTGGGCAGGTTGAAATTGCCGCCCATGGTGGCGATGGGGCCGTTTTCCAGTTTGCCGCCGGCCCAGACGCCCAGCTTGATGGCCATACCCTTCCGGCCCATGCTCCGGGGCCAGTCCTCTCCGTCGCAGAACAGGCCCTTGAAGTCCGGAAGCAGATCCTCCAGCATTTCCTTATTGCCGGCAAATCCGCCAGCCGCCAGGATCACGGACTTCTTCGCCCGGAACAGATGATACTCTCCCGTGGCCGCGTCCTTGGCGAGGATGCCGGTGACCCGGCCGTCTTCCTTGATGATATTCTCCGCAGACATGCCGAAGTACATCTCGCCGCCCAGATCGATGGCTTTCTGCTGATTGGCGCGGCACAGGCCCAGCAGGGACGGATGGATCTTCACGTCCTCCACCAGCTCTTTTGCGCTCATACCCTGTCCGGGCTGAGGCGGAAGCATCTCCTCCTTGTCCGGGATCCCGCCAGGGATATCCGGCTTCCCGCCGGGGCCTCCGGGGCCCTTCTTACCTCCCGGACCGCCTCCAAAGGGGTTCCGGCCGCCGGGCATCCCGAATTTGGCCGTTCCGGGCCAGAACCGGAAGCCAGCCATTTCGCCGTCGAACTTTTGCGCGCCGGGCCAGAATGCCACGGAAACACCGGACCAGTCCTCCACCATATCGGTGTACCAGTCAAAGTTTTCACCGGACTTCTGGGCAAACCGCATCATCAGCGCCGGGTTGGCCCGGCCCATGGCGCGCCGCTGGATCTCGTTATAGTAGTCAATGGGATCTACCTTGGGAACGCCGCGGCTCTCTAAAAATTTGGAGTTGATATGGCCGCAGTCCGCACCCCAGACGGAATATGTCTTTTCCTTCTTCTCCTCAATGCCGATGACTCTGCATCCGGCTTCCGCGGCGGCGCGGGCGGCGGCGGAGCCGGCATGGGCCAGCCCCACAACCACCACGTCCGCTTCATGTCGATGCTGGATCTGTTCCTCCGGGATCAGAGCCGGCTGCTCTCTCCATGTGCTCATAGGATATCACCTCAGAATTTGTTGGGATCGTTGCGCCCGGGCGAGAAGGAGTTCTCGTCATTGAGCGTCTCATAGGGCTCCGGCCAGGGCAGCGTCTTCTGCACCAGCTGCACCGTATCATAGTCCACATGCAGGGGGCCGGGATCGGTCACCGGAGGCGGATTGTGATAGCCAGGCTGGGTATAGCGGCCCTTTTTGCACTGCTCATACCGCTCATGGGCCCAGTTTCCGTTGTTGTAATCCATAAAACCGTCCGGGCAAACCTGCTCGTGGAAATACTCCCAGCGGCCGTTGTTGTAGACAAAGTCGGAACCATAGCGCTCGTTGAGGATCCGTCCGCCGGACACGTGAGCGTTTTCACCACCCATGACAAAGGGTCCGGGGGTCAGATAGGTGGAACGGCAGGACTTGCCGTCCTCCGCCACCTCCACGACGCCGGAGGACAGCGCATGGCAGGCGTTTTTGCCCATGGAACGGGGATCCTTCCGGGCTACATTCGGATCTTTTTCCATGGCGGCGAGCCACTGGCGGTAGGCGCCGGGATCCACCTGGCAGACGCTGTCGTACCAGATCTGATCGAAGCCCACCATGCGGCCGAAGGAATGGGCCCAGGTGGCATCCTTGCTGCGGTTCCAGATGCCGTCCCACTCCTCGGCGGAATACATCATGCCGTGGAGGTAGCTATGGGTGGATTTGATCTGCTCGCACTGCTGGCTGCCCAGCGCATTGTGGAGCCGCTGTTCAAAGGTCAGTTTACTTGCCATAACACGTTACCTCCTTACCGCCAGGACCGGAGCTGATCGGGATGACCGGCCGGTCCGTAGCTGATGGTGGGATCATAGGATTCATGGGGTTCATAGGTGTTGGGCATCTGCTTCGGCAGGTCGTTCCAGGCCCACTTCACCACATAGGGCAGCGCCACGGTGGGCGTGCCGTACTCGTCCTCATAGGGGTCCGGTCCCATGTCGGGCATGGGAGGAGGACCACCAGGTCCTCCCGGGCCTTCGCCGCCCTCAGGGGGACCGCCGGGGGCGCCTTCGCCCTCCGCCTCCGGGGGAGGACCGCCGAATCCGCCGCCTCCCGCTCCGGGAACCGGCGCCGCAGGGATCGTCAGATCGTGGTTCTGCTTGATGTGCAGGATCTTCCACTGGCCGTCCTCCTTGATGAGGTCCGCCAGAATATGGCCGGAGGTCCAGTAGCCTTTGGCTGTTCCATTCTCCTGCGGGTCGGTCTGATGGCCGTGATCGTAGGCCAGATAGCGCGCCCACAGTCCGTCTCCGGAAAGCTCCACCATGATGGTATGATAGGTATGAGCATTCATCACGGAGTTGCCGTACTCCGCCGCAGGATTGGTCTTTTTCACCAGCTCCAGCTGGCGCTGCCGCTTCTCGGCAATGCCGTCCACATAATAGGCCTTGATATCATCGGGGCCAACGAAATATCCGAGATTGTTGGAAAGGGACATATCCGCCTGGTTTTCCGGATTCCTGACCCACAGCTCGTCCAGCTCCCGCTGACGCCAGTCATTCTGCTTGTAGTAGCAGCGGCGGGCCATCAGATCCTTGACGATTTCCTTGTCCCACAGGCGGGTCACAAGCTCTTCGTTCGTATATCTCTGATTCATCATCGTCTCATACCTCCTTACATTCCATAGCTGAAGGTATCAGCAAAGGTCTCGTAGGGTTCGGGCAGAGGGGGCGTCTCCGTAAAGGGCCGTCCCACATAGTAACGCTCACGCAGGGTGGCTTTCACGTTGGGCTCCGGGAACCGGAAATCCTTCAGTGCAGCGAAAGCAGGCTCCTCCGGGAAGGAAAGGGGCTCTGCGGCCCAATCCCCGCCGGTGGGGGACTCAATATCCTTCAGATCCTGCATATGCCAGATCTTCCACGCGCCGTCTTCACAAACAAAGTCTACGCACCAGTAGCCCCAGTCCCAGTTGCTCACAGGACCGGAGGGCGTCATGTTCGCATAGGTTCCATGGAGGCTCCAGAGGCCCTTGGCAGTCTCCCCATCTTCCGCGATTTCAATGACAAAAGTGTCGATGGGCTTCACGCCAAGCTGTCCGACGCCGTAGAGTTCATCTGTGGTTTTCCCGGACAGCTTTTCCGGGAACGCCTTTGCGATCAGATCGCTGGCGAGCCGAATCTTCTCTCCCATTGAGTCGTAGTAGCCTTTGACTGCCGCCGCGCCGGCATACCAGCCTTCGTTGACTCCGAGGCAGACATCCTCCCGCTTGGACCAGAACCGATCGTAGATCTGCGCCTCTTCCATCATGATGTAGCTCTGAGAGACTTTGCCCATGACGTTCTGGATCTCCCGGCGGGATTCCCAGCGGGTCAGCAATTCCTCCGGTGTAAAGTTTCTTGACATATCCAAATCACCTCTTGCGCAAAATATATTACGGTTTCAATATATATGACTGCCATCTGCATTGCAATGCTCGTTTTCCATACTGAGCAAACAATTTCCAAAATGGCATAAAAAAAGAACAGGCATCGCCTGTTCCTTTTTATTCTCCGTATCCAACGATGTGAAACCGGATCTCTCTTCCGTTCTTCTGCTGGCTCCTGCTGACCAGCGCAGCAGCCGCCAGGCCCAGGAAAAAGCAGATCACGCCGCACAAGGCCCCGGAAACACCCAGGGCCGCTCCGCCGAAATAGCCGGCGAAGAACAGCACAATCGGCAGCGCATAGACCAAAAGAACAGCGAAATATACCGATCTGGTCTCCGCTTCGATAATCACCCGGTCTCCGGCGCGGGCACCGATCGGATTGTCCGCAGTGACAACCACCCGCTCCTTTGCCGCCATGGCGCCGCAGCCGCCTTCACAGCGGCTACAGTCATTGTGGCAGGCGGTGGGCCGGTCATAGGCTACCTTTGCCCTGTTTCCATCCAAAGACAGGACCGTTACCGTCTGTCTCATTCGAGCTTATCCGACCTCCTCTGTGTTCTCCGTCACATTGCCCGTTTCCACAGGCGCCGCCTCGGAGGGAACGGCAGAGGGCTCGGCACTCACAGCAGGAGATTCCTCCACCGCGGTCACCGCCACCGCAGTTTCCGTGGTGGGCTCGGTAATGGTCACCAACACGCTGTAGCTTCCCATGGCGCCCACCTCACTGGACGCGTCCACGTAAATGTCCACCGGTACGCTGAAGGTGCCGGTCGCGTAAATGCCGGAAAGATCCGCCACAGCCCGGATACCGCTGGCCGCAAGCGAGTCGATCTCCTCCGCAGTGCCCCGAAGCTGAACCTCAAGCGACAGGGTGCCGAGTCTGGCCTGCAGGCCCTCCGGTGCATTGGTCAGTTCAATATTGCTGACCTGGAACGTCTTGGTCTTCAGGTTTTTCAGTTCCACCGTAACCTTGGCTGTCGTGCCGGTCATATTGGTCAAACCGTCCGCGATGACAATGTTGAACTCCTCTGTAACAGAATTCTGGATTGAGGACAGATCCACTGTGCCGAGATAGACGGAATTCAGGCCCGCCAGGACCTCCGGATCTCCCTGGACCGTGATCTGGGTGGGGTCATAGCGCACCGTCGCGTGATCGGCTGTGGCGCCGCCGCCTTCGATCAGCTCCACCCGAAGCGGGACCTCTTTGATCATATTGACCTGCATCAGAATACCGATTTTGTCTACCGCGGTGCCGTTAACCGTGCATCTCAGATCATCGGATTCCACCTCTTCCCCTTCCTCATTCATCAGAGTGAAAGGAAGATTTTCGGAAATAGTCTTGCTGACGTTGGTCCGCTCCAGCACGACCTGCGCATACTCCACCTGGTCCACCTGATCCTTGGGACCGCTGATCTCCAGAGTGTCATATTCAAGCTCAATGGCCTCAGGCGTATAGCCCTCCGCCACATTTCCCTGAAACACCGCCCGGATCTCCACCGACCGGGTCTGGAGCTTGTCCACTGTGATACTGACATAGCTGGTGGAGCGGTCCTCGATCTCG
The DNA here is from genome assembly GCA_017469795.1 of Oscillospiraceae bacterium. Classification (GTDB taxonomy): domain Bacteria; phylum Bacillota; class Clostridia; order Oscillospirales; family Oscillospiraceae; genus HGM13006. Next base: position 26,104 of record JAFUFT010000013.1, read on the forward strand.
ATCTCATTGCTGGAAACCGTCTCCGGGAGTTCAAGCGAATAGGGAAGCCGCCAGTCTCCGGCGCCGGTAACCTGACTCAGGTCCGCCGTCAGGGTGACGTTCGTATTGTTCAGCTTCAGAAGATCCCGGCGCTTTCCGTAAAGCCGCAGGTTCACCGTGGCGTCCCGTCCGCTGGACAGCACCAGATTCCGGTCGGAAAACAGGCCGTCCTCGTTGACAAAGGTCACGGGGATCCCGTAGATCCACTGGCTGTCGTCAGGGGTGACGGTGCTGACCACATAAACCCACAGGCAGACGGCGATCACAAGGGATAACAGGATCGTCAGGATTTTATTTCTCTGCATGATCATCCTCTTCTTTCCTGTTCCGCATTTTACCGAACAACTCGCCGAGTCTGTGACGTACGGGAGGCGCAGAGTCCTCCAGCAGTTCCTCCCGCAGTACGCGTTCCAGGGTCTCCGGCGTCAGATACCGCCGCAGCACGCCTCCGATCACGCAGGAGATCACGCCGGTCTCCTCGGACACCACCACCACCACCGCGTCGGAGTGCTCCGACATGCCGATGGCGGCCCGGTGCCGGGTTCCCAGATCCCGGCTGAGATTGGCGTTCTCGGTCAGCGGCAGAACGCATCCGGCCGCTGCGATCCTGTCCCTGCGGATGATCACAGCGCCGTCATGCAGTGCCGCCTTGGGGAAAAAGATGTTCTTCAGGAGCTCCTCGGATACGTCGGCATTGACCACCGTGCCGGTGCGGAAATACTCCTCCAGGCTGTTCTGACGCTCAAAGACGATCAGGGCGCCGATCTTCTGCCGGGACATGGAACGGCATGCAGACACAGTCTCCGTGACTGTTCCCAGGGAATCGGCGCTCCTGGCCTTGGGAAGCAGGAGACTTCGGACAGAGCTTCCGCCCAGCCGTTCCATGACGCGGCGGAGTTCCGGCTGGAACACCACCACCAGCGCGATAATACCGACCTCAATGACCTTGCTGACCACATAATTCAGGGCATATAACTTCAGCGCATCGGATACATAGCTGAGGACCAGCAGGAACACCACCGCTTTAATGATCTGGGCGGAGCTTCTGGACCTGGTCAGGCTCAAAACTTTATAGATCAGATATGTGATAATGAGTATATCCAGAATATCAGACGGAAAATTGATGATCGTGACCGTCTGCAAAATCCTGTTCCAAATAGCAGTCAAAGCACTCAAGGGTGAACATCTCCGTTCGGCTGCAAAATAGGTTTACATATTACTTTTTTATTATACAAAACAAGCACACAAATGGCAAGGGCAGTCTTGGGTTTTTTTGTGTGAAAAAGGAAACGAAAATAATAACACTTGTATCATTTCCTTCAATCATGTAAAATAGAAGCAAACTTTTTGAAAAGAGGTCGCCATATGGTGTGGCTGGAAGTAACCATTCAAACATCCTCCGCCGGGATCGAGCTGCTGGCGGATCATCTGACCGCCGTCGGCTACGACAGCTTTATTATGGATGATTCGGCGGATTTCCAGGATTTCCTCGCAGAAAACACCCAGTACTGGGACTACGTGGACGAGGAGCTGGCGCGGCAGATGCAGAATGTCTCCCGGATCCGTCTGTTTATCGAGCAGAACGATCAGGCCCCTTCCCGTCTGGAGGCTCTGAAGCAGAGTCTGGAGGAATTCCGGGCCCGGCATCCGGGGAAGGACGTGGGTTCTCTGCAGATCGGCGTGTCGGATCTTCGGGAGGAGGACTGGGAGAACAGCTGGAAAGAATATTATCAGCCCATCCCGGTCGGCAAAAAGCTGCTGATCGTTCCTCAGTGGCTCACGCCGGAGAATCCGGAACACCGGATCCCGGTCCTGCTGGATCCGGGCATGATCTTCGGCACCGGATCTCACGCCTCCACCCAGATGTGCCTGCGGGCACTGGAGCAGAGGATTTCAGGCGGCGAGCGAGTCATCGACCTCGGCAGCGGCAGCGGAATTCTCTCCATTGCGGCGCTCCTGCTGGGCGCGGATACTGCCGCCGGCGTGGATATCGACCCCAAAGCGGAGGACATTGCCCGGGATAACGCCGCCCTCAACGGACTGGCCGCGCCCCGCTTTCAGGCGGTCACGGGAAACGTCATCGGCGACCGGGCCATGATGGAACAGCTCTCCCGGCAGCCCTATGATATCGTTCTGGCCAACATCGTGGCGGACGTGATCATTCCGCTTTCGGCTGTGGTGCCCCATTTCCTGAAGCCTGACGGCGTTTTCATCTGTTCCGGGATTCTAAACACCCGGCTTCCGGAGGTCGTCACCGCGCTGGAATCCGCAGGTCTGTCGCTCCTGCATCAGGAAGAGCAGGATGACTGGTGCTGCCTGACGGCTGTTGTGAAGTGAGGGAATGCCATGACTTATCGAAACAAACTGCTGCTGCGGCGTCTTCTGATTATTTTTTTGATTGCGCTGGCGGTGATCTTTCTGCTGCTGTTGATCGGCTTTACCTATCTGGGCCGGTATGTGGTCTACACAGAAAACGGCGCGCATTTTTCCTTTCACCCTCTGACGACCTCCGAAGCCCAGGCTGCGGCTACGGCACAGCCGCCCAGCAGCTTTGAGCTGATCACCGGATCTCCCATTTCCGCCAATGAAGTGATTGGCGAAAGCGGGGTTCATCTGCAGGACAAGGACGTCCGCGGCATTCTGGTGGACTACGCCACACTGAAGGACGGCAAGTCGCTGAACTCCGTGGAGCTCAGTGCCGAGGGAAACAACACGCTGGTGCTGGAAATGCGGACGGCCAGGAACGATCTTCTGAATACCCCCGCGGTCAACAATCTGATCAGCCGGGCAAAGACCCAGGAGACCTGGCTGGTAGCCATCGTATCCTGTCTGAGCGACGGCGACTATGCGCTGGACCATCCGGAGCTGGCGCTGCGGATCAGCGGCGGCGCGTATTGGGTCAGCGGGATCGGAAGCTACTGGCTGGATCCGGGCAATCCAGACACGGTTGCCTATGTGACCGATCTGGTGCGGCAACTGGCGGAAATGGGGTTCAATGAAGTCATCCTCAACGACTTCTATATGCCCGATTCCAGCAGCATCGTCTATGATTTCGGAGGAAAAAGCGCGACGGACATCAGCGAGGACGCCTATTTTGCCCTGCTGGAAAACACGGTGGATCTCTGTAAAATCGGGCTGCTGGTCACCGATCCCTATGAGGGTCATCCCCTCTTTGATGCGGCAGACCGGGTCTATGTCTGCTATGAGGAGGGCAGCACGGTCAGGCGGTACGCCGAGTCTCACACGGACCAGTATCTCGTCTTTATTACCGGCTCTCACGACACCCGGTTTGACGACTACGGCAAGATTGAGGCCGACAGCGATTTCACCTTTGACGCTGTTCCCGACGGAACCGAGAGTCTCCCTGATGAAACCGAGCCGGAAGAGGAACCGGAGGATCCGGATGCGGAAGAAGCGGAAGAAGACACGGATGAATAAAAGCAGGACGCGGAGACCGACAGTCTCCGCGTCTTTCACTTTCTTTCAGCTTGGGATCTGGCCCAAACGGAACCGATTCAGCCGTTTTTCGTCAGGTCGATTTTTTCTGTCACCCGGAGGATTCCCTGATCCCACCAGTCCACATCATCCAGAAGATAGCCCTTTCCGTTGCCGGTGAGCCAGCTGTAATAGGGCTTTTCCGGACGGCCGCAGCGGGAAAGCAGCGACATCTCCGTGCCGCCGTGGGCCACAATCACCACCGGGTCCTCTCCCCGCTCCCTGCAGGCAGAGAGCAGTCCGGAAATGGCGCGCACGGTCCGATCCGTGAACTCCTCCTGGCTCTCTCCCCCGGGGCATCGTCCTTCGCAGTTGCCGTCCACCCAGGCCCGGTACTCCGGATCGTGCTCCATCTCGATGTAGTTCCGTCCCTCGAAGGCGCCGAAGTTCATCTCTTGCAGATCGGGAACCACTACCTGCGGCGTCCCCGGGAACAGCAGCTCCGCCGTCTCACGTGCCCGCTTCATTCTGGACACATAGACCCGTTCCGGCCGCAGCCCGGCAGGACGCAGCTTTTCTCTTCCCGCCCGGCTCAGGGAGATGTCCTGGCTGCCCTGATAACGCCGTTCCAGATTCCATTCCGTCTCTCCGTGCCGGATCAGATAGATTTGCACGGCAATTCCTCCTTGATATCCTGCGGTCGAATGCTTGCCGCAGCTTTTATCGTGCCGAAGGCAGCGCCCCGCCGGTCAGTCCGGCAGGGCGCATGGTTTTATTCTTTCCCGTTCCAGCAGTAGGTGCAAACGCACTCGGGATCCAGTCCGATGGCCTCCAGAAGCCCATCCAGGGACTGATACCCCAGAGAGTCGAAGCCGAACCGCTCGCAGATCGCCTTGAGCATGCACTGGCCGCGCTCAGTATTGGCATCGGCGTATTCCTCCAGATGGTTGAGGCCTTCCTCTCCCTCCAGAGACTGGACCGTCTGGCGGGCCAGCAGTTCCATCTCGGATTTGCTGCTGGAGAAGTTCAGGTATTTGCAGCCATACATGATCGGGGGCGACGCGGAGCGCATATGCACCTGATCGGCGCCGCACTCGTAGAGAAACTCCACCGTTTCCCGCAGCTGCGTGCCGCGGACAATGGAATCGTCGATGAACAGCAGTTTCTTTCCTTCGATCAGCTCCGGCACCGGGATCTGCTTCATCTTCGCCACCTGGTTTCGAATGTCCTGGTTGGCCGGCATGAAGGAGCGGGGCCATGTGGGCGTATATTTGATGAAAGGACGGGCGAACTGGGCCTTGCTGGCGTTGGCGTAACCGATGGCGTGGGGCAGTCCGGAATCCGGTACACCCGCCACATAGTCCACGTCCTGCGCAAGTCCCCGGCGCTTGTCCTCCGCCGCCATGATCTCACCGTTGCGGTAGCGCATGACCTCCACGTTGACGCCCTCATACCGGGAGTTGGGGTAGCCGTAGTAGGTCCACAGGAAGCCGCAGATCTTCATTTTGTCCCCAGCCGGGGAGATCGTCTCATATTTGTCCGCCGTGACGCGCACGATCTCGTGGGGGCCGAGCTCGTATTCATCCTCATAGCCGATCTTGTGATAGGCAAAGGACTCAAAGGAAATACAGTGACCGTCTTCATTTTTCCCGATCAGAACGGGAAGCCTGCCATATTTGTCCCTGGCAGCAATGATTCCCTCCGGCGTCAGAATCATCATGGTGATGGAACCCCGGATCATCTCCTGGGCATAGAGGATTCCCTCCAGCAGCGATTCTTTCTCGTTAATGAGCGCGGCGATCAGTTCCGAGTCGTTAACCTTGCCGGAGCTCATGGCCATAAACTGGCGGCCGTCTCTGGAAAAATGCTGCTCCACCAGTTCCTCGGCATTGGAGATCAGGCCGATGGTGGTGATGGCATACAGGCCGAGCCGGGAGCGGACCAGAAGCGGCTGGGGATCCGTATCACTGATACAGCCGATGCCGATGTTTCCGTGGAACCCGGTGAGATCCTTCTCAAACTTCGTCCGGAAGGGCGTATTTTCAATGTTGTGGATCTGACGCTGGAACCCGTCCTCCTCATCGTAGATGATCATTCCGCCCCGGCGCGTACCCAGGTGAGAATGATAATCCACACCGAAAAAGATGTCCAGCGTAATATCCCGTTTGGAAACTGCCCCGAAAAATCCGCCCATACCGTCACCTTTCCTTTCTGTAATTAAAAACCATGCCTTTATTTTATCGGATTTCCGCCCATCACGCAATACATAAAACCCATAATTTATACAGGCTTCCACCCGGGAACTTCTATTCATCCTGCCATGAAGAGTCCTTGCTGCAGACCGTTTCTCCGGCAAAAACCTCATTCTGTCGGTCAAAGCACAAATCGACGGACAATCCTCCGCCCCGGGAAATTGACAGTGTCTCCGCTCCGGTGGTATAATAATTCTAAATCGAAGTATTTCTTCGGAATCACGAAAGGAAGGCGATAACCATGTCTGAGCGATATAAAAACCTGATGGAACCTCTGGTTCTGCGGAACAAGGTTCTCAAATCCCGGTTCATCTATCCGGTCGCCCAGCCGCATTTTCTCCAGGCCAACGAGCTCTATCCCTCCGATCCCATTGTAGCCTACTACACAAACCGCTGTAAAAACGGCGTGGCGCTGATCCTGCTTCACGACCTGACGGAGCTGACCCAGCGGTACGGATTTGCAGACACCGGCCACTTCGCCATGTATGACATCGATGACAAGGGCTGTCAGAACGGCTTCACTCAGTTCGCCGAGTACATCCATTACTACGGCTCCATGGTGTGTCCCGAGCTGAACATCGACAACCGGATGCCGCTGCAGATCAACGACCCCAACGAAGACGCCGGTCCCAATCCCTTCCTGGTCATGATGCAGGGAATGGGCGGCCCTGAGGATGAGGACAATCTGCCCCCCGGCCCGCCTATGATGCCCGGCGCCGGCGGCGACGAACCTGATCCCATCGAATCCCTGATCGACGGTGCCCCGGGCATGCCCAAACCCCACAAGCTGCCCGAGGGCGTCATGAAGGCCGGTGCCCCCGGCGCCCCCATGGCCGGTGCCAGACAGATCACCGGAGATCTGTTCGAGTACTATATTCAGGCTACCATCAAGCACGCCAAGACCTACCAGAGCCTCAACTACGACGGCGGCTATCTGTGCCTGGCCAAGCACAACTTCATGATCGGTAAATTCCTGTGTCCCAAGGAGAACCGCCGCACCGACGAATACGGCGGAAGCCTGGAGAACCGCATGCGGTTCCCGGTGGAGCTGATCCGCCGGATCCGGGAGGCCATGGGCGAGGACTGGCTCTTCGGCATTGAGTGCCCCGCCGTCGAGGAGGACGGCTTCACGCTGGAGGAGTGCGTCACGTTCCTGAAGACCGTAGAACCCTATGTGGACTTCATGCAGTTGCGGGTCATGCATCCGGACCATCAGCCCTACCAGGTCTGCGAGTCCGCAGAGCTGTCGGCGAAGATCAAAGCAATGGGTGTGAATATCCCCACCTTCGTCAGCACCTACTACAAGGATCTGGACAGCCTGAATAAGATCATCGCTGACGGCAAGGTAGAGGGCGTGGCCCCCGGCCATCTGATGATCTGCAATGAAAACATGGGCGAGATCCTCCGCAACGGAAACGGCGAGGACCTGAATCCCTGCATCGAGTGCCACTGCTGCCGGGGCACCTCCTCCACCGGAGACTGGATGAGCCACTGCACCATCAACCCCCTCATTGGCATGGAGCACCAGGCCTTCCGGTTTGTGGAACCTGTCACCAGGCAGAAAAAAGTCGCCGTCATCGGCGGCGGTCCCGGCGGCATGAAGTGCGCCATGTGGCTCAAGGAACGAGGACATACCCCGGTGATCTTCGAGGCCACGGATGAGCTGGGCGGTCAGATCAAGTCCGCCAACTTCCCCACCTTCAAGTGGGAGCTGAAGCGTTATCTTGACTTCCTGAAGAACCAGATGGTCCGGAAGGAGATCGAAGTGCGGCTGAATACGACTGCCACCCCGGAGATGATCCGGGCTGAGGGTTTCGATTCCGTCGTCGTGGCCGTGGGTGCCTCCCCCAAGCTGCCTCCGGTGGAGGGCGCGGAGACGGCGAAGTGGAACGGCGTGAGCATCTACGGGAACGTGGACAAGATCGGAAAGAATGTGGTGGTCATCGGCGGCGCTTCCACTGCTGCTGAAGCGGCCTGCTATCTGGCGGAGAACGGAAAGAACGTCACCGAAATCTGCCGGCAGGGCCGGATTGCCTACGATCTCAACCCCATCCGTTCCATCGGCTATATGAACTCCCTGGCCGTGAAACTGGGCGTAAAGGTCAAGAAAAATGCCCAGACTCTGAAAATCGAGCCGGGCAAAGTCACCTTCCGCAACGCCCACGGGATCGAGCGGGTGCTGGAGTGCGACGATGTGGTGGTTACGGGCGGCTTTGCCCCCAACGCCGCTGCAGCCATCGCGTTTGCCCAAGCGGCGCCGGAGTTCTACATGATCGGCGACTGCCGCCAGCCAGGCACCATGCGTCATGCCATCCGGGACGCCTACGCAGTGGCCATGCAGATCTGACCCTTCTTATCAACAGCAAAGGACGGCCAAACGGCCGTCCTTTGTTTATTCTTTGTCGTCTCCGGAGAACTTCCCCAGGATCGAAGATCCCACGCTGGCCGCTTTCCGGCCCACATCCCTGCTCAGCAGTTCCATCTCAGAGCCGTCTTTCTTGACCAAGATGATCCTGCAGTCCAGTCCCAGCGTGGCCACCGCTGCTGTGATCAGCGCCCAGGGACCGGCCGCGATGCCGATGGCGGTTCCCACAAGTCCCGCGTTAAGCGGAATGTTCATCACGGTGTCTTCCTTCCGCATCACCCGGATCCGGGCAATATTGCCCTCTTTCACCAGTTCCTTGATCCTGGCGATGAGTTCATCTGTCTTGATATTGTTCTGCTCACTCATAATCAGAGTCTCTCCTTCCTGGATCGTTTTCAGATTCTGTCACTATCATCTTACCATCATCTTGGTGGATTGGCAACCTTTTTCGCAAAACAGCGCCCGCTTCGGAGCTACCAAAGCGGGCGAAGATTGGATTCATCACTGTCATCTATCATTCATGCCATAAGGCTTATATAAAAAATAAAGGACCCGCAGACAAAACGTCCGGAGTCTCACGCATCATGTATCAGCGACCGCTGACAGTGACTTCATCACCATAGATCAGATCATCAATATCCAAAGCGTTTCGGCCTCCTTCCTATTAAATTGTACATACCCGCAATCATATAAGTATTCATGGGAATGCACCTTCCTTCTTGTTTGGTCGAGTCTATTATAATACGTGCCCCGGAAAAAATCAAGAAAAAAATTATGTTAACAAAAGCACTTGATCATATCTTATAATTCTCACTTGAAACAACAACATATTGCGTTATGGTTAACTTATCCGTCCCATATCTTGCCGTGTTCACACATGAAAGCCACTATATTCTGATCCTATTATGAAAAAAATTTTTTCATTTTGTGTTGGAAATGTGATGAAACCGCGAAGATTATGTGTTATAATCAACTCCGTATTTCATCCGAAAGCTGGTTTTCGTCTGATGAAGCAGATCAAACTGTTTATTCCTGCACTGTGTCTGAGTCTTGTCGGCAGCTTTCTTCTGACGCTGTATGGGCCGCTGGAGCTGCTGTTTACCAACCTGGAGGAGTTCCACTTCGGGTTCGATATGCTCTTCCCGCTCCTGCTCCTTCTGTTTGCGGCTTCCATGATCGCCGCAATGGCAGGGTTTGCGGTGTGCCGTCTGATTTACGCCAGGCTATATGATCTGGCGCTGTGCGCAGCCATGACCGCATTCCTCTGCACCTACATCCAGGGCATGTTCATGGCGGGCAATCTTCCGCCGCTGGACGGTTCGCCCATCCGCTGGTATCTCTATCACCGGCAGTACGCCCAGTCCATGCTCCTTTGGCTTGCTGTCGGGATTATGGTATCGCTGGGCGTCCGGTTCCTCCATATGGAACGCATGCGGAAGCTCTTCACCTGGCTCTCCCTGTTTTTTACGTCTGTGCTGCTGGTCACTCTGGTGACCGTGGGGATTCAGAACAATGGCTTCGCCCCAAAGCCCGGCATCGCCGTCACCAAGCAGCAAGAGTTCACCATGTCCACCCAGGAGAATCTGGTGATCTTTGTGATCGACGCAGCGGACTCCAGGACCTTTTCCGCCATGCTGGAGGAGAATCCATCCTACGGAGAGATGCTGAAGGATTTCACCTATTATCCCAATACGGTATCCGCCTACCCCTTCACGAAACACGCCATTCCCCAGATGCTGCACGGCCAGTGGTACGAAAACCAGGAGGACTTCCTGACCTTCTCCTCGGCGGCGATGGACGCTTCTCCCCTGCTGCAGACTCTCTCAGACGGGAACTGGCGCATGGGTATATATGAGGAGGAGCTGACCAGCTTTTACCGCAGCGAAGGACTCAGCCGGTTTGAAAACGTATCCTTTGTCAAGCAGCAGTTTACCAGCCGGAGCAAGGTGCTTGAAAACGAGATCAAGCTGGTTTGGTTCAAATACTCCCCCTGGCCGCTCAAGCGTCTGACCCGGGTGGAGATGGACCGTTTCAACCAACTCTTGAAGCTGCCGGAGGATGTTTCCTTGTTCCACACCAACAACCTTGATTTCTATACCGACCTCAACAACATCCCGGTGGAAACCGTTTCGGAGCCCTGTTTCCGCTTTATTCATATTGAAGGCGCCCATGTTCCCTTCCGGTATGACGAGAACGTAAACCTCATCGACGAATCCGAAGGCAGCTATCCCCAGAATATGGCCTGTGCCATGACCATTGTGCATGCCTATCTGGATAAGCTGCGGGAGGCGGGCGTCTACGACAACACCGCCATCACCCTCCTGGCCGATCACGGATACGGATATGAGCGGGAGATACCCATTGTGGGTCGGGGCAATCCGGTTCTGGCTGTCAAGGGACGCGGGGAACAGCATCCTGCCATGGCACGCAGCGAAGCGCCCATCTCCTATGAGGATCTGCAGGAGGCCTATCAGCGGCTGCTGAAGGGGAAAACCTCCGGAGAAGTGTTCGATGCTAAGGAGGGGCAGATCCGCCCCCGTCGGATCCTGCTCTATCCCTACATGAAGGAACACATCATGGCGGAGTATATGCAGACCGGACACGCCTTTGATATTGAAACCATGGTCCCCACCGGCAGGGAATATCACGCAAAATGAGGAAGGCTCTCTGAACGAAAACCGTTCAGAGGGCCGTTTCTGTCTCCCGGAATCCGTGAATATCCCACAGCTGTGTTTCCGCAGGCAGGATCCGGATCCGGCGCAGTCCCAGTTCCTGCTGCAGCAGAATAAGGTTGCGCCGCTTTTGCCCCGCCATCACGGAGACCCGTTTGGGATGCACCGTCAACACCGCAGTTTTTCCGCTCCCGGGGCCGAGCAGTTCCCTCGCCCGATACAGATACAGCTCTGACAGCACAAGCTCGCCCAGAGCCGGATGGTACGCCCCAGCCACCGCTTCCCCGCCGGAGAGGTCCTCCGTAGGGTTCAGGCCCAGCCGGATCACCGGGATCTCCGCCGCCAGAAACCTGGCATAGAGATCCGCGCAGAGCGCAACCGCCTCCTCCACCGACTGGGGCTGATAATGTCCCTCCTCCATCTGCCGCTCCAGTTCTGTTCCCCGAAGCACTACGGTGGGATAGATCCGCACGCCGTCCGGCCGGAGCCGGATGATCTGTTTCGCCGTCTCCCGGGACTCCGCACCGCTGTCCCCGGGAAGGCCGGTCATCATCTGAAGCACTACGGAGAATCCCCACTGCCGCAGTATGGCTACCGCCCGGGCCGTGTCCTCCGGCGTGTGGCCCCGTCTGGACAGCGCCAGCACACGCGGATCCATGGACTGGCAGCCAAGCTCCACCGTAGTCACATGATATGCCCGGAGGAGTTCACAGATCCGATCGTCGATGGCATCCGGACGGGTGGAAAGGCGGATGGAATCCACCGCTCCAGAAGCCAAAAACGGAGCGGCAGCGGCCAACAATTCCCGCTGCGTCTCCACGGGCAGGGCCGTGAAGCTGCCGCCATAGAACGCGATTTCGCAGCCCGAGCCTGCTGCAGGAAGGGCGGTCAGGATCTGTTCCCGGACCTGATCCGGCGTCACAGGGGTGGTCTTTCCGGAGATCTTCCGCTGGTCGCAGAATACGCACTGATTCGGACAGCCCTCATGGGGAATAAACAGCGGAATGATTCGGCGTCTGGCCATAAGCGCTCCTTTCAACGCATCACAGGCGGCCTGACGGCCGCCTGTTTTTATGCCTGTTCTTCCGGGAACAGGCGGATCATGGCCGCTTTGGCCGCCTCCTGCTCCGCCCGTTTTTTACTGCTGCCCGCACCGGAACCAACCACCTGCCCGTTGAGGCTGACCTCCACGGTAAAGGATTTGTTATGGTCAGGACCGGAGGAGCCCGTCAGTGCATAAGAGATCACCTGATCCCGGCTGCGCTGGACGAGTTCCTGGAATCTCGTTTTGTAATCCCGGTTGCCGGAGGTCACAGGCTCCTTCTCCAGAATAAACCGCCGGATGATGTCCCGGGGGACATCCATTCCGCCGTCGAGATAGGAGGCCGCCAGCACTGCTTCCACCGCGTCGGCAAGCATGGAAGGCCGGTGGCTGCCGCCGCCGTGGCTTTCCCCATGTCCGAGCCGCAGCACCTCGCCGAGCTGAAGCCGCGCCGCCACCTCTGCAAGACTCTTTTCACAAACCAGTTCCGCCCGGATCTTTGTCAGTTCCCCCTCCGGCTTGTCCGGATGGGTGGTATACAGGTGTTCCGCCACGACCACGCCAAGGATTGCGTCCCCGAGGAACTCCAGCCGTTCGTTGCTGGTCTCTCCCTCCCGCCTGTGTTCGTTGGCATAGGAACTGTGTGTCAGTGCGTTGAGGAGCAGGTCCTTGTTTTGAAAGGTATATCCAAGTCTTGCTTCAAACGCTGAATACAAATCACTCTCTCCTTTACGCTTCATCCGTCGTCTTGGGAATCGTCATCTTGTCCATGTTTGCCGCGATGGCGTCACAAACACCGGTCTCCACGCAGATCTTCGCCTGCCGGATGGCGTTCATCATGGCGTAATCGTCCGAGGAGCCGTGGGCCTTGACCACAGGCTTCTGCACACCCAGGAACATGGAGCCGCCCACCTCCCGGGAATCCAGGACCTTCTTGAAGTCATTGACACCGCTTTTGCAGAGCAGGTAGCCGATCTTGGTACCAAGGTTCTTTTGGAACATGGCCTTGAGCTGATGGGCCATAAAGATCGCGGTACCCTCAATGCTCTTGATCATGATATTGCCGGTATACCCGTCGCAGACCACCACGTCCGCGCCGCCCAGCGGCACGTCCCGGGCCTCGATATTCCCGATGAAATTCAAATGGCCGCTTTCGCCCGCCTTCTTGAGCAGCTGATGGGCCTGCTTCTGAAGCTCCGGCCCCTTTTCCTCCTCCGCGCCGTTGTTGAGCAGTCCCACCCGGGGATTTTCAATCCCGAGATACTTCTCCGCGTAGAAGGAGCCCATAAATGCAAACTGCAGCAGATATTCCGGCGTGCACTCATTGTTCGCACCCGCGTCCACGATCACGCACTGTCCCTTTTCCGTGGGGCAGACCGGCGACAGCGCTGCCCGGCGGATCCCCTTGATCCGGCCCGCCACCACAGAGGCCACCGTCAGAAGTGCTCCGGTATTGCCGGCGGACACGAACGCGTCCCCTCCGTTCCCCAGGAGCTTCGCACCGACCATCATGGAGGTATCTTTGGCCCGAAGCACCTTGGCAGGGGGTTCGCTCATGCCGTATACCTCCGACGCGAACGCGATCTCCACACCCGGGGGAAGCGTATCGATCCCCTCCTCCCGAAGGCACTCGAGAATGCGGTCGCTCTGGCCTACCAGAACGATCTCCACACCGTAATTCTGTGCAGCGGCTATGGCGCCGAGCACCGGAGCCTTGGGGGCGTTGTCGCCGCCCATGGCGTCTACAATGATCTTCATAGGTCGCTCCTTCCGCGGTCCCGAAGCCGGGCCGCAATTTGATCAATGGTCTCCAGAGACCGTTGGGAAACCGCTAAATACCGATCGTGTTTTTTTCCTTTGAATTTATAATTCAGCTGGTCAATGATTCCAAAGTTCACGTTCATGGGCTGGAACTTCATGACCGTTGGGTCAGAGATGTACGCCGCCAGGGCGCCGATTGCCGTCCAGGTGGGGAACGCGGCGGGAGGCTCTTTGAGGATCCGCAGTCCCAGCTCTGTTGCCGCGAGAAAACCGGAAGCGGCAGATTCCACATATCCCTCCACGCCGGTCATCTGCCCGGCAAAGGCGATCATGGGATCCTTTTTCGCCGCGTATGTACTGTCCAGCAGTCGGGGCGAATCCAGATAGGTGTTCCGGTGCATCACGCCGTAGCGCAGATACTCTGCATGCCGGAGGGCGGGGATCATGGAAAATACCCGTTTCTGTTCCGGCCATTTCAGATGCGTCTGGAATCCAACGATATTATAGATGCTGCCCTGGGCGTTGTCCTTGCGGAGCTGTACCACCGCATAGGGCTCCCTGCCGGTTTTCGGATCCTTGAGTCCCACCGGCTTCAGAGGCCCGTAGCGCAGGGTATTGATCCCCCGGCGGGCCATGACCTCCACGGGCATACAGCCTTCAAAGACCATTTTGTCTTCAAAGCCGTGGACCTCCGCTTCTTCTGCGGAAGCCAGCTCCTGTACGAAGGCAAGATACTCCGCCTCATTCATGGAGCAGTTTACATAATCTGCCGTCCCCTTGTCGTACCGGGAGGCAAACCAGCAGTGATCCATATCCAGAGACTCAAAGCTCACCAGCGGAGCGGCCGCGTCAAAGAAGTTCAGTCCTTTGGCCCCTCCGAAGTATTCCACAATGGCGTCAGCCATGGCGTCAGAGGTCAGCGGGCCGGTGGCAATCACTGCGGGTCCCGGTGGCACGGACGTGCGTTCCTCATGGGCCACCGTGATATTGGGGTGAGACTCCAGCGCCTCGGTGATCGTTCTGGCAAAGGCGACCCGATCCACCGCCAGTGCGCCGCCGGCTTCCACGCGGTTTTTCTCCGCGCTGTCCATAATGAGGCTGCCCAGATGCCGGAGTTCCTCCTTCAGAAGCCCTACTGCGTTGGCCAGCGAGTCCCCCCGCAGAGAATTGGAGCAAACCAGTTCTCCAAAGAGATCCGAGCTGTGGGCCGGCGTCTTTTTATCCGGCTTCATCTCCACCAGAAGGACCTTCAGGCCGAGCTTTGCCAACTGCCATGCGGCTTCGCTGCCGGCCAGTCCGGCGCCGATGACGGTCACATCTTGGTTCATGACGTCTCCTCCGCTTTCTTTTTCGCAGCGGTTTTCTTCGTAGTTTTCGTGGTTTTCGTGGTTTTTCTGGCTGTTTTCCCAGAGGACGTTTTCTTAGACGCGCTCTTTTTTGCCTCCGTCTTTTCCGCAGGCTTAGCCGCCTCGTCCTCCTGCTTCTTCTTGCGGTAGCCGGGACGCTTTTCCTCCGGCGTGAAGTTTTCGCACTTTTCATTGATACAGAAGGTGCGTTTCTGCCCCTTGCCGGATTTCTTAAACAGAGTCTGTCCGCAATAGGGGCAATCCTCCGCCGTGGGAACATCCCAGGTCATAAAGCCGCAGTCCTTACCCTTCTCACAGGCGTAATAGGCATATCCCTTCTGGCTCTTTCGCTTAAGCATGCCGCTGCCGCACTGGGGACACCGGCCGGGCATCCGTTCCGCCAGAGGCTTGGTGTTTTTGCACTCGGGGAATCCCGGGCACGCCAGGAACCGGCCAAACCGGCCGATCTTAATGACCATATTCCGGCCGCAGACCTCGCAGATCTCGTCCGTAACCTCGTCAGGCACCTTCAGGCGGATGCCCTCCAGCGCAGTTTCCGCCTCCTCCAGTTCCCGGTGGAAATCCCGGTAGAAGTCGGACAGCACGTCTTTCCAGTAGGCTTTGCCCTCTTCCACCTGATCCAGACGTTCCTCCATATGGGCGGTAAACGTCACGTCGATGACATCGGTAAAACGCTCCTTCATTAGTCCTGTGACCACCTCTCCCAGAGGCGTGGGACTCAGGCGCTTGTCCTGCTTGATCACATATTCCCGGTCCAGGATCGTAGAAACGGTCGCCGCATAGGTGCTGGGCCGTCCCACACCCTTCTCCTCCATGGCCTTGACCAGCGTGGCCTCGGTGAATCTGGCCGGGGGCTGGGTAAAGTGCTGGAGCTTTTCCTGTCCGGTGCACTGGAGGGTTTCATCCTCCTTTAAATCGGGAAGTGGCGTGCTTTTCTCCTCTTCCTCGTCATCCCGGCCCTCTTCATAGACCGCCAGGAACCCGGGGAACCTCACTGCCTGATGATTCGCCCGGAACACGTGTCCCGCCGCTGTCACATCAATGGACAGCGAATCGTATACCGCATTGGCCATCTGAGAAGCCACAAAACGGCTCCAGACCAGCCGGTAGAGCTTATACTGTTCCGCCGTGAGACTGCCGCGGATGGAGTCCGGATCCAAATTCACATTGCTGGGGCGGATCGCTTCATGGGCGTCCTGGGCGGCGTTCTTTGTTTTGTAGCGCCGGGGCGAAGAATAGTAGTCCCTGCCGTACCGGTTCGTAATAAAGCTGCCTGCGGCGGCCAGCGCCTCTTCAGACAGGCGCAGAGAATCGGTACGCATATAGGTGATGAGGCCGACGGTGCCTTCTCCGGCCACGTCGATGCCCTCATAGAGCTGCTGAGCAACCGCCATGGTGCGCCGCGGCGTCATACCCAACTTCCGGGACGCCTCCTGCTGCAGCGTTGAGGTGATAAACGGAGGCGCGGGCGAACGCTTTTTCTCCGAGCGTTTGACCGCAGTCACCCGGAACGAGGCGCCGGAAATATCCGCCAGGATCTGATCTACCTGCTTTTCGTTATGAAGGTCCCGCTTCCGGGTATCTCCATAATAGCGGGCCGTAAACTTTCCCGGTCCGGCCAGCCGCTGGAGCTCCACGTCGAGGGTCCAGTACTCCTCAGGCTGGAAGGCGCGGATTTCCTCCTCCCGGTCCACCACAAGACGGGTGGCCACGGACTGGACCCGGCCGGCACTCAGGCCCCGGCGCACCTTCTTCCACAGCAGCGGAGAGAGCTGATATCCCACGATCCGGTCCAGAATCCGCCGGGCCTGCTGGGCGTCCACCAGATCCATATCGATGGAACGGGGCGCCTGGATGCTGCTGCTGACCACGTTTTTAGTGATCTCATTGAATGTCACCCGGTGCGTGGTCTCATCCGGCAGATCCAGCAGATATTTCAGATGCCAGGAGATGGCTTCGCCCTCCCGATCCGGGTCAGTCGCGAGGAAAACCTCCCGGCTGTTTTTTGCCGCGGACTTCAGCTCGGAGATGATGCTCTCCTTTCCCTTCATGGGGACGTACTGGGGCTCAAAGTCATGCTCGATGTCCACCCCGAGCTTGCTCTTGGGCAGATCCCGCAGATGGCCCATACAGGCCTTGACCGTATAATCCGATCCCAGGTATTTTCCAATGGTCTTTGCTTTTGCCGGTGACTCGACAATGACAAGGTTCTTCGCCATGTTGTTCCTCCGATGTAATTACTCGATATTCAGATCAAAGCGTTTGCCGGGCTGTTGGATCACAAAGCCCTTGACCTCCAGCAGCGTCAGAGACGCCAGGACCCGTGCCGCCGGCATCCCGCTCTCCGCAATGATGTCATCCACGTGCTTCTGTCCCGGACGGAGCAACTCCACCAATACCAGCTCATCCTCCGTCAGTTGATCTTTGATCCGCTGTAGGTCAATATAATTCCTCTTTCCGGCATTGTCAATTCTTTTTTCCGAATTTGATTCGGCTGGACCTGCTTCGGAGGAAGTTATTTCCTGTTTTTCCGGTTTATAAATGTACTTTGCATCCTGGGGCGAAAGAGTGAGCTGTTCCCCGGTGTTTCTGCGGCGGATCCGGTCCGGAAACCGGGCCTGATAGCACTGCACCACGTCCCAGCCGCAGGTAGCCAGCATGGCCCCCTCCTGCAGCAGAAGATTACTCCCTTCACAGGCCTCCAGCCCGACATTCCCCGGCACCGCAAACACATCTCTCCCCTGCTCCATGGCAAGATCCGCCGTGATCAGGCTGCCGCTCTTCTTTGCGGCCTCCACCACCAGGACCGCCAGGCTCAGGCCGCTCATGATCCGGTTTCTCCGGGGAAAGTTGGTGCCAAGCGGCTTTGTTCCGGGTACAAATTCGCTGATCAGGCAGCCCTGCCGGATCACGTCCGCATAGAGGTTCTTCGCCTCATAAGGATAGACAATATCCAGGCCGTTTCCCAGCACGGCCGCCACCGGAGCGCCGGTGCTCAGCGCGCCTTCCAGGGCAAGGGAATCAATCCCTCTGGCGGCGCCGGAAATCACCACGCCGCCGCAGGCACCGATCTGGCACCCCATTTTCTTGGCCGTGGCAAGGCCGTAGGCGCTCGCCTTTCTGGCGCCGACCACCGCAACGGCGGGCAGCTGGTCGAAGGGCAACAGCGTACCTTTATAATATAGTACCGGAGGTGGATTCTCAATGGACAGAAGCCGCCTCGGATATGCCGCATCCTGCATGGTCAGAATCCGGATCTGTTGCCGGGCGCAGTCCTCAAGCACCTGGTCCGCTCTTCTCAGATCCCGCTTCTCCAGTGCGTCCAGCTCCTGCCGGTTCAAGCCACCTACCCTGCCTAATGCCTCCCGGTCCGCCAGAAAGATCTCTTCCGGTCCTTCAAATCCACGGATCAGGCGCAGCTGGGACGCCAGCGATAACCCGGGAATATTTGTCAGCCAGATCCAATATCGCAGCTGAGACATAATTGCCGCCTCCTTGGTTTACAGTTCTGTCATCTGCCAGAGCACGATGGCCGCTGCTGCTGCCGCATTGAGGGATTCACAGCGGCTGTGCATGGGAATAATGATCTGTCCGTCCGACGCCTCCAGCAAAAACGGACTGACCCCCCGGCCCTCGCTGCCGATCACCACCGCCGCCTGTCTTAAGTCCTTCCCGCGGAGATCCACCGCACGTTCCGACAGGGCGGCGGCATACAGGGGCACGCCCTGGGCGCGGCACCGGTCCAGAAGCTCCTGCCGGCTGAGCGTTCCCGGCGGAGTCCGGAACACTGCACCCATCGTCGCCCGGACCGTTTTGGGGTTATAGGGGTCGGCGCAGCCCTCCGTCAGGATCACCGGCACGTCCATTGCGTCCGCCGTCCGGAGGATCGTCCCCAGATTTCCCGGGTCCTGGATCCCGTCAAGCACTAGAGTGCCGGGCATGATCTCCACTGCGCTTTCCTCGGGAGTCTTCATCAGGAACAGGGCGCCCTCCGGGGCCTCCATATCGGAGATCTGCTCCATCAGATGCCGGGGCACCGTGACCCGGCGAACCCGCTCCGGCAGTTCCGGACAGAATATCCCCTCCTGAAGGATCACCGCATACAGCCGTTCCGGCGCCCATTTCACGGCCTCCTCCAGCAGCTTGGTGCCGTCCCCGGCAAAAAGGCCCTGATTCTTCCGATGCTTCCGGGAGGACAGGAGCTTCGCCGTCAAAACCATCAATGGATTCTGCCGGCTGGTGATATACTCCATCTCCATGTCAGGACCTCTGAAGCAGGGCAAGATCTTCGTTGTGTCCGATGATCATCACCGTGTCGCCTTCCCCGATCGTATCTTCCGCCCCCGGCGTGATGTTAACCTTTTCCGAGGCGGCGTCTTTGAGCGCCAGCACGTTGACGTGGTATTTCCCGCGGATATTCAGCGCACGGAGGGATTTCCCAATCCAGTTCTTCGGCGGGGTAATCTCCGCGATCCCATATTCGTCCGAGAATTCAATATAGTCCTGGAAGGAGGCCGGGCCGAGATTTCGCACCAGCCGGACTGCCATCTCCTTCTCCGGGATCAGGACCCGGTCTGCACCGACCCGCTCCAGCGCACGCTTGTAGATCTCATTCTGCGCCTTACAGATGATATAGGGGATCCCCATGTCCTTGAGGTTCATCGTGATCAGGATGCTGGCAGCCAGATCACTGCCGATGGCCACAATGGCGCAGTCACAGTCCATGGCGCCCGCCGCCTTCAGCACCGCGGGTTCCCGCGCGTCCCCGATGGCGGCATGGGTGGCCTGATCCGCCATCTGGCGGACTACCTCCTCCTGCTCATCGAGTACAATGACCTCCTCGCCCATGTCAAACAGCTCTTTCGCGGCGGCGGAGCCGAACCGGCCCAGGCCGATCACCAGATATGTCTTCATCTTTCCGCTCCTTTCATCCCAACAGCACCCGGGTCTCCGGGCGGCCAATGGCGTTATCCGGAGGGTCTTTGATCATGAATGCAAAACTGATGGTCATGATCCCCACCCGGCCGAAAAACATATAAACGATCAGCAGCAGCTTGGACCCCAGATTCAGCGCCGGGGTAATTCCGGTGCTCAGTCCCACCGTGCAGATGGCAGACGCCGTTTCATATAGGGCGTCGATCAGCCGGATTCCGTTGGTGGCGGATACAAGGACCGCTCCGATCAGCGCCAGTCCCACCACCAGAAAGCAGATCGCTCCGGCGATATTGACCTGTTCCTGCGGGATCTTCCGCCCGAACACCACAATATCCCTGTGGTTTCTGGCCACCTGAACCGCCATCAGGAACAGCAGCGCTACGGTGGCTGTTTTGATGCCGCCGGCAGTGGAACCGCTGGAGCCTCCCACCAACATTAAAAGAATAGAGGCTAGCTTCCCACTATCCGTGAGGGCACCCTGATCCACCGCGAAAAACCCGGCTGTCCTGGTGGTCACCGACTGGAACACGGCTGCAAGGATTTTGCCGCCTGCAGAGAAATCTCCCAGAGTGGCAGGATTGCCCCACTCCAGCGCCAGAATCACCAGAAAACCGCCGAAGATCAGCACCGCCGTGGCGGTCAGGACCAGCTTCGTATACACGGCCAGATACCGCCACCGCATCCGGTGCATCAGCAGATCGTTCCAGACGAAAAAGCCGAGGCCGCCCAGAATGATCAGGGCCATCACGGTGACATTGACCACCACGTCACCGGAAAACAGGCTCAGGCTGCTGCCGGGCTGAAAAGCGCCCATCAGGTCAAAGCCGGCGTTGCAGTAGGCGGAGACCGCATGAAACACGCCCATGAAGATTGCCTGTCCGGTCGGCATCAGAAACGCAAAACGCACCGAAAGGATCAGCGCGCCGGTCCCCTCGATGACAAAGGTCCCGAGCAGCACCAGCCGCAGAAGCCGCAAAACGCCGTCAAGCTCATTGAGGGCCATGGCCTGCTGCAGGATCAGCCGCTCCCGCAGGCCGATCTTCCGCCGGAGCAAAAAGTACATGACCGACACAAAAGCCATGTAGCCCAGTCCGCCGGTCTGGATCAGGAGCAACAAAACCACCTGGCCAAAGGGGGACCACTGGCTGTAGGTATCCACAAGCGACAGTCCAGTGACGCATGCAGATGAGGTCGCCGTAAACACCGCCGTCAATCCGCCGCAGCTTTTCCCGTCCGCCGAGGCGGCAGGAAGGGCCAGAAGTCCGGTGCCCACAGCAATGACAACCAGGAAGAAGATCAGGAGGATCCGGGTGGTCCGATCTGTTTTCTTGCGCAGCTCCTGCCGCATCCAGGCGCGCTTCAACCTTTGCCTCATGATCCTTCCCTCCCATCGTTTTACGGAAAAAGGTGCTGCGAACAGTATTCACAGCACCCGGTCCATCCACTCAGCCGGCATCCACCAGGGCATGGGCCATGGCAACGGCAGCGTCCAGGGTCTCCTCCGCAGTGGAGGAACCGCTGACAGTGGTAAAGTCCATAATGGACAGATAGATATTCTCCATGCCGCACTGAGCCAGCGTCTGACTGTCCGTCAGGCTTGTCCGTACGGGGTTTTCGGGATCCGGCTCCAGATCATACTGTCCGACCTCATCGGTAAAGAACTCCAGCTCCGGATCGGTATAGGCATCAGAAATCTCTCGGCTCATCAGATACAGGCCCACATCCTCCTGCGTCATATACAGATACATGCGCTCCTGATTCTGCCGGCCGAGCTCCGTATTGCCCACGTATAAAACGGCATAGCAGATGTTGACCCGACCGTTTCCGTCCAGATCGGGCACAACCGGCTTCAGCACCGCATCCAGCGCCGCCAGATCTTCTTCCTTCACGCTGTAGTCGGTAGCAATAACCACCGTGGTGTCATAGCGCACCTGACGCAGCGAATCAACGGTAATAAACGCAATAATCCCGAGAAGCACAAAGCACACAAGCACCGGCCATTTGTAGTGATACCAGAACACATTGACAAACCAGTGTTTGAACCCGCCGTTTTCCCGGATGGAGTTCGTCAGCTTGCTCATATCAAATCCTCAGGTCAGCCTTCCAGCGGCTTCATGGTGGGGAACAGAATCACATCCCGAATCGACGCAGCGCCGGTCAGAAGCATGACGCAGCGGTCGATGCCGATGCCCATGCCGCCCGTGGGGGGCATGCCATACATCAGCGCGTTCAGGAAGTCCTCGTCCAGCATTTCCGCTTCCTCGTCTCCCCGGTCCCGAAGCTCCAGCTGCTTCAAAAAGCGCTCCCGCTGGTCGATGGGATCGTTCAGCTCCGAATAGGCGTTGCCCATCTCTCCGCCACAGATGAAGAACTCAAACCGCTCCGTAAGCCGGGGATCCTCCGGACTCTTCTTGGTCAGCGGAGAAACCTCGACAGGATACATGGTGATAAACGTAGGCTGGATCAGATGCTCCTCTACCTTCTGATCAAAGCAGGCATACAGGGCATTGCCCCAGGTCGGATCAGCAGTCTCGGCCAGCTCTACGCCCTTTTCCTTTGCGGCAGCCACCGCCTCGGCATCATCAGAGATCGTGTCGAAATCAATCCCCACGTATTCTCTGACTGCTTCCACCATGGTCATCCGCTTCCAGCCGGGAGCCAGATCCACCGTGTGGCCCAGCCACTCCACCTGATAGGTGCCGAGGATCTCCTTTGCTGCGCCGGAGAGCACGCCCTCGGCAATCTCCATCATTCCGTGGAAATCCGTATAGGCTTCATACAGTTCAACTGTCGTGAACTCCGGATTGTGCTTGGGATCCATGCCCTCATTGCGGAAGATACGGCCCACCTCGTAGACCCGTTCCATTCCGCCTACGATCAGACGCTTGAGCGGGAGCTCCGTGGCGATCCGCATATACATGGTCAGATCCAGAGTGTTGTGATGGGTGATAAAAGGCCGGGCCGCCGCACCGCCGGCAATGGTACCCAGCACAGGCGTCTCCACCTCGATATATCCCCGGTCGTCGAGATAGTTCCGCAGATATTTGATAAATTTAGAACGGATCTCAAAATTTCTGCGGACCTCCGGGTTCATGATCAGATCCACATACCGCTGACGGTACCGCAGCTCGGTGTTGGTCAGGCCGTGGAACTTCTCCGGCAGCGGAATCAGGGACTTGGACAGGAGCGTGACCTTGCTGGCGCGGACGGAGATCTCACCCCGCTGGGTCTTGAACACCACACCCTCCACGCCGATGATGTCGCCGATGTCGTACTTCTTGAAGACTTTATAGGGCTCCTCGCCCACCTCGTCCCGGCGGACATAGAGCTGCACCCGGCCGTCCCGGTCCTGGAGATCGCAGAAGGTGACCTTGCCCATGACGCGCTTGCTCATCAGGCGCCCAGCCACAGAAACAGACTGCTCCTCCAGCGCGTCAAAATTGGTGCGGATTTCCTCTGTCGTGTTCTTCTTGTCAAACTTGGTAATCTCAAAGGGATTCTCTCCGGCCTCCTGCAGTGCCGCGAGCTTTTCCCGGCGGACCTTCAGCAGATCCCCCAGGTTTTCCGTTTCATTTCTGATCTCAGCCAAAAGAAATCCTCCGTTCAGCGCGTGATACTGATCACTTCATACTCAATGGCGCCCATGGGAGCGTCCACTGTCACATGTTCGCCTACGCGTTTCCCAACCATGGCGCGGCCCAGGGGCGCGTCATCGGATACACGTCCCTTCATGGGATTGGCCTCCTGAGAGCCCACCAGCTCATAGGTGATTTCGTCGCCACCGGCCATGTCCTTCA
This sequence comes from Oscillospiraceae bacterium, assembly GCA_017469795.1. Lineage (GTDB taxonomy): Bacteria > Bacillota > Clostridia > Oscillospirales > Oscillospiraceae > HGM13006. The sequence continues at coordinate 49,769 of JAFUFT010000013.1, forward strand.
CCGTAAAGGTGCAGCCCAGACCGATGTGATCTGTACCGCCTTCCTCAGCGCTGATGATCACCGCGTTGGCCAGAATCTCCTCCACCTCGGCGATCCGGGCATAGAGCTTTGCCTGCTCGTTTTTTGCGTCGTCATACTCGCTGTTTTCAGACAGGTCGCCGTATCCGCGGGCCACCTTGATCATTTCCGTGACTTCTTTATCCCGGTCTGTCTTCAGGTAATTCAGTTCCGCTTCCAGTTCCTGGAGGCGTTCTGCGCTCAGTTTATACTCTTTAGCCATAATAATCTCCAATCTGCCGGATATGCTCCGGCCGTTAATCGATACAGTTATTCCGACTTGGACGGAAGAGTGCCCAGCGCTGCCTGCAGCTGCGGATCATCCGCCGGATCCAGCTTTCGCTGAGCCAGCAGCCGCTGCGCTTCCTCGTCCAGCAGGACCTCCACATCCGGGGTGACTCCCACGTCAATGAGGCTCTCTCCGTTGGGCGTGAAGTATTTGCCGATGGACAGGTTCACACAGGAGCCGTCGCTGAGCTGAAGCCCTACCTGATAGTATCCCTTTCCAAAGGTGTGTTCGCCAACAACCGCGCCCTTGCCGTACTCCTGCAGGGCACAGGCGAAGTATTCTGCCGCACTGTAGCTGGAAGCGTTTACCAGAACCGCCATGGGCATATCCACGCAGGAGGCGTCAGATGTCACGATGTCCTCCTCGCCGGCGTAGTTGATTGTATGGAACACCACGCCCTCCGGCAGCAGATAGTCCAGAAGATCCGTCAGTTCCGCCTTCAGGCCGCCGGGATTGTTCCGCACATCAAAGAGCAGCGACTGGGCGCCCTGAGCCCGCAGATCCTCCACAAGACCCTGCACCGTTTCCGAGCAGCCTGCGTCGAAGTTATCGATCACGATATATCCGACGCTGCCCTCCAGCAGCCGGCCCGAAGCCGGGATCACCGTCAGGGCCCGGCGTTCCACGTCCATGTTGATCTCCTCGCCGTCATGCAGAAGCGTCAGGTTGACGGTAGTGCCCTCTTCTCCGGTCACAAGGGATTTGACCTCCGTGACACTGCTCTGGGTCACATCCGTGCCGTCCACCCGGATCAGGATATCTCCAGCAAGGATGCCCTTGCCTTCCGCAGGGCCGTCCTTGCTCACGTCCGTGATCTCAAAGCCGATCTGTTCGCCATCCTCATTGAGCTTGGCCATGATGGTGACGCCGATCCCCACATAGGAGTTGTTGATCCCGGAAATATAATTCTGGTATTCCTCGGCGCTCACATAATAGCTCCAGCGGTCGCCCAGTCCAGCAATCATCCCCGCGGCCATGCCGTCATCCACGGCTGTCATATCCACGTTGTCGCCGATAAAATACTGGTCCACCAGATCCATGATCTCGTTGTATTTTTCGCTTCCCTGCCGTTCGTCCGCCGTCTGCTGCGTCCGGTTGAACACACCCGTGGCGGTACACCAGGTCACAACCACCCCGACGGCACATCCCATAAGCAGGCACACCGCAGCAGTAAGTACACGTCTTGCTGTTTCACTCATTTTCTGTTAAAACCCCGCAAAAATACTGGCAATGGTGGGTACGATGATCAGCAGTGCCAGCAAAGTTGCCAGCACCGCCGTAAAAACTTTTCTCTGTTTTGGTGACATGATTTCCTCCGCAATCAGCCCAGCCGCACCGGGCCCTCTCTGGAATCCAGGTATTTCTTGACCATCAGGGCGACCTTAAAGATGATCGCGTGATCGAACTCCCGCAGGTCAAGTCCGGTGATCTTCTTGATCTTCTCCAGCCGGTACACCAGTGTATTCCGGTGCACGAACAGCTTCCGGGATGTCTCGGAGACGTTCAGATTGTTCTCAAAGAACTTGTTGATCGTGTACAGCGTCTCCTGATCCAGAGAGTCAATGGAGTTTTTCTTGAAGACCTCGGAAAGGAAAATCTCACACAGGGTGGTGGGAAGCTGATAGATCAGCCGGCCCAGGCCCAGGTTCTCATAGTTGATAACACTCTTCTCTGTGTCAAAAACCTTGCCCACCTCAATAGCTGTCTGGGCTTCCTTATAGGAATCCGCAAGTTCCCGGATATGGTTGGCCACCGTACCGATACCGATGACCGTTTTGATGAACAGCTCAGATTTCAAGGTCTCCTCGATGGCCTTGGCCACGCTCTGAAGCTCCTTGCCGTCGGAGCCGGGCTGGACCTGCCGCACCAGAACGATATCCGTCTCATTGACAGAGATCACGAAGTCCTGCTGCTTTTCGGCAAACATGTTCTGCAGCACGTCCATGGCCGCCACGTCCACCTTGTCCACCTGACGGATCAGGAACACCGCCCGGGGCACGTCGGTCACAAAATGCAGTTCCTTGGCGTGGATATAGATATCGCCAGGCAGGATATTGTCGGTGATGATATTCTTGACAAAGGTCGCGCGGTCGTGCTTCTCCTCGTAGTTGGTCTTTGCGCCGTTGAGCGCTACGCAGGCCATAATGCACAGGCTTTTTGCAAGATCGTCCTCACCGTCCACAAAAACGGCATAGTCAAACCGGGCGCTCCAGTTGGTCAGCGCCTTGAAGGTTTTTCCGCCGGTGACCGTCACCATTTCGTTGGCAGAATTAAGACGGTGCGCCGCATCCTCCCACCGGTCGCCGAGCCCGGAGGGTTCGCTGGCGGCGATCACGTTGCCCTCGCCGTCAATGACGCCGATCAGCCGGTTGCTGGCCTCTTTCATCTGCATGATTACACTCTGAAACATTCTGCTGGACATGGCAGTTTCCTCCTTCAGGGGACGCCCGGCGCCCCGCCGTGTTCATTCTTCCCGTCCTTATTCCAGGCATTCCGCTGCCTTTGCGATCGGATTGCTTTTAATATAAACTTTTTTTGTTCATAATGCAAGTACTCTTTGACGATTTGCACAAGAATTTCCTGAAAAATCGCTTTGGAATGGGCCGCATCCAGCATTTTTTTACGGATTTTGCGCAAAAAGACGAAAATACGGAGCCTGACTGGCAGGCTCCGTATCCATTCTTGACTTAGAGGTCGATGCACTTCTCGGTCTCGGGATCGAACAGATGCACGCGATCCGCCTCGAAGGTAACTTCGATTCTGTCGCCCATTTTTGCCGTGGTGGTGGGGTCAACAACGGCAGTGGCCTGCTGATCGCCGATGAGCAGGAAAAGGTTGGTCTGAGCGCCAAGAGGCTCCACGTTATCCACCGTAGCGGTGAACTTGTATTCGGGATAGTTCTTGAGGTAGATATCCTCGTCATGGATGTGCTCGGGGCGGATGCCCAGAACGACTTCCTTGCCGATATGCTCCAGAACGGCGGGCTTGCGGCCGATCTCGTCGGGCAGCTGCACGGTGGCGTTCTCGTTCTCATTGCCGAAGGTGATATAGGTGTGGCCGTCCTTCTCGGTGAGCTTGGAGCCCTCCAGCTTGTTCATGGAGGGAGAGCCGATGAAGGTGGCGACGAACAGGTTCACGGGGTTCTGATACAGATCCTGAGGCGTGGAGACCTGCTGCATGATACCGTCCTTCATAACAACGATCCGAGAGCCCATGGTCATGGCCTCGGTCTGGTCATGGGTAACGTAGATGAACGTGGTGTCCAGTCTCTTGTGGAGCTTGGTCAGCTCGGAACGCATCTGGGTACGGAGCTTCGCGTCCAGGTTGGACAGAGGCTCGTCGAGCAGGAAGACCTTGGGGTTCCGGACGATAGCACGGCCCAGGGCAACACGCTGACGCTGGCCGCCGGACAGCGCGGCGGGCTTACGGTCGAGCAGGTGCTCGATCTCCAGGATCTGGGCAGCCTCTTCCACGCGGCGCTTGATCTCATCCTTCGGGGTCTTGCGGAGCTTCAGACCAAAGCTCATGTTCTCATAAACGGTCATATGCGGATAAAGCGCATAGTTCTGGAACACCATGGCGATGTCTCTCTCCTTGGGAGGAACATCGTTGCAGAGCTTGCCGTCGATATACAGCTCGCCTTCGGAGATCTCTTCCAGGCCGGCGATCATACGCAGGGTGGTGGACTTACCGCAGCCGGAAGGACCAACGAGGATGATAAATTCCTTATCTTCAACATCGAGGTTGAAATCGGTGACGGCAATGACGCCGCCTGCATATTTCTTATAAATATGCTTCATGGTTACGCTGGACATTATAAAATACCCCCATCTATTGCTATTTTTTGATGGATTCATTCTAACACACGAAAGTTCCCGTGTATAGTATCCGATTCACCAAAGGTTTGGAAATTGCTTTGGTGAATCTGACCACCGTGCGAAAAAAAAGTCAAATTTCTGTTCATTTTTACAACAAATTGCCCATTTCCTCCGGGGTAACAGGCCTCCATTTCCCGATTTCCAGCGTCCCCAGGCGCAGCTCTCCCTCCCGGATCCTGCGCAGGTAGGTCACGGGTTTTCCCCGAGAGGCCAGCATCCGCCGCACCTGGTGGTACTTCCCCTCCCGGACAACCACATAGCATCCGCCGTCCCCGGCGCGGAGTTCCGCCGGCAGGCACCGGGTCCCGTCCCGCAGGACGATCCCCGCCGCGAAGGCCTCCACGTCCGAGGCGTCGACCGTTCCCTCCGTTTCGGCGTAGTATTCCTTTTCCACCTGCTGTCTGGGAGATGTAAGCCGGTGACACAGCGGACCGTCATTGGTCAGGAGCAGCAGGCCCTCCGTGTCTTTGTCCAGTCTGCCCACCGGAAACAGGTCCCTGTATTCCGCAGGCAGCAGTTCCATCACCGTCCGGTCTCTGGGATCCTCCGTGGATGTCACATAACCGGCCGGTTTATGAAGCATCAAAACGACCGTACCCCGGAGCGTTACCGGTCTGCCGTCCAGTTTTACTTCGGCGCCCTCCCCGATCTTCTGCTCCGGACTTTTGACGGTTTCGCCGTTTACGGTGACTCTGCCCGCTCTGATGATGGATTTCAGCTCCCGCCGGGTGGCCGCTCCCGCCTCGGAGAGGTATTTGTCCAGCCGCATCATAGAAATCTTCCTTCCGGTTCTAATTTGTCCCCTTCCGCCATAGGCTGTTGTGAACACATCATCCGCAACGGGAGGTCCTTTTATTATGGTCATTGTCACCGCGAAACTCAACAAAGTGAAAATCGCAGGCGTTTTTCTCGCGGCCGCCGCCGTGATCCTGCTGGTGGTTCTGCTGGCCAACCGGAGCGGTCCGGACACAGAGGCCGCCGGAAAGCGAAAGTTGGACACGCCGGAATCCAAGGTGGAGTTCCTGGCATCCTGCGGATATACGGTCAAGCCTGACCCTGCCCGGGTCCAGGAGGTCCGGATCCCGGAGGATTGGAATGAGGTCTACACCCAGTACAACGCCTTGCAGAAGTCCCAGGGATTCGATCTGTCGAAGTACAAAGGGAAGGCCGTGATGCAGTATGTCTATCAGGTGGAAAACTACCCCGGAGACAACGGAGACCCGGTCTGGGCCACCATGCTGCTCTACAAGAACAAGCTTATCGGCGCGGATCTGAGCCGTGGCGGCGCCGAGAGCTTCCTCCGGCCCCTGCTGGCCGCTTAGCGCCAGAGGGAGACGATCCGAAGGCCTCTGCTCCTGGCATATCGCACCGTGGCGGCAGTTCCGCCGGGACTGCCGTCAAACACGGTCATCAGGATGTCCGCATGCTCCACCATGTACCGGTTTCTCCGGAGCATGCAGCCGTCGGAGTAGCGCTCCTCCAGGACGATGGTCCGGTCGCAGGCATCGAGTCCCCGGAGATACCTGAGCTGCTCCTCCCGGGGCCATGCGCTGCTCTGACTGGGACAGGGCACTACCGCTTCTATGGTCAGCGGATATTCTTCCCGGAGGGTCTTGAGCGTCTCCAGATAGTACAGGTCCGTCCCCCGGGCCATACCGCACAAATACCGAAGGCAGCCCTCTCCGCACAGTGTCCGAAGCTGCCGCTCCATCTGGGTTTTCAGCGCCAGGCAGCGGGGATCCGATTCGTCCTCCTGCCAGGGCAGCTTCTCCGGACGGTGGCCGGAAAACGCGCACGTCAGCGTCATGGTTTCCACTCCTCTCCCGGACAGTATAGCATACTGCGGAACTTTTTGAAAGAAGGCATTGACATTTCGATATGATATCGTTATACTGGACACAACAGAATATCTGATGAACCATGTTTTCAGGGCAGGGTGCGCAGCAAAGGCTGCAATTCCCGACCGGCGGTGATGGCCATTGGCACGAGTCCGCGCGCGCTTCTTCTGAAGTGCTGAACCGGTGCGATTCCGGTACCGACAGTATAGTCTGGATGAAAGAAGATGTGTCTCACACCTCCCTATGATTTTGTGACACCTGACTGCACGGCTGCAATCGGGTGTTCTTGATTTTAAGGAGGTCTTTTTTATGACAAACAATCCAACCGCCGCCCGGACTCTGTCCACCCGCAAGATCGTGGTCACGGCTATGCTCTCTGCCGTGGCATTTGCCCTGCAGTTCATCGAATTCCCGATCCCGATGCTGATCCCGTCCTTCGTGAAGATGGATGTCTCCGATCTGCCGGAGCTGTTGGGTGCTTTCGCGCTCGGCCCCGTGTACGGCGCCGTCATTGCCCTGCTGAAAAACCTGCTGCACATCGTGATCAAGGGCACCTCCTCCGGCGGCGTCGGAGAACTGTGCAACTTCCTGCTGGGCGTGTTCTTTGTGGTGCCTGCCGGCGCCATCTATCAGGCCATGAAGCCCAAGGACACCGCCGGCATGAGCCGTCAGGACATCAAAAAGCAGGGCTTGAAGGCCGCCATCATCGGCTCTCTTGCGGGTGCTGTGCTGATGGCCGTCTGCTCTGTGCCGCTGAACTACTTCCTGACCTATCCCATTTACACTAAGTTCATGCCCATGGAGGCCATTATCGGCATGTATCAGGTCATTCTCCCCTCGGTCAAGGGACTGCTCCAGTGCCTGATCATCTTCAACATGCCCTTCACCTTTGTCAAGGGTCTTTTGGACGTGGTGATCTGCTTCCTGATCTACAAGCCGCTGAGCCCCATCCTGCATGGGAAATAATCCCGCAGAACAGCTTCGCCTCCGCCGGATTCGGCGGAGGCGATTTATTATTTTATAGGATACTTCTTTGCGTTTTTCTCCAACTTCTCCTCAATGGCGGTCGCAATGTCCACGTCATAAGCGTTGGCCATGGAAATGCAGTAGATCAGCACGTCCGCAAGCTCCTCCCGGAAATGCTCCCGGTCTGTCTCTCTGGCCTTCCGGTCCGCCTCGGCGTTGTCGCACCACTGAAAGATCTCCAGCAGCTCAGATGCCTCCAGACATATACTGATGGCTACATTTCGGGCGTTCTGCCAGACTGTCCAACCTCTTGCGTTCTGAAAGGAAAGGACAGTGTCGCGGATGGTCTGAACATTTGTATCTCTATCTTTCATGGCACTTCCTCCTGCCAGCGGGTCATGTTCCGCTGAAACTTCTCTGTGTATGCCTGCTTCAATTCCTCCTGCGATATGTCAAAGCACAGCAGGATGTCGTTGTAGTACATCAGCACATCGGCCATTTCCTCCACGAAATGGGTGCGGATAGCCGGGTCCGCCATAATGGGGCCGGAACCGTTCTGCTTGATCACGTCGATGACCTCGCCGATCTCCCCGATCATCCACAGCAGCTTGTTCTGCCCGATCTCCGGAGCGACGCCCTCCCATTTGTCCTTGTATTTCTCCTGAAGCTGCCGCTGCATCTCCTTCATTTGGTCAACGGTAAATCCCTCCACGTTCATTCTCCTTCCGTTCCCAAGAGGTTCTCCGTTGGGGCATCCAGCTGCTGAACAGAGCGTAGCTTGCGGTTGATGGCCCGGGTACGGGTGCCCATCAGATTTTCCAGATCATCGCTGGTCTGGCGGAGATGGTTCTGCATCTTCCCCATCACGTCCTCGAATTTCCCGAACTCCGTCTTGACCTCCCCCAGCACCTGCCAGACCTCGTTGGAGCGTTTCTGGATGGCCAGTGTCCGGAAGCCCATCTGTAGGGAGTTCAGCAGCGCCGCCATGGTGCTGGGGCCTGCCACGTTGATGCTGAAATCCCGCTGGAGGATCTCGATGAGGCCCATGTTCACCACCTCGGCGTAGAGTCCCTCAAAGGGCAGAAACAGGATGCCGAAGGTGGTGGTATAGGGTGGCTCCACGTATTTGTCCCGGATGTCCTTGGCGCTGGCCTTGAGCATATTGGTCAGGCCCTTCCGGGCAGCTTCCACCGCTGTCGGATCTCCCGCCGTCTGTGCGTCCTGCAGATGCATGAATGCGTCCGCAGGGAACTTTGAGTCGATGGGAAGATATACGTGGCCGCCGTCGGTGCCGGGCAGCTTCACTGCAAACTCCACACGTTCCCGGCTCCCCGGGATGGTGGCCACATTGGTCTCGTACTGCTCCGGAGACAGGATCTCCTCCAGGATAGCGCCCAGCTGGATCTCTCCCAGAATTCCCCGGGTCTTGACGCCGGAGAGTACCTGCTTGAGCCCGCCCACATCCGAGGCCAGGTTCTGCATCTCGCCCAAGCCCTTGTACACCTGCTCGAGCTGGTCGGACACGGTCTTGAAGGACTCTGTGATCTTCTTTTGCAGCGTATCCTGGAGTTTTTCATCCACGGTGCCCCGGATCTCGTCGAGCTTTCTGTTGTTGTCCTGGCGCATCTCCTGCATGGAGGTCTGCATGCTCTGACGCAGGGCCTCCAGCTTCTGCTCGTTCATCTTCTCCAGATTGGCCAGCCGCTGCTCCATGGCCTGCATCCGCTCCGTCACGGACTGGTTCATGGCCTGCTGCCGCTCCATTACATGCCGGTCAATGATCTCGATCCTCTCGTTTTGGCTTTGGGCGGAGAGTCTCTGCTCCTGGTTGATGGCCTCCCGCATATTCCGGATGTTGGTATTGAGGTTCTGTCCCATGGCGCTCATGGAAGTGAGCGCCGCCTGTTGCGTATCTGCGAAAGCCTTCTGCTGCAAGTTCAGCATTTCAGTCCTGAGACGGCTGCCATCCCTTGGGGAAAACAGCTTCACCAGTACCAGTGCCAGCAGTACTACCGCCACAATCAGTAAAATCAAAATAGCAATTTCCACGATTTTCTCCTTTAAACGGTCAGCTGGCGCACCTGCACACAAAGCCCGGTCTCCGTATCCACTGTAAACAAAGCGCCGCTCATCGCGCAGGGGCCCTCCGCGGGCTTATAACGGCTGTAAAGGCCGCCCCGGAACTTCTCAATAGAGAGCTGCGGCTGGATGCCGATGACCGAGTGCTTCGGGCCGGTCATGCCGAGATCGGTAAGATATCCTGTTCCCCCCGGCAGCACCTGGGCGTCCGCCGTGGGCACATGGGTGTGGGTTCCCCAAATGGCGGTGACCCTTCCGTCGAGCATATAGCCCATGGCCAGTTTTTCTGAGGTGGCCTCCGCGTGGAAATCCAGAAGAGTAAACTTTGCGCCGCAGGTCTGCTCCAGAATCCGGTCGATCATCAGGAACGGATTGTCCGGGCCATAGTCCATATTCACCCGGCCGATCAGGTTGATCACCGCAATATCCCCGATCTTGGAATCAAAGATGCCGTATCCCCTGCCGGGCGTCTGTGGGGCATAGTTGGCCGGTCGGAGGATATACGGCGTGTCGTCCAGATACTCAAGGATCGCCCGCTGGCGGAAGGCGTGGTTGCCCAGTGTCACCACGTCGGCTCCGGCGTCAAACATATCTTCTGCCTGATCCGGCGTCAGTCCCACGTTGGAGGCGTTCTCTCCGTTGACCACGGTAAACACCGCCTCCGTCTCCCTGCGGAGCTGGGGCAGTCTCTTTTTCAGATATCGAAGGCCCACGGCGCCAACCACATCGCCGATTGCCAGAATGTTTGCCTGCATAATGATTCCTCCATATCTAATCAAATTGGAGTTTGTCGAGTTCTTTCCGGGAAGCCTCCGGCGGCCAATCCCGTTTCGTTCCCACGCTCGGGGGTACGTCTAAAAAACAGGAGAATAAAGTAGACAAACTCCAATTTATTATTCTCCTTAAATTATACCAAATCCCATTCCGTTCCACAAGATACCGTCAGCATACGAAAAACCCGGCACCATAAAAGGTACCGGGCAAAACAAACTTATTTCGCATATTCAACGGCCTTGGTCTCCCGAATGAGGTTGACCTTGATCTGGCCGGGATACTCCAGTTCATTTTCAATTTTCCGCGCGATATCGCGGGCCAGAATGATCATGTTGTCCTCGGTGACTTCCTCTGGCTTGACCATGATCCGCACCTCACGTCCGGCCTGGATGGCATAGGCCTTTTCCACGCCGTGGAAGGAGGACGTCAGTTCCTCCAGCTTTTCCAAACGCTTCACATAGTTTTCCACGTTCTCCCGACGGGCGCCGGGACGGGCCGCGGAAATCGCATCCGCCGCCTGCACAATGCAGGCAATAACGGTTTGAGGTTCCACATCGTTATGATGCGCTTCGATGGCATGGATCACCTGCGGGCTCTCCTTGTACTTCTTCGCAAGCTCCACACCAAGAGCCACATGGCTCCCTTCCATCTCGTGATCCACGGACTTGCCCAGATCGTGGAGCAGTCCGGCACGCTTGGCGAGGGTCACGTCCTCCCCTAGCTCAGCGGCGATCAGTCCACACAAATGCGCCACCTCAATGGAGTGATTGAGCACGTTCTGACCATAGCTGGTACGGTATTTCTGCCGGCCCAGCAGCTTGATGATTTCCGGATGGAGTCCATGCACTCCTGTTTCAAAGGTTGCCCGTTCGCCCTCCTGCTTGATGGTCTGCTCCACCTCCCGGCGGGCCTTTTCCACCATATTGTCGATATGCGTGGGCTGAATACGTCCGTCCGCGATGAGCTTTTCCAGCGCAATTCTGGCGATCTCCCGGCGTACCGGATCAAAGCTGGACAGGGTAATGGCCTCCGGTGTATCGTCGATGATCAGGTCCACGCCGGTCTTGGTCTCCAGCGCCCGGATGTTCCGGCCTTCCCGGCCGATGATCCGACCTTTCATCTCATCGTTGGGCAGCGCCACCACGGAAATCGTGGTTTCGGCCGCGTGATCCGCAGCGCAGCGCTGAATGGCGGTTACGATGATTTCTTTTGCACGCTCGTCGGCTTCTTCCTTCAGCTGGTCCTGGACCTCCTTGATCTTCATGGCGGTCTCATGCCGGACCTCAGATTCCACGTTCCGGAGCAGGTATTCCTTGGCCTCTTCCGTGGACATGCCGGAGATCTTCTCCAGCATTTCAAGCTGGGCTTTCTTCAGGCCGGAGACTTCCTCCTGAGTGGCGGCCACATTGGCGAGTTTCTTGTTGAGTTCCTCGTCCTTGCGCTCGTACTGATCCATCTTTTTGTCCAGGGACTCCTCCTTCTGCTGAAGGCGGCGCTCCTGCTTCTGGACCTCGTTGCGGCGCTCCCGGATCTCCTTTTCGTTCTCGCTCCGGCTCTTATGGATCTCTTCCTTCGCTTCCACGAGCATCTCGCGCTTCTTGTTCTCCGCACTCTTGATGGACTCGTTGATGATCCGCTTCGCCTCTTCCTCCGCGCTGCCGATCTCTTTCTCTGCGGTGTGCTTACGGTAATTCACAGCAATCGGGAACATTACAACGGCACCCACCACAAACGCGACAATCGCGGCGAGTATGATTTTGAGCATTCTCTTTAAAACACCTCCTTGCTATATAAAATAAACAAATAACAGGTTCCTTGCAAAACCACAATTTGCAGGCGAACCCTTCCAATTTGCCTCATATATTGTATAGCCTGTGAAGATCATTGTCAAGAAAAATGAATAATTAATTGCCGCGCCTTCCCCGCCATTCCGGGCACGTCTCATTGACAAAGCCGCCCCACTGCGCTATGCTTTGGGGGAACCAAATCTTTGATGTAGAGTGATCGTATGCATGTCTACAATTCCCTTCCGGAGCTGATCGGAAACACGCCCATACTACGGCTCAACCGCTACGCAGAGTCGGTTGGCGCCATGGCGCCTGTGTTCGCGAAACTGGAATACTTTAATCCACTCAGTTCCATCAAGGATCGGACGGCGCTGTACATGATCAACACCGCCCAGGCGGATGGGCGCATCCGGGACGACACGCTGATTATCGAACCCACTTCCGGGAACACCGGGATCGGTCTGGCCTATATCTGCACCGCCCGGAATCTGCATCTGATCCTGACTATGCCTGAGAACATGAGCCAGGAACGGATCAAGCTGCTCGCCGCTCTGGGGGCGGAAATCGTCCTGACGCCTGCGTCTGACGGCATGACGGGCGCCGTCCAAAAGGCGGAGGAACTCCACCGGGCGCATCCCAATTCCGTGATCCTTGATCAGTTCAGCAATCCTGCCAATGCTCAGGCCCACGTTGAGACCACAGGGCCTGAGATCCTGCGGGATATGGACGGCAAAGTGGATATCTTTGTCTGTGCCGCAGGCACCGGCGGCACCCTTACCGGGACCGGATCGGTCCTCAAGGCCCACAATCCGGATTGCCGGATCGTTGCCGTGGAGCCTGCCGCCTCTCCCCTGCTCTCCGAGGGTTGGGCCGGGCCCCACAAGATCCAGGGCATCGGCGCAAACTTTATTCCGGAGGTCCTGAACCGGGATCTGATCGACGAGATCATTCCGGTAACCGACGACGACGCGTATCTGACCTGCCAGGCGCTGGCTGTCACCGAGGGCCTGCTGGTAGGCGTCAGCTCCGGCGCCGCGGTAAGGGCCGCAAAGGAGCTCTCTCTCCGTCCGGAAAATCTGGGAAAACACATCGTCGTGATCCTGCCTGACACGGGAGAACGGTATCTCTCCGCCGATCTCTTTGGATAAAGCGCTCCGCCATTCATCAGTCTTAACGTCCGCCCCCGCCTGCATCAGCAGGCGGGGGCGTTCTCAGTTTACTCCGTCCAGGTATCGTAAGGCGCCGGGATCGCCGGTTCCTCATCGGGGTAGACTGCGTCCGGCGTATAATAGTACTGCTCCGGTGCAGGTTCGTCGATAGTCAGACGGGCCGGAGCAAAGATATGCTTCGGGGACTTGGCCCAGCTTTTGAGGTATTCCGTGGAGAAATAGAGGTACCGGCTGAAATGCCAGATCTTCCATCCCTGCTCGGTCAAGATAAAGTCCATGGCAAACTTGCTCCAGTTCCACCAGCCCTGGCCAGCTCCGTCCTTGCTGTGGGCCTCCAGTCCGGGGCTGTTCCACAGTCCTTTTGCTGTCTTACCGTCCCCGGCCACCTCCACGATCGGCGTGCACATATCCGGGATGATCATTCTTCCCTTGAGTTCCTCGTGGCGGGCAGGATCGGGATCGTCAATATCCACCATATCCCTGAGGAAGCATCGATCCGCTGCATCTGCCCCCTTGTAAACGCCGTAAGGCATGGTGATCCGGTCCGTATCCGTATGGGCAAAGAGATCGGAGACCTCCTGCATCCGGTTCGCAGAGAACAGATAGGAAAAGCTGCCTGCCAGATTTTCGCAGATCTTTGCCGCTGTGAGCCGCTCAAACTCCAGGCTCATCTCTTCCTGGGTGCGCTTCGGATTCTCGATATGGTTGAAACGCTCCCCGGGAGCGGCCCCCTCGGCGGGTTTATCATAGGCATTATTGTCCTGCATATTCATGTCGTTTCCCTCCTCAATCTGTTCCGAAGTTCCAGCCGGGTTCCCATGTGTCATAGGGTCTGGGCGGATCCGGCTCATTTCTGGGCATGATCACGTCCGGGCCATACCGGAAGAAATCATGGAAATCCTCCATGCCCACCCGCTTCTTTTTGGTCATGTCCTCTTCCGCCACAGCGCCGAAGTCGTCAAAGTAGTCGTTGCGGAATACCGGGAAGATCCGGCATTTCCAGACCTTCCATTCCCCGTCTTCAAACAGGAACTCATAGGCGTATTTGCTGTTGGCCCAGGTTCCCATCTTCTTGGCGGCGATTCCCTCAAAGCCGGGAGACAGGAACACCGCCCGGGCGGTCTTCAGATCGTCCGCCACTTCGATCACCGGCGTGGTGGTGGAGTGGATGAACATGGCGCCGCCCTTCATATTTTCGGCATCGTCCGGGTGCCGGACCACGTCGTGCCAGGGGTTGTTGTACTCCAGATTCCGGTGGCCAGTGGTGTTGCCCCAGGGCATTTCATGCCGGATGTCCTCCCGCTTGGACCAATTCCTGTAGTAGCGCATCTGCAGGGCGCAGTTGTGCTCAAAGCAGTAATTCGACACCAGGTTCCGGATCTGGTCCGCCGCCTCCAGCTTCTGATAGGCGTGATACATCTCTTCATAGGTCATCATCTTCGGCACCTCCTTAATATCCGTAGCCGACTTCCAGGTCGAAATTGTCATAGGGCTTCGGAGTGGCCGGATGCCCCAGCGGATAGTTGTTATCCTCATGGAAACTCCAGAGATACCGCGCCGTCGGCGCGCGGTCTGCCTTGTACTTGGCAAAGGCCTCCTGCGTCAGTTTAGGCATCTCATACCAGGGCGTTTCATAGTCCGCCTCCAGCAGCGGGAACACCGCCATATGCCAGATCTTCCATGTCCCGTCCTCATAGATGAAGTCTGCGGCCAGCTTGGTCCAGTACCAGCGGCACAGGGGCTCTCCATCCTTTTTGTCCGTCCGGATCCCCTGGGAGAACCAGGCCCCCCGGGCGGTCTTGACGTCGGTGGCAACTTCGATGACCGCCGTGGACAGGCAATCCACAGACAGGTCGCCCCGTCTGGCCTCCAGATCGTCATGGGCGGGCATTTCCTCCGTGAAAAACCGCCGGACGCCCTCCGTTCCGTCATAGACGCCCCAGGGCTGTTCGATCCGCGCATCAGGCGCCTTGGACCAGATATCCAGAATGTCCTGATCCCGTCGGGCGGTGTTCAGGTGGCAGAATCGTCCGATGAGATTCTGAACCGCCCGCTCCGCCATTTTCTTTTCGAGAAGCCGTTCCAGTTCAAAGGGAGTCACTTCCATCTTGCATACCTCCATTCCAAGTATTTCTTAAAGATCCATGGCGGCATGGTAGCCGTCAAAAATGGCGCCGTTGGTCTTGCCCACCAGGCGGCAGTCGCCGATGACCCGGATCTCCGGTACATCCAGCGCCTGAAGTTCCGCCGTGGGAACGCTCCGCTGGCCGAAGGCGTAGACTTTGCTCTTCGCCGGAATCAGAACGGTGTTCCCCTCGGCATCCTGGCACTCCACACCGTTCTCCGTCACCGCCATGCAGCGCAGGCCGGTTTTTACGTGCAGGCTGGGGGTCTCCCCGAACCGTTGCATCATGCCCACCTTGTGCATCCAGTTAGCCTCCGGCGCGATCTCCTTCTGCATCTCGATGATGGTCACATCCCGGCCGGTTTCCGCCAGGAACAGCGCCGTTTCACAGCCCACCAGGCCGCCGCCCATGACCGCCACGGTCTCTCCGAGGCTATCAAGATTTGTATAAGCGGTGGTGGCATGCTGCGCCGTTTCGATCCCAGGCAACGGGAATCTGACCGGGTCGGATCCCGCCGCGATCAAAAGCGCATCCGGCTTCAGTTCCATCACATATTCCGGCGTGACCGCGGTGTTCAGGCAAACCTCAATGTCCCGCTTCTCCACCTGGCAGATCAGGTAGTCCTTCAGCCGCTTCAGATCGGATTTCAAAGTGTCAAAGTCCGTGAATTTCAAAAGGCCGCCCAGAGAATCGGTCTTCTCCGCCAGGATCACCCGGTGGCCCCGGTCTGCGGCAGTAACAGCAGCCTGCATACCGCCGGGACCTCCGCCCACAACAAGAACCGTTTTCTTCCGATCCGCGGGCTTTTCCGTGGCATCCAGCCGGAATTCGTGGCCGGTGCGGGGATTGACCGCGCAGGCCATCTGAGTCTTGGTCTGGAGGCCCGTCAGGCAGTCCAGGCACCGGAGACAGGGCCGGATGTCCTCCGGTCTCCCCTGGCGGGCCTTGTTGGGCAGGTGAGGATCGGCGATGAGGCTCCGGGTCATGGCCACGGCATCCGCTTTTCCGGAGGACAGCACATACTCCGCCTCCTCCGGGGATGTGATGGATCCCACCACCGCCACGGGGCATTTTGTCACCGCCGCCTTCACCGCTGCAGAGGTCTCGATATTGACCATGTGGGGCAGGAACATGGTGGGATGAGTCTTCACCGCAAAGTTGGGATCCGTGTCCAGACCGGCAGAGATTTGGATCAGGTCCACCTTATCCTCAATGAGCTTGCAGAAGGCAATCATATCCTCCAGACCCAGTCCGCCCTCAATCAGCTCCAGGCCCACCCGGTACTCGATGGGGAACCGGGGGCCAACGGCCTTGCGAACCGCATCAATGACCATCAGCGGCAGCCGGGCCCGGTTCTCCAGACTTCCGCCGAACCGGTCTGTCCGGCGGTTCCACTTGGGGGACAGGAACTGATCCAACAGCCATCCGTGGGCCCCGTGGAGCAGCACCATCTCATATCCTGTCATTTTGGCCAGGGCCGCGGTATCGGCAAAGGCGTCCACAAGCTCCTGAATATCCGCCTCGTCGGCCGCCTTCACCTTCGTGCCGTTGGCTTTCACTTCGTCCATTGGGCCCAGCGGTGTAAAGCCGGTAACCGCCTCATTGGAGATGCGGCCGCCGTGATTGAGTTCCAGCGAGGCGATGGCCCCGTGCTGCCGGATGGCCCGGGCCACCTCGCTCCACTTCTGCACAGTGGTCCTGTCCAGGATCGGATGCCGGGGCGTCGTGAACCCCCGCTCCTCCACCGGGGTGTCTCCCACGGTAACGACGGCTGCGCCACCCTTTGCCTTTTCCTCATAGTAACCTACCATGTATTCCGTGGGAGACCCGTCCGGGTTCAGGGCGGACATCATATTCGGCGCTGATATGATCCGGTTCCTGAAGGTCACAGAGCCCACGTTCAGCGGCTCAAACAGCTTTGGATATTGCATGAACAACATTCCTTTTCGTTTATTTTTCGTGCGCTCAGGCAATTGTCAGCACAATATATCCCTGATAGCACCCCCCGGGGAGCAGTTCCGTTTCCTTCCCGTCCACGGTCATGGTCAGGGTCTTCCCGGCCGGGGCTTTGACCTCAGATGCTCTTCCCAGCTCCAGCTTCGTCAGATAGCTGGTATCCGTGACCACCCAGGTGCTGTTCGTATCCATGCAGACATGGACGCCGTTGTTGACGGTGGGCGCGGCGGTCTGGGTGATGTTGCTCATTTCGAGCCGAAGGTCCTCCTCGATCTCGGTCAGGCCGTCCCGATAGGCGGCGGCCGCCGAGCTGATCTGGCCCTCAATTCTGGTGTTGTTCAGATTCAGGATCAGATTCTTGGGGCCGCGCAGGCCGTCGTCATAGTTCTGTTTCTCGGTCTGCTTTTCCTCGGGGATATCATCCAGGAAGCTGATGGAGTCGGAGTCCGGCTTCGGGTCGAACATGCCGCCGAAGGTGACCTTTCCGCTCCGCCCGGCAACAGCCTCCTTCTCCATATGCAGATTGGTGGTGGAGTTGAAGAAGTTGCCGAACACCTTCATATCCGTCAGATTCAGAATCACATCATTTTCCGGATCCACTGCATACAGGTCACGGGAGGGATCGTACACATCCTGTCTGCCCACAGGGATCTTCACAGTCTTGATGAACATGCCGGCCTCGTCGTTGTCCATGAGCTGAAGGATGACGTTGTCCCCGGCCTGCAATACAGAATTGCGGATGTCAAATTCCGTGGCGGAACCCTTCACCACAATGGCAGCCCGGTCCGTGTCGATGGTGGAATCGTGGATGGTCACAGGCGTGTGGTAATCGCCCACGCACAGGATGCCGAAACGCTCCCCGGTGAACTCGGTTCCGTTTTTCACCTCTGCCCGGGCGTTGCCGGTCATGCCCCGAACGATCAGGGAGTAGCCGTTGACATGGACCTTGCAGTTATCGAAGGAGACCACATTCCGGTCGCCGATGCAGAAGGAACCGTACCCATGGGCATTTGTACCGGAAAGGTTCATGCGGCAGTCCTTGAAAAAGTAGGAAACCGCCTTGTCATGGCCGTCAATGGACGCCACGCCCCATCCATTGGTGTCGAAATCACAATGATTATAGTATGCCGTGCCGTTGTCGCAGAGCTGAACCAGCCGGTTGCATCCCACAAAGCCCACGCCCCAGGAGAAATCCCCGATCCATTCCTGATCGTCGGGACTGTGGTTGAGGAAGGAGCAGTTGTTGGCTGTGAACACACTGTCGCCGCCTACATGGACGGCGCAGCGGGTGACGCCGTGCATGACGATCCGGGAATCGTTCATGGTCACATGGGCATTGTCAATGGCGGTTACGCCGGCGCCCACGCCCATGAAATCATTGGCGCCGAATCCATCGAGTTCAATGTCCGCGTTGCTGATCTCATATGTGCTGTCGCCGGTGACCAGGATACCGTTGAAGGATTCCTCGCTGCTGGCGATCCGGACATTCCTCGCGCATTTGCCGTCCGCCTCTCCGCGGCGCAGGAGTGCAGGCACGGACTGGGCCTCTGCTACCTGATTGCCGGTGATCACCAGCGCATTCCGAAACTCCTCGGACCGTCCCATCGCGCGCATCAGTCCGTGGGGCGGCATGTGGTACAAATCCGCAACGCTCAGGACAATGTCCCCCGTATAGGTTCCAGGAGCGATGGGCCTTCCTATGCCTCCAACGGTCATGGTCACAAACTTACCTGCGGGCGCCTGAATGCTTCCGCCCTCTTCCACAGTCAGACGGTCCAGCCGGACTGTTTCGGCCAGAAGCCAGGTGTCCGCAACGGTTTTTTCGATCATACTCAAACCCCTTTCGTTTCTAATCCATAATATTTTTCTGCAGGAAAAGTGCCTGGTCTGACAGACCAGGCACTGTCTGTCTTATCGCTGCATTTCAGGAACCGGGAAATGCTGCTCCCGGTTACAGTCCGTTGATCTCCCGCACATGATGGCAGGCCACGAAATGATTGGGCCGGACCTCCTCCACGGCGGGCTGTACACTGCGGCACTCGTCCGTGGCATAGGGGCAGCGGTTGGCAAACCGGCAGCCGGGCTTGGGATTGACCGGGCTGGTCAGCTCGCCCTGCATGATGATCCGCTTCTTCTCCATATTGATGCTGGGAATGGGCACCGCCGAGAGCATACCCTTGGTATAGGGGTGCAGCGGATAGTCAAAAAGCTCATGGGACGCGCACTTTTCCACCATGCATCCCACATACATCACCATGATGTCGTCTGAGATATGACGAACCACCGAAAGATCATGGGTGATAAAAATATAGGTCAGATTCTTGGCCGCCTGCAGATCCTGAAGCAGATTCAGCACCTGTGCCTGAATGGAGACATCCAGCGCCGAGACCGGCTCGTCACAGACGATGAACTTCGGCTCCAGCGCAAGCGCCCGGGCCACGCCGATCCTCTGGCGGCGGCCGCCGTCAAGCTCATGGGGATAGGAGTATGTCAGCCGCCGGGCGAGGCCCACGGTCTCCATCAGATCCGCAACCCGCTGTTCCAGCTCCCGCTTGTTCCTGCAGACCTTGTTGATCCGCAGCGGCGCAGCGATCTGTTCAAACACTGTCTTTCTCGGATCCAGTGAGGAGAATGGATCCTGGAAGATCATTTGCATATTCGTCAGGAACTTCCGGCGTTCCCTGCCCTTGAGATGGGTCACATCCTGGCCCTCAAAGAGCACCTGGCCGTCAGTGGCCTCGTTCAGTCCGATGAGAGCCCGGCCCAGCGTGGACTTTCCGCAGCCGGATTCGCCCACAACGCCAAGGGTTTTGCCCCGCTCGATCGTGAAGGAGATATCGTCCACCGCGTGCAGAAGTCCGCCCCGGGTCTGGAAATACTTCTTCAGGTGCACCGCTTCCAGCAGCACGTCCAGGGTCTGCTCCTTTTCCGTTGCAGCAGCCATGGCAGGCTTTTCCTCTTCCGCAGTATTCTCCGCTCCCAGTTGTCCGTCGCAGAACAGGCAGCGGGCAAGATGGCCGTTGCCGTAGTCCCGGAGTTCGGGATGGGATTCGGCGCATTCCGGCCGGGCATAGGGGCATCTGGGGTGGAACGGGCAGCCCGAAGGAAGGTCCGTAGGATCCGGCATCAGGCCATGGATGGGGCGCAGCCGGTCTGCATCCTTGTCCAGAGACGGCAGGGAGTTGAACAGGCCCATGGTATAAGGGTGCATCGTGTGGTTGAAGATATGCTCCAGCGTGCCGTATTCCACGATCTCTCCCGCGTACATGATGGCAACCTTGTCGCAGACCTCCGCCACTACACCCAGATCGTGGGTGATCAGCAGCATGGCGGTCTCCAGCTGGTCCTTGAGATTCTTCATCATGTCCAGGACCTGGGCCTGAATGGTCACGTCCAGAGCCGTGGTGGGCTCATCGGCGATGATCAGGGCAGGCTGGCAGGCCAGCGCAATGGCAATGACCACCCGCTGCTTCATGCCGCCGGAAAACTGGTGAGGATATTCATCCGCACGCTCGCCGGGAATGCCGACCATCTCCAGCATCTCCCTGGCCTTTTCCATACTCTCCGCCCGGGAGCATTCGTTGTGCAGGAAGTAGATCTCCGCGATCTGCTCTCCCACGGTCAGGACAGGGTTCAGCGCGGTCATGGGGTCCTGGAAGATCATGCTGATTTCGTCGCCCCGCATGGCCCGCAGTTCTTCGCCGGACATGCTCATGATGTCCTTGCCCTTCAGCAGAATCTGGCCGGACTTGATGACGCCGGGGGGATCGGGGATCAGCCGGAGAACACCCAAGGCAGTGGTGGTTTTTCCCGCACCGGTCTCGCCGACCAGTCCCAAGGTCTCCCCTTCCTCCAGGTCCAGATTGATGTTGTTGACCGCATGGACCGTTCCGTCCATGGTCTGGTATTCAATTACAAGATCTTTGATCTCCAATACTTTCATCCGTGGCCCTCCTTACTGCTTGAGCTTCGGATCCAGCGCGTCCCGGAGTCCGTCGCCGAAGACGTTGAAGCCGAACATGGTAAGCGCAATGGCAATGCCCGGGAACGTGATCAGCGGCCAGAAGGTGCTGACGTATTCCCGCCCGGAGTTCAGGATCGCGCCCCATTCGGGAATGGGCGGCTGTACGCCCAGGCCCACAAAGCTCAGAGCGGAGATCATCATGATGTTGCCGCCGATGCTCATGGTGGTGTTGACGATAATGGGCGCAAGGCAGTTCGGTATGATGTTGCTCAGGAGGATCCGGAGCGTGCCGGAACCGGAGGCCCTGGCCGCCTCGATGTATTCCTGATTCCGCAGGGTCAGCGTCTGTCCGCGGACCAGGCGGCATACGCCGGCGATGCCTGCCACGGCAATGGCCAGGGCGGTCTGCCAGACGCCGCCGCCCAGGGCGGCTGAAATACACACCGCCATGAGAATGCCCGGGATCGCCATGAGAATGTCCATCAGGCGCATGATCACGGCGTCCACTTTGCCGCCCATGTAACCGGACACAGCCCCCAGAAGGCCGCCGATCACCAGAGAAACGATCACCGCCAGCAGGGACACCAGCAGGGAGATCCGACCGCCGTAAATCAAACGGGAGAGAATGTCACGGCCCATATTGTCGGTGCCCATCAGGTGCTGGGCCGAGGGCATCTGGAGCCGTTCGGCAATACTCTGAACCTGATAGTCATAGGGCGCAATGACGGGAGCAAATATCGCCATCAACGCCAGGAGAACCGCAATGACCATGCCTACCATGGCCAGCTTATTGCGGCGGAGACGGATCCAGACGTCCTTCCACTGACTGCTTTTACGGAGCTTCTCCATGGAACCGGAGTTCTTCTGTGCATTCATGCCGCCGCCTCCTTTTCCGTTTTCTCTTTCCCGCCGCGCTTCTTGCCGGAAACGAACTGGCTGCGGATCTGCGGATCCACCAGGCTGTAGACAATGTCCACCACCAGGTTGCAGATGCACACAAACACGGATGTAACCAGCGTCACGCCCATGATAACGGGATAATCCCGCTGATTGATGGCGCTGAGCATCAGCGAGCCCATACCGGGAATATTGAAGATGGTCTCAATGATGATGGAGCCGCCCACCACCATTCCCACCTGGTTGCCCAGGACGGTGATCACCGGGATCAGCGCGTTTTTCAGCGCATGCTTGAAGATGACCCGGGTCTCCTTCATGCCCTTGGAACGGGCCGTGCGGATATAATCCTGCCGGATCACCTCCAGCATAGAGCTTCGGGTCATACGAACCAGAGAGGCCAGCGTCATCATGGAGGCGCAGACCACTGGCATGATGTAATGCTTCCAGGAGGTCAGACCGGACGCCGGCAGGATCTGGAGCTTGGCCGAGAAGATCAGGATTGCCTCCATGGCCAGCCAGAAGCCCGGCAATGACGCCAGAATAATGGACAGCGTGGTAATGGTATAGTCCGGTATCGTGTTCTGCCGGACCGCAGAAAAAATACCGATTGGGATACCCAAAATGCCCGCCAGACACAGACTCATCAAGCCCAGCTGGATACTCACGCCCACCCGCTGGGCCAGAGATTCGGTCACCGGCCGGTTGGTGGCGTAGCTCTCACCCAGGTCCAGCCGGGTCACTACACCCCACAGGTAGCTGCCAAGGCGGACCACAAACGGCTGATCCAGGCCAAGCTGATGCTCCATGGCGTCATACTGTTCCTGGGTATAGTTTTGTGTTCCCAGTTTGTTGATGACCGGGTCTCCGGGCATAAAGCAGCTCAGTGCGTATACGATGATCAGCACGCCCAGGAGGACCGGAATCATCACAAGCAGCCGTCTGCCAATAAATCTCAGCATGATAATTCTCCTATCTCACACCAGGAATAACAGTCGGAGCTCCGGGCCCGGGTCACAGGCTCCGGAGCTCCGTATTTGTCATACGAATGAATAATCAGAGTTCAGATCGTTCTGTCGCTATCGAGTTATCCCACCAGGATCCGGCGGAGGTTGCAGCTCTCAGGCGCAACGAAGATCATATCCTTCACAACGCCGTTGGCGCCGTAGGCGTAGGCGCTGAGCCATTCCACCACAGGCACGCAGTAGACGTTGTCCAGGTTGTACTGCTGGAGCTCCTTGTAGATCTCCCGGCGTTCTTCCGTGGTGGCGCCGTTGCGGCCGCGGATCACGATATCGTTCCATTCGGCACCCTGCTTCCGCATGCAGGCCAGATCGGTGGTCTCACACATGTTGTTGAGGAGCGTGGAGGGGTCGCCGGGGATGTTGGCGTTGTCGCTGCCCTGGAACTGGAAGGCAGTGGCGCCCGGGGTGAGCCAGTACTGGATGCAGGTCATGACGTCATAGGGCTGAAGGTCGATGGTGATGCCGATGGCCCGCATCTGCTCCTGCCAGACCTCAGCCATCTCGGCCGTGCCGGTATCGCAGATGAAGGGGAGCGTCAGGCCCTCGTATCCCAGGTCCTTGACGATCTTGGCGGCTTCTTCGGGGTTGTACTCGAAGGTATAGCCTTCAGAAGCGAACTGGGAATCGGCGGAGAACATGCCCACGGGGAGGATGCCCAGCGCGCCGTAGCCGACAATGGCCAGATCCTCAATGTTGGTGCCCATGGCAATGGCCTTGCGGAGCTCCACATCCGCCAGCTCAGGGGTGTTGTCCACGTCCAGGATCAGCTCCACCACGGACTTGGAGGACTTGGCGGCGGCGGTGCCCAGAGCCGGATCGTTCTGGATCTGAGTGTACTGGGTCTCGGTGATACCCATGACGGCGTCCAACACGCCGTTCTGATAGTCAACCAGCATGGTGGAGGCGTCCGCATAGGACTTGGTGATGATGGTCTGGGGCTGGGCGACCGCGGCGGAGGCGGTATCCTTCTGCCACCAGTCTTCCCGCTTCTCGTAGGTCACATGGTCATCGGCCACGTACTCCGTGACCTGATAAGGACCGGAGCCGCAGACCAGCGTGGGATCGGTGTAGTCGAAGTTGTCGCCGCCATGCTCCTCGATCCAGTCCTTGTTCATGACGACGGCAGCCTCGATGATGACCCGCCAGTCGCCGCGATAGGAGTTCAGAGGAATGGTGGTGGTGTAGCCGTCCACGGTGGCGTTCTCGAAGTCAAACATCTGATAGTCGCCCATCAGACGGGGATGTGCGCCCTTGCGCTGCAGGGACCAGATGATGTCATAGCCGTCCATCTCTTCGCCGTTGGAGAACAGGACGCCGGGCTTCAGAACAAAGACCATGTTCTTCTCGTCGTCGGTGACATAGTAGTCCTCAAGGATGTCGGAGTAATAGTCCTGGGTGCCGTCTTCCAACACGTCCATACGGATCAGCGTGTCAAAGGCCAGATATCCGGCGGGCAGAGCCAACTGATCGTTGGCGATCTGCATCATGTCGAACACGCCCACAAACCGGGGATAGGTGGAACCGATGGTCACGGTGACAGGCTCCGTGGGCACAGCGATCTCCTCTTCTGCGGGGAGCGCCTCCTGCTCCACGACCTCCACGGCAGGCTGCGCATTTGCCGCAGGAGCCTCCGCCGCAGGAGCCTCTGCCGCAGCAGAACCCTCCGCCGCAGGAGCGGACGCGGGAGCTTCGGCAGCACTTCCGCCGCAGGCGGCAAACATGCTCAGGCAAAGCGCCACGGTTAAAAGCAGTGCTAAGTACTTTTTCATTGTCTTATCTCCTTTTCTATAATATTCAGCGCTTCTTTACAGCGCGGAATTTCCTGTGATATAATAAGCCTATCATCCGATCCCCGAGGGGATCCGGGAAGGAGGGCCCCATGGAACTCAATCAGCTGTACTATTTCCGTGTGGCGGCGGAAACACAGAATATCACCGAAGCCGCCGAACGTCTGCACATTACCCAGCCGACGCTCAGCAAGGTCATTAAACGGCTGGAGACGGATCTGGGCGTTCAGCTTTTCGACCGGCGCCCATCCCGGCTGGAGCTCAACCCCTACGGCGGATCCTTTCTGGTGTACGTCAACCAGGCGCTCGACGCGCTGGAGCGGGGGCAGCAGTATCTGGAATCCATGAAGACCGGGGAAAACCGCGGTCTGCGGATGGTGTCCACGTTTTTTGGAATTCCCAGCATGATGGTGGAGCAGTATGTAAAGCTGCACCCGGATCTCCCTGTGATTGAAATCAACGAGACACCGGAAAACGTGCTGACTATGCTGCTCAATGATCACGCCGATTTCGCTCTGACGCTTTTCCCGGTGGATCATCCGGAAATAGAGCCCATTGTTTCCATCCGGGAGCCCCTCCTGCTGGTGGTGCCGGAGAGCATGGACCCGCCTGCATCCCCGGTGCGGCTGGCCGACTATGAGTCCGCCAGGTTCGGGATTTTCGAGGGTGGCAAAGATCTCAACGCCACCTATCTCCGATGCTGCAGCGAAGCCCATTTTGTTCCGAATATCGTCTATCGGTCCACAAGGTCCCAGATCGTCCATCAGTTGGTCAATGAACTGGGGGTCTGCACCCTGATGCCCGCCCACATGGTGCTCAACAACTGGAACAACCTGCCGCCGGAGACCCAGCAGAGGATCCGGCTGGTGGACGAGCCAAAATGCTACCGAACCATCTGTCTGAGCGGCAGGCGCCAGAACCAGGACGCTGCCTTGGAAAAATCCGGGTTTTCCGATTTTGCGGAATATGCGCGCTATTTCATCCAGAGCATTGACCGGGACGTCAGCAATCTGCTGCGGGACAGGCAGCCGTAGTTTCTGCGTTGAGAAGCATACAGCGTTCTCTTCACAAATTCTTCTTATTTCTATTTTAATTATATCTTTTTTCCATAATTCTGTCCAATGATTATTTAAGTCAAAGAGCATAGCCTTCAGGCTATGCTCTATTGCTTCGTATACAAAGTTCCTGTTTACAAATATCCTTCCCCGTATTATAATGATTCCGGCAGAACATCGCATTTCAATACAGAAAAGGAGGACGATGCGTATGAAAAACCTACACCCTGATGCTATGCTGGAGCGGCTGGAATGGCGCCGTGACATCCGCAACCTGATGGGCAGAATCTCTGCGGACTACTCCGTCCGGGAGGAGGGGCAGATCTACGCCCGCTACTGGTCCGGACGGGAGGATGTATGCCTTGGCGTAAACGAGGGCTGGTATGTGGGGCCGGACGCTGTAGCCGGTTACTATCAGGCCCTGGACGAGGAGATCATGCTGTCCGCCAAATGCGTGCAGAAGGACTTCCCAGAAAAGCTGGCAGAATTGACGGACGAGGCGCTCAAGGGCGTCGGCGTGATGAGCTATATTCCCGTGGATTCCCATGTGATCGAGATTGCCGATGACGGCCAGACCGCCAAGGGACTTTTCAATATCCGAGGCTCCTATAACCGGATCACCACCTCCGGTCCCGTCGCCTACTGGCTCTTCGGATGGGCTGCGGCGGACTTCATTCTGGAAGACGGACAGTGGAAGATCTGGCATATGCAGTGGCTACGGAACGTGGACGTCCAGTGCGGTACGCCCTTTGGCCAGACACCGGAGCAGTTCCCTGAGGTGGCAGCATATGCCGATATGGCAGACTTCCGCATGCCGGAACCCACCGTAAAGGCCGTTCTTATGGAAAACTACTATACCGACCGGCCTTTTACAAAGTCTCCCAAGGTCCCGGAGCCCTATGAGACCTTTGCCGATACGTTCAGCTACGGGATGTGAGAGGAGGATGCAGTATGTATAAAGAGAACCGAAAACTCTATACCGACGACGAATACATCGTCCGGATGTGGGAAAAGGAATACATTCAGGATCTGGTGGCCCGCTTTATGTACGCCTGGTCCAACGGCGAGCGCCGGGAGGCGCTGGAGAACTGCTGGGTTCGTAAAACCCACAACCGCCGGGACGCCTCCTGGGGGGAAAACAACGGCTTCTATGTGGGCTATGACGAAGTAGTAAGGCACTTTGTGGCCGAATATGAGGACGAATGCAAGGCGGATCTCAAAGCCTTCCAGGACGCCCGGCCCGAAAAGGGCTATACCGGTGCGGATCTGGGTCTGGGCAAAACGCTTCTGCACGACTGCACCACTCCCCTGCTCTATATTGCCGATGACGGTCAAACCGCCCGCTATCTCTGCTACGACGTGGGCATGGAGTCCACCGGAAAGCCCGACGGCAGCTCCGAGAGCTTTTTTGAAGTGGGTCTGTGCTTCATTGAGCTGATCAAGGAGGGGGACGACTGGCGGATCTGGCATTTGGTTTACGAGCACGACTTCTCTATGGAGGCGGGAAAGGACTACGGTTCCCTGCCCCGGATCCTCTCCCCGGAGGATGACGCCGTCTTCACTCGGCATCATGGAACGCCCACCAAGGCCAGCGATGTTTACAACGACCTCTACGGCTGGGAGTATATCTATTGGGATATGCCCGCTCCCTACAAGACCTATGAGGAAGAAGAAGGCTACGGTCCTCGGGGCAAGATCGGCAAGAAATACTACGACCGGATCATCTGAGAAAGGAGTCACGAACTATGAATACGAAACTATCCAGAGAGCAGCGCATTTTCAACGTGGCCGCCGGTCAGATGGTGGAGGAGCTCAAGGGCCGTCATGCATACCTCCACGGCGTAAACTTCGGCCGGGAGGAATACGGCGTCTTCTGGCTCCGCTCCACAGACACCACCTGGGGCCACGGATGGGGCCGGCTCATCGGCTATGACGAGATGTTCAAGGCCCACTGCGGCCCCGCCGCGGACGAGATGTTCGGCTCCGCCCGCTTTACCGGCTGGTTCGGCCATGAGATGGACGGCCACGACCGCCGCTCCACGAACTGGGGCGCCAGCCACGTGCTGGCCTCTCCTGTCATCGAGGTGGCGGACGACGGCAAAACCGCCCGGAGCTGGTATCTGACCCCGGGAACCATGATGAACCGATTCGGCCGGGACGGCCAGCACCGCTCCGGCGGATGGCTCTGGGAGCGTTACGGCTCAGACTTCGTCTATCATGACGGAAAATGGTGGTGGGCCCACGAGCAGGTCTGCCCGGACATTGCCGGCTCCATGGACGCAGAAAACTGGGCCAGAAAAATGTATGACCGCTGCAAGGCCAGCGGCGATCTCGGCCCCGCTGTCAGCGCGCCGAAGAACGCGGATCACGGTCCTCCGCGGACAGACAAGGTCTCCCGCCATCAGGAGTGGAGTCTGTGGCAAACGGTCCAGCACACGGTGGATCCACCGGTTCCCTACACCCACATGGATGAGGAGAACACTTACTCCCCCGGCTACAACAAATTTGACGTGATCCTTCCCCAGAACCGCCAGTATGGCGGCGACGTGATCGACGATTAAACGCGAAAACGAAGTGCGGCAGCCCTTTTGGCTGCCGCACTTTCTTCCGGTTTCCCGCGTTTTTTAGATGCCGTTTTGTTTTTTAATCGGACGGACCCGGGAGGCTTTCACCGCACTTTGGGGTTTCCTGCCTTCTGTTCAGCTCGATCTCGATCCGATTCAGCGTCCTGAAAAACCGGTGGGTCGCGATCATCGGGCCAAAAAACAAAACCCCGAATACATTCCACCCGAACATATGCCACCAGGACGTGTGGGGTCCCTCAATCCCCATCGAAAGCGCAATCTCCTTCAGTTCCTCCGAAATTCGTGCCATCCAGACCAGGGTATAGAGGAACAGCGTCGGGATTCCGAGCAGATACGCAACCCAGTACCGCTGTGTCCTTCGGCCGAGAATCTCATCAAGTTCCTCCTGCAGACCACCGAAGGGCATATAAAGCAGAAAAAACAGCCCCGCCGTGAAGAAGTCAATCAATCCAAGGAGAAACCCCGGACGCTTTGTATGTTTAAATCTCATCGCATCCTGCCTCTTCTGTCTCATTCAATCCGGATCGGAAAATACTTCCGAAGGCTCTCACCGGCCGGATCATACTGCCCAGATTCCTCAAACCCGTCCCAGGCGGCGACATCGTTCTCCGCTACGATCCTTCCGAGGGCATCCACTGTGCCGGCGCTTGCGATGTGCATCCGGTCAGGAACAGCAGAACCATCAGGAGCAGGAACAATCTCTTCATTGCCAAGACTCCTCCATTTCCCTCGTCACGGGCATCTCCAGATGCCCCTTATATCATACCTGATTTCCCTCCGGGAAACAATCCGTTTTCTGCCGTCCCTTTAACTTTTGTTAAACAGCGGAGCCTCAGAACGGCTCCGCTGTGGGTTACAGATCAAATTGCCCGGAAAAGAGCTTTCGCATGGTTTCATACAGCACTTCTGCAGGAACCGGCGGTTCCTCCCCACAGTACTGACGGACGATGCCCGAAATCCCCCCGGCGATAAAATGCGCCGCATATCGGCGGTACGGATCCGGCATTGCCGCTTGTCTGCCGCAGGAAAGCACGGAATCATAGATGCTGTTGTACAGCAGATAGCTCACGTTGTTTTCGACCAGCAGCTTCAGCAGGTCCCGGTTGTCCGTAATATACCGGCTGTAGCACCCGCAAAGCTGATCCAGCGAGGAGCCTTCGGGCTCGCAGGGCAGCTCACAGGCTTTTTCCTGCAGCGTAAAGAGTACTACATTCTCCATGGAACTGAACAGCGAATAGAAGGTGGGCCGGGATACGCCTGCCGCACGGCAAAGCTCGCTGACGCTGACCGAGGCAAAGGGCTTTTCGAGCATCAGCCGGGTCAGCGTCCGGGAGATCTGCATCTGGGAGGAGAGCGCGGTGGGATTGCACCCGCAATACATAACAACACCCCGTTCATACATTGTTTACAAACAAACCTTGACAACTGTAAAGCTATGTGCTATCATGGCGCCAAAGGTTGACATCTGTAAAAGTTTCTTTTATGATACCTTTTCTCCTGTCAAAAGTCAACTCCGTTCCGGAGCATTTTTTTCACTATCGAATTAGCACTCGCGAGTCCCGAGTGCCAGTTTTAGAAAGGATGAGCCCTATGGCAGTATTACCGGTTTACAATATGATCACCGTTCCGGATTCCAGGCTGTATTTCCGCACAGATCAATATCAGCGCATGACCGGGCGCGCGCCTGCCGCCGGAGAAAAGGTCACGGTGATTGTGGCAAAACAGGAACTCCCGCGGACAGAGATCATCGGAGACAGCTTCTACCCCATCGGCGTATCCGGCTCCATCGAGGAGATCAATGAACAGGGTTATCTGGTCATTCACCTGACTCACCGGGTGGAACTGGACGAAGTCTATGTCTATCCCGATAAGACCATCGAGCTCACCGTATCCAGGAGGCCGGATACGATGGACCTGGACGAGACGGACGCCGCCCGCCGGGTGACGGCAGTAAAAGACGCGCTGCTGGAATACTCCAGGGATCAACAGTGGGGGCCTGTGCTGCGGCAATTCGTGGTGGTCTTTCAGACGCTGGGCGACGTGGGCGCGGCCATGTCGCCGTGGATGAGCGCAGACAATACCTCCCGCTATGCCCTGCTGGAGGAGGACAGCCGGCAGAAACGCTTCGACCGTCTGGAGGACATGATCTACGAGAGTCTGGAACTGTTAAAGGTCCAGCACAAGGCTCAGTCTGCCCAGGAGGAGGAGCATCAGCGAACCTACCGGGAGGCGGCCATCCGCAAGCAGATCGAATACCTCCAGAAGGAGCTGGATGAAATGCATCCGGAGTCGCTGACGGACCTGCAAAAGCTGGAACGGAAGCTTCAGGAGGCGGATCTGAACGAAACCGCGCGTCAGGAAGCCGACAAGCTGCTCAGCCGTCTGAAAAACGAGGGCCAGAACAGCGCGGAATCCGGAATGCTGACGGACTATCTGGAATTTATGGCATCTCTGCCCTGGAAGAAAGAGGCGGCAAAGACGATTCAGCTGGACGAAGCCCAGGAGATCCTGGATCGGGAGCATTTTGGTCTGGACAAGGTCAAAAAGCGCATTCTTGAGCAGCTGGCAGTGATCCAGCTGAACGGCTCTCAGTCCGGTTCGATCCTGCTGTTTGTAGGCGCACCGGGTACCGGCAAGACCAGCATCGGTCAGAGCATCGCAAAGGCACTGGACCGGAAATATGTCCGGGTCAGCCTCGGCGGTGTCCGGGACGAGGCCGACATCCGCGGCCACCGGCGCACCTATATCGGCGCAATGCCCGGCCGGATCCTGGACGGCATCCAGAAGGCCGGCGTCTCCAATCCGGTCATGGTACTCGACGAGGTCGACAAGCTCTCCGCCTCCTACAACGGAGATCCGGCCAGCGCACTGCTGGAGGTACTGGATCCGGAGCAGAATTTCTCGTTTACAGACCACTATCTGAATGTGCCCTTTGATCTAAGCGATGTGATGTTCATCTGCACGGCTAACAGCGTTGAAACCATCCCGGAGCCGCTTCTCAACCGCATGGAAGTCATCCCCTTCCAGAGCTATACCCCCATTGAAAAGCAGCAGATCGCACAGAAGCACCTGATGCCGAAAGCCATGCGTTCCGCCGGTCTGCCGGAGGGAGCCCTGACGATCAGTGAGGACGCCGTCGCGCACATTATCTCAGAGTACACCAGAGAATCCGGCGTCCGGAGCCTGAAGAACCGCATCGACAGCATCTGCCGCAGCGCGGCGGTGCGCCTAATAAAAGGTGCGAAAACTCCGATCTGCGTGACGGCGGAGGATCTGCGGGAATATCTGGACATCAGTCCCATCCGGCAGAAAACCGTCCGTGACAGCGCGGAACCCGGCGTGGTAACCGGACTGGCCTGGACCCAGGTCGGCGGAGACGTGCTCTACATCGAAACGAAAGAAATGAAAGGTACCGGCAAACTGACCATCACCGGGCAGTTGGGCGACGTGATGAAGGAATCGGCACAGATCGCTGTCAGTCTGGTAAAATCCATGTTCCCGGAGCAGGCGGAACGGCTGGTCAAAGAGGATATCCATATCCACGTCCCGGACGGCGCTACTCCGAAGGACGGCCCCTCGGCGGGCATTACGCTGACCACGGCGCTGGCTTCCCTGGTCAGCGGTGTACCGGTCAGTCCTGCGGTCGCCATGACCGGCGAAGTGTCCCTGCAAGGATGCGTCAACCCCATCGGCGGCCTGCCGGAAAAGCTGATGGCGGCACAGCGGTCCGGCGTCAAGCAGGTCTTTATCCCCAGGGATAATCTTGATGATCTGAAGGATGTGGCCAGGGAAGTGCGGGATCAGCTTACCATCATTCCCGTGCAAACTGTTCGGGAGGTCCTGGAAAACCTGTGTTTGACCGGAAACAGCTGACGCTCCGGACACAAAAACGCCCCGGCCACCGGCCGGGGCGTTTGGAGCTGCTAGCCAGATTTGAACTGGCGTTCGTGTCCACGCCGGCTCCCGCCGCCGTGGAGCCCTCCCACCTCAAATTGGATCTGCGCTTCGCGCATGGGATGAGGCCGCCAGTTCTGAATGCAAATCGCCCCGGCCACCGGCCGGGGCGTTTGGAGCTGCTAGCCAGATTTGAACTGGCGACCGTGTCCACGCCGGCTCCCGCCGCCGTGGAGCCCTCCCACCTCAAATTGGATCTGCGCTTCGCGCATGGGATGAGGCCGCCAGTTCTGAATGCAAATCGCCCCGGCCTTTGGCCGGGGCGTTGGAGCTGCTAGCCAGATTTGAACTGGCGACCTCATCCTTACCAATCTCCACGGGGTGATGTAAGGGAGTATACATCCGGTACAAACCAATACCATCTGGTACACCGAAAACCGTTGGAAATCCTGCGTTTTTCGTTCCATTCCGTGCAAACTGGTGCAAAGGAATAATAGCCAGAGAAAGGCTGAAAAATGGCCATTTGTACGCAGTTTGTACGCAAAAATAGCTTTGGGCCCGGTCTACGCTCGGAGTCCGAAAGCAACGGAGCTGTTTCCCAAAAACCCTCCCGGTCGGGCAGATGACCTTCTTCCGGCCATTTTACCGCATTCTAATCAAGTACGATTCAGCAAATCGTACTTGACTATTTTCTCTTTTTGTACTGCCTAACAATATCAGCAGTAATGTGAGACTTTTCTTCTTTGGGAGCATGTAACACCCCCGCCGTTTCGGAGAAATCCGAAATCCCCGGAAGCCTTGAAAACACTGGTGTTTTGGCACTTTACAGTTTCCGCAAAAACTCCGAAAACCGCCGTTTGACCACATCTTTGACCACAACAACAGAAACCGAAAACTGAATATCCGGGTGTAGCTCAGATGGTAGAGCGCGTGGTTTGGGACCACGAGGCCGCTGGTTCGAAACCAGTCACTCGGACCAAAAATCCTCTGGGATCGATGATCTCAGAGGATTTTTTGCTGTCTTTTACTGCTCATTCGCAATCCATGTTTTCGTTCATATCCGCATCCAGTAAAGATGGATTGGCAATCAAGCAGTCAATTTCGGCAACATGCTTTTTCCAAAGTGCTTTGTCAGTAGCACACATCTCGTCATATAAACAGTCTATGGTGTCATGAAGCATTTCACAATTCTCGGGATTATTGATTAAATCGACCAAATAACTATTAATGTAAGCGTCAAATATATCGTCGGTTAGCAATTGCTCTGAAAAGATGAGATAATGTTCCGGGAAATTCTGAGAAGTCTCAGGAATTCTTGGAACATCTCGTATTGGAGGGGTCACAGTGGATGCGTGGGAGGCAAAGCGTCA
>JAFUFT010000080.1 GCA_017469795.1 Oscillospiraceae bacterium
CCGCCGGGGCCGCCCGGGCCGCCGGGACCCTCGTCCCCCTCCGGCATGGGAGGACCGGACATCTTCACATAGGGCGTGCGCTCAAATGTCTGAAGCGGGATTCCTTTGATGATTTCCATAAATAACCCTTCTTTCATAGATTCATATCGTCTCCCGTGCGGCGTTTTCCCCGGCAATAAAGCCGGAATTCACCGCCCAGGTCAGTTCCGTCAGGGGACCAAGCACCCCTCTTGTATACCAGGTAGAGGCTGCGTCGCCCACCGCATAGAGGCCGGGGATCACTGTGCCGTCCGGCCGGATCACCCGGATGTCCTCGTCGGTCATGACACCGCCGAAGGCGCCCTCTGCGAACCGCTGTCCCAGGAATGCGTAGAAAGGCCCCTGCTCGATGGGTTCGGCGGGTGGCGGCGGCGGAAGTCCGGGACCGTCGTCCTCGAAGGAGGGATTTCCCGCCTCGCCCTCCGGCATATCAATGGGCATTGCCGGAGACTTCTTCGTCTTGAGTCCCTCGTTATAGGCGGCGATGGAAGCGCAGAATACCTGTGGATCCATCTGGAGCTTTTCCGCCAGTTCCTCCAGGGTGTCCGCCCGATAGGCAGGGCCCTCGCTCCGGAGCTCGAACTCCAGTTCTTCCTTGTAGACCTCGTAGTTTAGTCCCTGATTGCCGTCCCGGGGATGATCCACCAGGTCCCTTAGGTTCTTCTCCACTACATTTCCGGGAACGATATACCAGATCGCGTGCTCCGGAATGTTGTCCAGGAAGGAGGTATCTCCCATGGGTCCCATAGGCATCTCCTGCAGGTTCCCGCGGAAATCCACCATGGCAGCGCTGAACCCTGCCATGGAACAGCCCGTGGCGGTATAGGGGTGATGCACCGGGCCGAATTTGTTGAGCTTCGTCTTCTCCATATTGACCCAGCCGCCCACCTGCTCCGCCAGATCCATACCGTCGCCGGAGCAGGTCACGGGAGAGAACCGGTGGACCGGAATTCCGCCGTCAAAGAAACCGGGTTCCCTCCGGCGGAGCTTCTCATCGTTCCCGGAGAAGCCGCCGGTGGCCAGGATCACCGCCTTGGCACGGACCCCCAGCTCTCCGCCGTCATTCTGGGCCACAACGCCTGTGACTGCGCCGGTCTCATCGGTCAGCAGCCGGACGGCTTCGTGCCCGGTCCGTACCTCCACGCCCAGCTGCCCACAGACCTGCATCATCTTCCGGATCAGGTAGGTACCCGCCCAGCCGGGACCGATGGCGGGGTCATGGCATTTGAGGTTCTCGAATCTCCGTTTGGGATAGTCGATGGAAATGGCGCCCATGGGTCCCCGGCCGATGCCGAAGCATTCCCGGGCCTCCTGTTCGTCCCAGTCCACCAGCCACTGGAAAAACACGCCGGTGTTGTCGAAGATCTTCTTCACCAGCGAATCCGGCAGCCTGCCCTGCGCCTCCCGGATACAGTACTGCAGCAGCTGCTCAGATTTGTCCTCCAGTCCGGCCTCTTTGTGCCAGGACATATATCCGGTGAACCAGTTGTGGGCGAAGTTGGTGGAACCGCCCACTTTTTTCCCCTTCTCCAGCACCAGGACCTTTTTCCCGGTCAGCTGGGCGTATCTTACCGCCGCCACAAGTCCGGCGCCGCCGGCCCCCAGCACGCACAGGTCGCACTCGGCGTATTGGGTCTCATGGGGTTCGGGCGGAAGGAGCTCCGCTGCTTCATCGATAATAATGGCCTGGGGACATACCTCGGCGCACTTCCCGCAGGAAACGCATTTCTCCGGGTCGATCCAGTACTGGCTGCCCCGGAAGGTGATCGCCTCCACGGGACAGTTGGTGGCGCAGTAGTGACAGCAGACGCAGCGGTCTGCGATTCTATATGCCATAAGCACTCCTCCTACAGTGTTCTTTCGTCTATTATAAAGTATATTGCAGGGATAGAGTCAAGGCTGTCCGCTACAGTTTGATCTGCACCATCAGCTCCGTGACGGGGCTGATGCGGGAGATGGAGGAAAAGCCCGATGCCTGTCCGATCTCCAGGATCAGATCCTCCGACTCGAAGCTGTGTTCCTTAAGAAACCGGTCCAGCAGTCCGTAGGCATATTCCGGCTGACAGCAGTCCCGGTCAAACCGGATCACGGCATAGTATCCCTCCGGGAAGGCCACGCTGCCGGATGCCGGCCGGGCGTGGTACGGCCCGGG
The DNA here is from genome assembly GCA_017469795.1 of Oscillospiraceae bacterium. Taxonomy (GTDB): domain Bacteria; phylum Bacillota; class Clostridia; order Oscillospirales; family Oscillospiraceae; genus HGM13006. The sequence continues at coordinate 2,192 of JAFUFT010000080.1, forward strand.
ATCCATCAGGATGCCGGTATAGCGTAGAACGCTGTCCTTCCGGAAGTCGGCCATAGAGACGGTGGCCCCGAAGCTGTAGGCGGACTGAACCGGCGGGATCTTGCCCAGAAGCTGCTTTCGCTCCTCCATCAGACGGTAGGAAAACCTGGAATCCGATACAGCGAGGGGTTCGATCTCCCGCAGCAGGTAGTGCCGCATGGGGAAGATCCGCTCGATCGTGACCGTCTCCATAGGCGCAGAGGAGCCTTCCGGCGTCTGCGTAAGCTGCTCCATCAGCCGGAGCCGCTCCTGAAGCACGGAGATCTGGTCCTGAATGGCGTCGATGTGGCATTTCAGGGCATCGGACCAGTCGCTGTTCTCCTGGATCCGATCCAGAATCCCCTGGATCTCCGACAGGGGGAGTCCTAACTGACGCAGGAAAAGGATGTACTCCAGACGTTTGAGCTGTGTGACGGAGTAGTAGCGGTAGCCGGTCTCCTCGCTGACCACCTCCGGGCGAAACAGGCCGATTTTATCGTAGTGGCGCAGTGTCTGCACGGAAATGTCGTAAAGGGAGGCCACTTTACCGATCATCAGCTTGACCGGCTGCTCCGCGGGATGGCTGTCCGGCGGCTTTTTGATTGGATATTCCTGCATCAAACACCTCCAAACTCTATTCATAAGTATAGAGTTTTTTCGATGATTTTGGAATCTCCAGGAACGAAAAATCTCTTTTTTTGTAAAAACTCTACAAGGTGATCTTCTTTTATTTGTGTGAGTTTGCCTGTTTTCCCCCTTGACCGTGTGGCGGGAAGAGATGATAGATTGTATACATTCTATCTAAGGAGGAATTATCATGAACAAAAAGCTGCTTGCTCTGATGCTCGCGCTCTGTCTTGTGCTGAGCCTTGCGGCCTGCGGCGGCGCTGCGGCCTCGTCCGCTCCGGCGGACGCATCCGCATCCGGAGAGACTGCCGCCGCATCCGAAGACACGACCCCGGCCGCCGAAGATGCGGCACAGCCCGCCGATGATACCCAGGAGGCCGCTCCGGATGCGTCCGCTGAGGAAGCGGACGCGGAAGCACCCGAAGAGACCGCAGAGGTGCCGCCCACAGAGCTGCCCCTTTCCGACGGAAGCGAAACCTTCCAGGTCTGGATGGGCATCTCCCCTGCCGCCATGAACTACATCTCCTCTCTGGCGGAGAATGAGACCTATAAGGAGATCATGAACCGCACCGGCGTGAACCTGGAGTTCATCCACTTCCATCCCTCCACCGAAACCGAGGAGTTCAATCTGGTCATGGCCTCCGGAGACTATCCGGACGTGATGAACGGCGTGGCCAACAACTACACCGGCGGCGCGGATCAGGGCATTGAGGACGAGGTGTTCCTGGACCTCAACGACTATCTGGAGGATTGCGCACCCCACTACTACAGCATCATTCACTCCGACAAGTCCCTCTATGAGGCGGTCACCACCCCGGAGGGCGCCGCAGTGGGCTTTTACAGCGTCTATGAGGAACCCCGGCTCAATGACATCGGCTACATCATCCGTCAGGACTGGCTGACCAAGCTGGGATTGGAGACGCCCAAGACCTACGATCAGCTCCACGAGGCTCTGGCCGGCTTCAAGGATGAGTTCGGCGCCACCGACGCTCTGTTTATCCCTGCCTCCGGCGTGTCCGACACCTTCATTGCCGGCTTTGACGTAGGCAGCGGCATGTACCTCGACGGAGACACTGTCAAGTACGGTCCTCTGGAGGAGGGCTACAAGGAGTACCTGCAGCTGATGGCCGACTGGTATGCCGAGGGCCTGATCTACCACGATTTCCCCTTCTACGGCAACGAACTCAACTTCCGGGATCCCGGTGCCGTGGGCGCGGGTCAGGTTGCCTGCTTCCGCTCTGAGACCGGCGATATGGCCATGTTCGGAGACTTCTCCGAGGACCCCGACATTCTCTTCACCGCCATGGCTCCTGTTGGAAAGAACGAGGGCGACACCATCCATATGACCGATATGGCTCCCTCCCGGGCGGACACCCTCCGCTGGAGCGTGACCACCGGCTGCGAGGATCCGGAACTGATCATCGCAATGGTGGACTATCTCTACTCCGAGGAAGGCGCGCTGCTGTGCAACTACGGCATTGAGGGCGAGACCTTTGACTTCGACGAGCAGGGCGTGCCCCACTTCTCCGACCTGATCTACAACAACCCCGAATACGACTACCGTACTGCCGTGTTCATCTATGTGATGGACGCAGGCCCCACGGTGGTGGATCCCATGCGGGGTGCTGGAACCTATACTCAGGAGCAGCTGGATTCCTGGGGCATCTGGGCTGCCGACAATCTCGACTACAGCGGCGTGATCCCCGCCCGGGTCACCCTGAAGGCCGAGGACAGCGAGTACAACAACATCGCCTCTGATATCGAGACCTTCATGGACGAATACACCGTCAAGTACGTCACCGGCGAGCTGAGCTTTGACACCTATGACACAGACTTCGTGGAGAAGCTCAGGAGCATGGACGCCGAGCGCATGGTGGAGCTGTATCAGGACGCCTATGACGAGTACCTTGCCGGCTGATTTCCCTTCGATGGAGAATCCGGACCATTCCATATGACAAAAGACCGGGAGTCCGGCGCAGTATGCGTCCGGACTCCCGGTAATTATTCACCGCTTTGCGTGCCACGGAAACCGCCCCTCGGAGTTGTACAGCAGCAGTGCCAGAAGGATCAGCACATAGCCGACGATCTTCGAAGCGCTGAGCAGCTCTCCGGCCACGGTGATCCCCAGAATGCTGGCGGTCAGCGGGTTCACCACCGTGAACACCGCCGCGGTCTCCGCCGGCAGATACTTCTGTCCCACAGGCTGAAAGGCAAACCCGAAGCAGCTGCACAGCAGGATCAGCAGGAGCAGCATGCCCCACTGACCGGCGGTCTGGGGAAGGCTGAGACTCCCCTGAAACAGGGAGACGAGCAAACTGAGGACTCCCATCGTCCCCAGCTGGATCATGCCGATGGCAACAGGATCGGCGTCCCGGCTCACCTTTTCCGTGGCCATAATGCACACCCCGTAGGTCATGGCAGCCAGAATGATCAGAACGATCCCCTGCCAGTCGCCGCCGGACTCCCGCTGGGAGAGGGACAAAAAGCCCACGCCGATCACAGCCAGGACCGCATAGAGGATCGTTATTCGCTTTGGCGCCGTCCTGGTCAGCACCGCGGCATAGATGGGCACCAGAACGATGGCCATGTTCTCGATCAGCGCGCTCACGCCGGTGTCCGTTCGCCGGAGACCGTACATCTCAAATGTCATGCAGACAGTATACAGAACTCCGAGGATCAGGCCGCCGGTGAGGCTCGCTTTTGAGCAGCCGCGCAGTTTTGGGAAAAATACGGCGGCCAAAACAAGAAAGGCCAGCGTGAACCGGACCGCCAGGATACTCATGGGCGCCATCTGTCCCATCAGCGCCTTGGAAAACAAAAAGGACGTTCCCCGGGCGGCAAATACCAGAACGAGGAGCAGCTTTGCCTTGGTTTTGCTCATGCGATTTCTTCCTTCCGCTGACCCGCACCGGACGTATCCGCCGGGGCCTCTCCGCGCAGATTTTCCTCCTATTATAGCGGAAATGCACCGAAAAAGCTACCTGATTTCTGCTGACGGGAGTCAGGAAAACGGAACAGGAACTTCGGTATCTGCCGCCGAAATCCCTGTTCCGTTTTTTTGATTCGCTCATCTTTGCCGCACCTGCAGACGTTTCAGGACGCATCAGAGCGCTTCAGGCATACTTTCTGTCATACAGCAGCGCCGCAAGAAGCACCACGAAGCAGGATCCAGCATTGTGGACCAGCGCGCCGGTGGTGGGCGTCAGGATCCCGAGCACAGACAGGGTGACCGCCACAAAGTTGATGCACATGGACAGGGTGATGGCCCCGCGGATGGTTTTCACCGTGGTATTGGAGAGCCACTTGAGATAGGGCAGCTTGGAGATGTCGTCGGTCATCAGCGCCACATCAGCCGCATCCACGGCGATATCGCTGCCCATGGCTCCCATGGCGACGCCCACGTCGGCGGTCTTGAGGGCCGGCGCGTCGTTGACTCCGTCGCCGATCATGCAGACCTTGCCGGACTCCCTGAGCGTCTGGATCTGGGCCACCTTTTCCTCCGGAAGCAGCTCCGCCCGAATCTCCCGGATACCGATCTTCTCCGCGAAGTACTCCGCCGCCGCCCGGTGGTCGCCGGTCAGGAGAACCGTCTTTGTTCCCATCTCCGACAGCCGACGGATCGTCTCTTCTGCCTCCGGGCGCAGAACATCCGACAGAGCGATGATCCCGATGACGGAATCCCCTTCGGCCACCAGAACGGAGGCTTTCCCCTGCTTCCGCAGGAGGGAAAGCCTTGTGGAAACGTCCTCTGCCGGGTTGATGCCGTGTTCCGCCATATATTTCTCATTTCCCAGCACATACCGGTTCCCGCCGATGGAAGCGGAGACGCCCTTTCCCGCGGACATCTGGAAGTCTGAGATCTCAGGCAGTGGCTGACCTTTTTCCTTTGCAAAGGCGGTAATTGCTTTGCCCAGAGGATGCTCGCTCCGGCTCTCGGCGGCACCGGCGATTTGGAGCAGTTCGGCTTCTCCTTTCCCGGAGCAGGAGATCACATCGCTGACCTCCAGCCGCCCGTAGGTCAGGGTGCCGGTCTTGTCCAGGGCGATGGTATCCACGCTCCCCATCTTCTCCAGCGCCTCGCCGGACTTGATGATGACGCCGTACCTGGTGGCCTGTCCGATGGCCGCCATGATGGCGGTGGGCGTGGCCAGCACCAGGGCGCAGGGGCAGAACACCACCAGTACAGTCACTGCCCGGACAATATCTCTGGTGATCAGGAAGGCTATGATGGCGATCATCAGAGCCACCGGAACCAGCCAGCTGGCCCATTTGTCCGCAATACGCTGGGCCGGAGCCTGATTGTTCTCCGCCTCCTCCACCATGCGGATCAGCCGCTGGAGGGAACTGTGCGCTCCCACCTTCGTGGCCTGAATATCGATCGAGCCGAAGCGGTTGATGGTGCCGCTGAACACGGAATCCCCTACGGTTTTATCCACCGGCAGACTCTCCCCTGTCATCACCGACTGGTCAAGCGAGGTCTCCCCCGCAAGGATCACTCCGTCCACGGGAACCGTCTCTCCCGGCAGAATCCGCAGTACGTCTTTTTCCCGGATCTCCTCCACCGGCACCGTGACTTCCCCGCCGTCCCGGAGGACCCGCCCGGTCTGGGGCGACAGGGCGATCAGATTGCGGAGACCTTTTTTGGCCCGCTCAGTGGTCATGTCCTCCAAAAGGGCGCCGATCTCCATAATGAACGCCACTTCCCCCGCCGCGAACAGATCCCCGATCAGCAGCGCCGCAATCATGGCAATCGTGATGAGGAGCGCGGAGGAGATCTTGCTGATCCCCTTGTTGTGGATCACCCGCCAGACGGCAAGATAGGCCAGCGGGATCCCGCAGATCCCCACGCAGACCCAGGCGAAGTTTTCGCCCCACGCCATCCCGGCCCGGGGCAAAACGAAGGACAGAAGCAGGAACACGCCGCCGACGATGGTCATCAGCCACCCTGCTAAAAAGTCATTTATCTTCTTGATCATCAAAACACATCCCTTGACAAGTAAACTGTATTCGGATAGAATTCTATCGAACACTTTGTTCTGTAATTATTGTATTGTTCATCAAAAAGGGATGCAAGAATCAGTTTTCGTGAATTGTAAGATACAGAACACTTTTGTGAATCTGTTCAGGAGGGATCATGATGGATCGGCGTCAGAAGAAAACAAGGCGGGCGGTATTTCAGGCCTTTACCGAGCTTTTATCCGAAAAGCCCTATGGAAGCATCACGGTGCAGGACATCATTGACCGGGCCGACATCGGCAGAAGCACCTTTTATGCCCATTTTGAGACCAAGGATGAGCTGATCCATCAGCTCTGTGAAGAGCTGTTCGGACATATCATTGACACCGCCATGGATCACACCCACACCCATGGCAGATATTCCGGGGAAAACGCGCCGGTTTCCGTGTTCTGTCATTTGCTGCAGCACCTGCAGGAGAATGACAACAACATCCTCGGCCTGCTGTCCTGTGAGAGCAATGAGATCTTCCTGCGGTATTTCAAGAACAGTCTCAACCAGCTGGTGGAGACCCAGCTCCCAGCTGCGGACAGCGATCATACGCCGGACATTCCCCGGGATTTCATCATCAACCACATCTCCGGGAGCTTCGTAGAGATGGTCCTCTGGTGGATGGAAGGGAAAATGCGGCAGACACCGGATGATCTGGATCGTTTCTTCCGGACGGTGGTCGGACCGTTTCTTATTTAGCGTTCCGGCGCCGTTTCCGCCCTTCAGCGTGCCCTGTACAGGAAGAACAGCACGCCGACGACCGCCAGCTGAACCAGCAGGATCAGCGGCATACCGACGGTGAACTGCCTGTGCCTTGTCTTGTGCCGGAACACCTGCATTCCGAGGATCGCGCCGAGGCTGCCGCCCAGGATCGCCGGAAGGAACAGCGTCCTTTCCGGGATCCGCCAGGCACCCCGTTTTGCTCTTCTCTTGTCGATGCCCATCAGCATGAACGCAGCGATATTGACAACAGCCAGATAGATGATTAACAGCTTCATCCCAGTTTCCCCTCTCTTTTCCTGCCCGCCACAGGCCCCGGAGCAGCAGGCCAATCGAAATAGTCTGCTCCATCATACATGATCCGGAATAAACAATCAACTGCCGGAGGGCGGATCTTTTCCGGACCGAACGGCCCAGCCTCATACTGAACAAGCACCTGTCCGGCATTTTGCGGACAGGTGCTTCCTGCAATTGTTCCGTTTTCGTCAGCCTGCGGGTCACGCCGGATCCGGTTCCGTGCGTGATCAGGCGTTCTCCCGGCTGGGCAGCAGCACCGTAAAGGCCAGCTCCTGCATGATATTGCCGTCCAGATCCTCCACCCATCCGGTCAGATCCACATAGTGGCCGCCATCCTCGCCCACGTACTTATCCGTAACGTATCCCCGGCTGATGGAGGTGTCCCCCACAATGCCGTGGGTGTTCATAAACCGTCCGGCCTCTTTGAGATAGGGCACCTTAAAGAGATAGCTGGGCCGGTCCCAGGTCTCGGGGAAAGTGTTGAAGGGGTTGCCGGTCTCATAGATCAGCCGCCAAGCCACCTTGGTGACGAAGCCGTCGTCTCCGCACCAGTTCGTCAGCATCCGCAGGCACTGATTCCGGGCGGTGGTGTTGTAGTAGACGGGCCTGGCACCAGGGATATTCCGGTCGCAGTAGTGCTGGGCCCAGTCCATGTAGAAAAGGCCGTAGTCATCGGTCTCATAGCGGCCGGTGCGCCCCTCCAGGATGGCCTGCCGCATATCCGGGGACCGGAGGATGGTCTCTCCGTGGAGCCGGATCATATCGATTGCAGTGATGGGTCCGTCGCAGGTGGGGGCCGGCTCGTCGCCCACGTTCACATCCTCCCAGTAGAGCGTTTCCTTTCCCCGGAGCTTTTCACCCCGCCACAGATCCCGGATCCGCTTATAGTCCTCCTCTGTGTAGCTGTGGCACTTGCGGAACTGGGCCATATTCTTCCGGGGCAGCTTTTTCGGCCCCCGGTCCGCGGGGTCCCGGTAGCGCTTGAAGTTGCTGCCGGAGCGCATGATGCTCCGGGCCACCAGATCCCCGTCCTGATTGTACATCAGATTCTCCGTGGAAGACCAGAGACAGCGGACCGTGCTGCCGCCCTCCGGGGTGATGTCCCGGAATTCCTTCTTCCCGGTCTCGGCGGTGAACGTGTCCCCGGACCGGATGGGCTTGTAGTAGAAGATCTCGTGATCCATGCCGTTGCCGACGATCTGCTCTCCTTCAGCCATGCCCCGGTACTCCAGCCCCAGATCGCCCCGGATCATGAAGCCGCCCATACCCATGGGTTCCTTGTAGGTGGGGTAGGCCATGAGGCCGCACCATCTGCTGTCCGCAGCGTACGTCTCATCGGAAAACAGCGGGTTCCAGGGCGCCCACTTCTTCGCATAGGCCACCATGTCTTCCTTTACCGCGATGTTCGGGCCCATCCCGGGCATTCCGGGCATGGTCTCTGCCCCCTTGCCGTTCATCCGGTCCAGCGCTTCGTCAATGATTTTTTTGTCGTGATCGTCATACTGATAGGGGTAGAAGATCTCAAATTCCTTTGCCATAGCGTTCCCTCCAAATCATATTGTTGCTATCTATTAAGCAGCAATATTTATGCCAAACTCTCCTTTTTGAAGAGGAAGCGGCAGGCTAATGCCTGCCGTTTCCTGTATTATCTCGATCCGGGGCCCTCTGCGCGTCAATAGTAGTAGACCTCCACTTTTCGTCCGCGGGCCTCCATCACCCGGCAGATCCGCTCCATGGATTTGAGCTTCAGGTTCAGATCCAGCGGGACCTCTTTGCCCTCGTAGGCCGGGTTTTCCGCCCGTCCGATGAAGACCCGGAGCTCTGTGCAGGACTCCGCCAGCTGCTTGGCCAGGAACCCGGCGCCGTTAGCGGCGTCCATCTCCGTGAAATCTGGCTTGCCCTCTGGGGAATAGTACCGCTCCAGGATATCCGCCGCCCTGGTGACCGTCAGGACCCCCTCCGTCACCAGATCCACGTCCGCCATAAAGGAGATGGGCGGGACTCCGTCTCCGGCTGTCTCCGGCATGGTCTCAAGCGGACTGTCCAGGATCCGGGATACCACGCTGGAGGTAGTGCCGCCGCAGACGATCTTGTAGCCCGGCTCCGCCATGAATTCCCGGACCATGTATTCGTCGTCCTCCGGGTAGGCCGGCGGGCCGTACATGATATCCACCACCTGCCTCGGCGGCACCCGGAGCACCATGGCCGTCACGTCGTCCGTGGGCTTCCGTCCGTACACGTCGTTCACCGTCTCCACCAGATCGTAGGCCAGCCGCTCCGCGTTGGAATAGGTGTGCGCCCGCTCGCAGAGCCACCGGGCCACACTGTACCAGGTCCAGCTGTAGGAGAACTGGTTGTTCGTTCCGGCATTCACCGCCCCGTCGGAGGTGATGACGATCACGTCCCCCTCGATCAGCGGCAGCTCGCTCTCCCAGATCTCCTTCCCCGCCACCGTGCGGCGGGTACGCTCTGGGTGGACGACCTGCCGGTTCCGGATGATCCACGCCTGGGGGTTGTCAAATTCCGTGAATACGGCAACGCCGTCCCGGTCGATGGTCACCACGGAGAAGGTGCAGTAGTTCATGCCCCGCTCGGAGCAGACCGGCAGAGTGCGGACCACCATGTCCACGGCGCTTTCCACGCTCTCCCCACCCATGAGCATGGTGGAGAGAATGGTGGACCCCATGGAGGAGAGGATATTGGCTTTGACGCCGCTGCCCATGCCGTCGGCAAGAACGCCCAGAAACTGCTTTTTGTCCCGTTTGACCACGACCCGGTCTCCGCAGACCTCTTCTCCATCGTGGTTGACGCTGTACCAGCCGTAGTCGATGAACAGGCTCATACCTCGTCCTCCTCCATGATCCGCTGCTTGAGCTGATTCAGCGTGACCTTGGTATCCGCTGTGGTCTCGCCCAGCAGGAACGCGATCTCCTGGGCCACGGTCATCTGCTTCTCGATGAGCTTCTGGGCAATATCCACGGACTCCAGCCGGGCGCTGAGCCGTTCGGCCTCCCGGTTTTCCTGATCGGTGATGTCCCGGAAGATCCCCGCCACCAGCCCCAGGGACTTCAGCGGCACCAGCTGCACCTCCGCCTTCATAAAGAACTCCGGCAGATCGATCTGGCGGCTGCGGATCGGCAGGCCGGTATTCATCACATACTGGAAGTCGCCGGGATCCATCAGTTCAAAGATGTACTTCTCCTCGTTCTCCCGAAGCAGGAAGATCCCTGCTGCCTCCCGGTTGAAGCCAACCACCTTCTGGGTGTCGTCCACCAGCAGAACAGCCAGCGGAAGCTGATCGTAGAGCTGACGATACACGCCCCGCATGGCCTCCTCCACGGCGTTGATGCACAGATTCACGTTGTCCCGGCCCCAGAGGATTGCCTTGGCCCGCTCCCTGCAGGTGGGGAAACCGCAACGGCCGCAGTCGGCCTGCTTCTGGGGATTGCCCACGCCGATGTGGTTGAGCATGGCCTGGATCTGCACCTCGTCCGGATCAAAGGGAGTGCCGAACCGGGAAATGGCCGGCGTGGCCATGGCGATTCCGCGGAAATCCGGCTCCGGCACCTTCGCGGCTGAGGCCTCCATACCCAGGGGCAGCCCCTTGGTATAGCAGTCCACCAGATCCAGTCCCCCGGCAGCGCCGCCCATGCAGCCGCCCTCGCAGGCGGAAAGGTCCAGGATGCAGTGGTGCAGCTGCCCGCTCCGCATAGCCTTCAACGCGGATTTACAGGCGTTCATCCCCTGCACAGCCAGGCAGCGGTACGCCCCGGTATCCGCGTAATCCCGGAGTAGCTCCAGCATTCCGCCGGGAAGCGCGCCCAGCTTTCCCTTTCCGCCGCTCTCTCCCAGCAGCGGCTCCGCCTCACATGCGGCGGGCGCGATCCCCTCGGCCCGGAGCCAGGCCTGCAGCTGCGGCCAGGTCAGCACCGCGTTAATCTCCGTGGAGTGCCGCACATCCCGCATCTCCAGTGTGCAGGCGGCGCAGACGGTCACATAGACCACCGCGGCGTTGGGGAAGTCCCGCTTGAGCATCCGTCCGTGGGCGATCATCGGCGAAGTCACCGGGATCAGGTCCTCCAGAAGCTCCGGCCAGTGCTGCTCCACCAGATTCCGCACCACCGGACAGTGAGTCAGGATGAAGTTTTCCGAATGGCGCTCCCGGATCAGCCTTCCGTATTCCGAGGCCACCGCCGCGGCGGCCTCGGAGGCGTCCGCGGCGCCGCAGGCTCCCAGCTTTTTGACGGCAGCGGCCATCTGCTCCATTGAGACGCCCTCCAGCAGAAGCCCGTATATGGCGGGATCGAAGGAGAAGATCACCTTCCGCCCGGCCCGGATGAATTCCCGGACCATACCGGTCTGATCCTCCCAGTCGATGGCCCCATGGGGACAGTGCTGATAGCAAAGCCCGCAGTTCACGCAGCGGCTGTCCTCCACGCGGATGGCTCCGTCCTGAAGCTCCACCGCGTGGATGGGACACACCTGCATACATTTCAGACACACCCGGCACCGGTCCTGCTTTACTTCAAAGGCACGCATAGGCTGTCGCCTCCATGTTTCGATAGGATGGTATCATTATAGTCCAAATCCCGTCGGGGTACAAGCGGGAAATTCGCGACGGGATCCGATTCCGCTTCCTGCATATTCCAGAGAAAGGCACAAAAATACAGCTTGTACGGACGTTCGAAATGATATATAATAACCTCTGTAAGAAACGGAGGGAGCAATCATGAGTATGCGAGGCATCTACACCTCGGTCAACGACATCCGCAAGCGGGTGTTCGCGGAGGTGGCCAGACTCAGCTATAACTATCAGGACGGGGATCTGAGCGAAATGGAGCTGATTCCCTACCGGATCATTCCGGGAGAAGTGTCCACCTATCGGGAGAGCGTCTTTCTGGAACGTGCCATCGTGAAGGAGCGAATGCGGCTGGCCATGGGCCTGAATCTGCGGACCGCGGCGGAGCACGCTCCAGTCTCCACCGGCGCGGAGGAATGCGTCCAGCCGGAAAAATATTATCAGCCGCCCCTGATCAACATCATCAAATTTGCCTGCCATGCCTGTCCGGACAATCAGATCGTGGTTACGGATCAGTGCCAGGGCTGCCTGGCTCACCCCTGCAAGGAGGTCTGTCCCAGAGGGGCCGTGTCGATCCGTCACTTCAAATCCCACATCGACCAGGAGAAATGCATCCAGTGCGGACGCTGTGTGGACGCCTGCCAGTACGGCGCCATCCTCCGGATGGAACGCCCCTGCGCCAAAGCCTGCGGCATGCACGCCATCCATTCAGACGAGTACGGCCGGGCGGACATCGATCAGGATAAATGCGTCTCCTGCGGCATGTGCCTGGCCAACTGCCCCTTCGGCGCCATCGCCGACAAGGCCCAGATCTTCCAAACCATTCAGGCCCTGCGGAGCGGCGTGCCGGTCTATGCCGCCATCGCCCCTGCCATCGTGGGACAGCTGGGGCCCACAGCCACCCTCGGCAAGCTCCGCGCCGCGCTGAAGCTGCTGGGCTTTCACGACAGTGTGGAGGTGGCCATCGGCGCTGACCTGTGTACGCTGCAGGAGGCGGAAGACTTTGTCCGAGAGGTGCCGGACAAGCTCCCCTTTATGGGCACCTCCTGCTGCCCCGCATGGTCGGTCATGGCAAAGCGGGAATTCCCCCAGTACGCGGACTGCATCTCCATGGCCCTGACGCCCATGGTTCTGACCGGACGGCTGATCAAGAAGGAGCATCCCGGCTGCAAGGTGGCCTTTATCGGCCCCTGCGCAGCGAAAAAGCTGGA
>JAFUFT010000055.1 GCA_017469795.1 Oscillospiraceae bacterium
ATTGGCAGACTTGACAACGGACGGATATCCTTGGGTATTTCCGCCAGACCGATTGCATCCTCATTCTATCAGCTTGAGCAACGAGATGGAAGATCGCCTGACTGGATGCCAGGGAGATCTACCAAATACATTGTAGTAGGGAAACTTTTGAAATTTAATAGTCGTCGTGGAGATCGTCGTCGAAGAAGTCGTCGTGATCGATGAGATCGTCGTGATCGTCGTATCCGTCGTGGGTATAGATCGTCTCGCCCACACGCATCCGCCGGGCGATCTTCAGCTCTTCCACGGTCTGATGCAGGAGTTCTTTGACCTCCCGGGGACGCTTGATGTTCTTCAGCTCCAGGACCGGCAGGGACTTGTCCGAGGACTGGACGGTGATGGTGCCTACACCGAAGAGACGCTGGCCCAGCGTGATGTTCAGGGAGATGTCCCGGACCCGGTACAGCAGAATCTCGTCATATTTGGTGTTGAGCAGGCCCTTCTCCAGAAACAGACGGTCCTCGCTGAGGGCGTAGCGGGTAAAGCTCAGGGGCAGGCCAAGCCGCCGGCGGCGGTCATTCCAAAGGGTTTCCGGTTTTTTCATAGTGAGTTTCCTCCTTTGATGGACTGTGATTTAAGATCCGGCGGGGAGATTTGCCGGTAGAGAGTCAGGGTCAGGTAGATCAGGGTCAGACCGTAGAGGGCGGCGAGCAGCTCCGTGGACAAGATCCGCATCCCGCCGAAGAGATAGGAGCAGTAGATCAGGAATCCGCCCCCCAAAAGAATCAGGGTTACCGGCAGCCGTCTGGGGTGACAGGCTGCGTAGACCACGGACAGTATCTCCGCAAGATAAAAATACCGTTCATGCATTCTCGGCAGCAGCCAGGGAATTGCCAGCGAGAACAGCAGCGCAAGATCCATCAGATCGGTAACGGTCAGATGCTCCGGATGCTGCAGGAACATGTAGAGCAGCAGCAGCGTGACGATCCCGGCCAGAAGTACGGAGGGAACCGCCAGATTGTTGAAATAATCATTGGGGATCAGCGACCAGAAGGAGGGCGCCTTCAGACTCAGATAGGGGTAGGCGTTAGTCTGGTTCAGATAGATGCCGAAGGTGTCTGAGAAGCTCCGGCCGGCCAGAAGCGCCGGAAACATGATCACGATAAAAGCGCCGGGAAAGACGGCCAGATGTTTCGGCTTCAGATATTCCCGCACCAGCAGAAATGCCGCAATGGGCAGTATAAACACCGCCTGAAGCTTAAAGGAGAAGGAGAGCGCCAGCAGAATCATAGATTGGATCGGGCTTTTTTTCAGTCCGAAATACAGGCCCCACAGGGCAAAACAGGCGTAGACTCCGTCGCACTGGCCCCAATAGGCGCTGTTGAGGAACACCGTGGGCGCCAGCAGCGCACCGAAAAAGGCAGCCAGTACCGGGCCGTCCCGCCGGACCGTCAGCCGGACCAGCTTTGCCGCCGCCAGCGCAAGGAACAGGTCCGCCAGCACGGAGATCAGCTTGATGCAGTAGAGATCATAGAGCGGCAGCCGGGAAATGAGCAGCAGGAGATACAGATAGGGCATATTGTAATCCCCGATGGGCGTGCGGAGCGCCTGCTGGATGGACATATTCCGCATGGTATCCGTCCAGGGACCCAGAAAGCTCACATAGTCCGGGGAGATATAGTCAAAAAAGCTCAGTCGGAACTGTACGCACAGATAGAGACCCGCGATAGCACAGACCGTGTGCCGAAGTCCGAACAGGGGATACCGGAGCAGCAGCAGGGAAACCCCAGCCCAGCACACAAGCGCCAGAATCTCGCAGCCTACGGCCCCCCGGCCATGCAGGGTGGAGCAGGCCATCACGGAGGAAACGAGCATGCCGATGGCACCGCAGATCAGAAGAATCGGGTCTGCAAGCCGGGTCTGTTTTGAGGACAAGGGAATCACCTCCGCATGAATACACTCTATTATAACAGATATTCCCCCGATTGAAAAGAGAAAAACCGCCGCGGGAGGCCCCGCGGCGGAAATCTTGCGAAGAAAAAGGTTTAGCCGACCAGCTCGGCGGTGTCCTTGGCGATCATCAGCTCTTCGTTGGTGGGGATGACCAGGACCTTGACGGGGCTTCCCTCGGGGGAGACGATGCGCTCCTCGCCGCGGAAGTTGTTCTTCTCGGGGTCGATGGAGATGCCCATGAATTGCAGGCCGTCTACAAAGCGCAGACGCAGGTCGGCGGAGTTCTCGCCCACGCCGGCGGTGAAGATCACGGCGTCCACCCCGCCCATGGCGGCGGCGTACTCGCCGATCATCTTGCGGACCTTGTAGGCAAAGACCTCAACGGCCAGGGCGGCGCGCTGGTTGCCCTCGGCGGCGGCGTCGTCCAGATCACGGAAGTCGGAGGACACGCCGGAAATACCCAGCACGCCGGACTTCTTGTTGAGGATGGTCATCATCTCATCCATGGAGAGGTTGTACTGCTTCATCAGGTATTCCATGATGCCCGCATCCATGTCGCCGGAGCGGGTGCCCATGGGAAGACCGGCCAGAGGCGTCAGGCCCATGGAGGTGTCCACGCTCTTGCCGCCGTCCACAGCGGTAATGGAGGAACCGTTGCCCAGATGGCAGGAGACGATCTTCAGCTCCTCGATGGGTTTGCCGAGGATCTCGGCGCAGCGCTGGGACACATAGCGGTGAGAGGTGCCGTGGAAGCCGTAGCGGCGCATCTTGTCCTTCTGATAGTACTCATAGGGGATGGCGTAGGTAAAGGCCTTGGGAGGCATGGTCTGATGGAACGCGGTGTCGAACACAGCCACCATGGGAACACCGGGCATCTTGGCCTGGCAGGCGCGGATACCGATGAGGTTGGCGGGGTTGTGCAGGGGCGCCAGGGGGTTGCACTCATAGATGGCGTCCATGACCTCGTCGGTGATGACCACGGAGGAGGCGAACTTCTCACCGCCGTGGACCACGCGATGGCCTACCGCGTCGATCTCGCTCATGGAGGCGATGACGCCGTTCTTCTCGTCCACCAGGGCATTAAGGACAGCCTCAATGGCCTCGGCGTGAGTGGGCATGGCCACGTCGATGGCGTCCAAGGTCTGCTTGCCGGCCACCTGGGGCTTGTAGGTGAACTTGCCGTCGATGCCGATGCGCTCGCAAAGGCCCTTGGCCAGAAGCTCACCGTTCTCAGGATTCAGCAGCTGATACTTCAGAGAAGAGCTGCCCGCGTTGATAACCAGTACGTTCATTGGAATCACTCCTAAATTAAAAGTAATAACTTGAAAAAGACCCGTGCGCCGTTTACAATAGGGCCAGAAACACACGGGCTACCATCTATTGTAATACAATTTTTCCGGACCGACAACTGTTATTTTGTGAAATGGGGTATTTTTGTGCGGATTGCCGCCATTATTTGTGAATACAATCCCTTCCACGGGGGACACCGGCATCAGATCGAAGCGGTCCGGGCGCATCTGGGAACGGATACCGGGGTCCTGTGCCTGATGAGTGGGAACTACGTGCAACGGGGGGAGCCCGCGATCCTGGACAAATGGACCCGGGCGGAGGCGGCGGTCCGGGGCGGCGCTGATCTGGTGCTGGAGCTGCCGCTGACGGCGGCGGTCAACGCGGCGGGGTATTTTGCCGCCGGCGGGGTGGACTGCCTGGAGAAGCTCGGCTGCGTGACGGATCTGTGCTTCGGCACGGAGGGGACGGACACGCAGACGCTGCGGAAGAACGCCCGGATCATGGAGACGGAGGAATATGAGGCGGCGCTGCGGGAGAAGCTGAGCACCGGGGTGTCCTTTGCCCGGGCCAGAGAACTGGCTCTGACCGCTCTTGGCGGGGACGGCGCCGTTCTGACCGGTCCCAACAACGCCCTGGGGGTGGATTATATCCGGCGGCTCATGCAGACGGGATCGCAGATCGTTCCCGCGGCGATCCCACGCAGGGAGGGGCTTCCCTCCGCGTCGGAGCTTAGACGGGAGATGACAGGCCACCGGATCGGGAACGGGGAGCGGGCCATGCTCTCTGTGCTGCGGACCTTGCCGGAGGAGGCTTTTTCCGAAATGCCATTCGGTTCCGAGGGCCTTTGGAGCAAGGTCATGCGGGCATGTCGGAACGAGAACAGCATCGAGGAGATCCTTGCGGCCTGTAAATCCAAGCGCTATACCATGTCCCGCCTGAAACGGATGCTGCTGTGCCTGTATCTGGGCCTGAGCCGGGAGGACCTGAGCCGGAAGAGCCCCTATCTCCGGGTGCTGGCCTTCAACGACCGGGGACGGCAGATCCTCCGGACGGCCAAGGAGACCTCCGCGCTCCCGCTGGTCTCCGGGAACCTGCCGGATACAGAGGCTGCCGGAGCGTATTTTGCGATGGAGTGCCGGGCCACCGATCTCTACGGCCTATTCGCACCGCCGGGAACGGTGGAGCCCGCGGGTCAGGAAAAGACCAGGGGACCGGTATATGTCCGATAAAAAGTGAAAAATGTGCTTGCATTCCTGAAAAAACCGTGATATAATACTCGGGCTACTAATAATAACGGGCGTATTGCGCCTTTTCTGGAACCGAAAGAGGTGAACAAACGTGAAGAAGGGCATCCATCCCGATTATCAGCAGACGACCATCCGCTGTGCATGCGGCGCCGTGTTTGAGACCGGGTCTACGAAAAAGGATATCAGAGTTGAAATCTGCTCCAAGTGTCACCCTTTCTATACCGGCAAGCAGAAGCTGGTTGACACTGGCGGACGTGTTGAGCGCTTCAACAGAAAGTTCGGCCTGAAGTAAGTATCCCGTCGAAGGGGCTGTTTCACTATGCTGTGAAACAGCCCCTTTTTGTTCATTTTCGAACCTATGGGGCAGATTCCCCGCGTTTGTGGAGGAACTATGCAGGAACAACAGAAACTCAACCCCGAAAAAACCATACTGGCCGGCCTGGACGCCGGCGTGTTTACCCGGACGGAGACCGCAACCGAATCGTCCATGGACGAGCTGGAGGCCCTGCTGGAAACGGCTGGGGGCGTATGCGTGGGGCGGCTGCTGCAGTCCCGATCCGCACCGGATCCCCATTCCTTTCTGGGCGAGGGAAAAGCGGAGGAGCTGCGTCAGGCGGTGGAGGCCACCGGTGCGGAGATGGTCATCTTCGACAACGAGCTGTCGCCCTCCCAGATCCGTTCCCTTGAAAAGATCACCGGCGCCACGGTCATCGACCGATCGGCGCTGATCCTGGATATCTTTGCCCAGCGGGCAAAGACCAAAGAAGGCCGGCTTCAGGTGGAGCTGGCCCAATACCAGTATCTGCTGCCACGGCTCTCCGGCATGGGCGCATCCCTTTCCCGGCAAGGCGGCGGCATCGGCACACGGGGTCCCGGCGAGACCCGGCTGGAGACGGACCGGCGGCACATCCGGGAACGGATCTCCAGACTCCGGCAGGAGCTCAAAGAGGTGCGCCGGGTCCGGGAGACCCAGCGCCGCAGCCGGGAGAAGAATGACGTTCCCGTGGTGGCCCTCATCGGCTATACCAACGCGGGAAAGTCTACGCTGTTAAACGCGCTGACCGGGGCGGGAATCCCCGCCAACAACCGGCTGTTCGATACCCTGGACACCACCACCCGGCAGCTGGAGGTGTCCGATACGCTGACGGTGCTCCTGAGCGATACCGTCGGATTCATCGCCAAGCTGCCCCACCATCTGGTGGAGGCGTTCCAGGCCACCCTGGAGGAGCTGCAGTACGCGGATCTCCTGCTCCATGTGATCGACGCATCGGACCCCGAGCGGGATGCCCATATGGCGGTGGTGGAGGAGCTGGCGGCAAAGCTGGCCCCCGGCGTTCCCATGATCGAGGTCTACAACAAAGCCGATCTGACCGATCCCCGGGATATTCCCACGGGGGGGAGCCGGGTGACGATCTCCGCCAGATCCGGCGCAGGACTGGACAGGCTCCTGGAGTGTGTCGAGAAGAATCTGGACAACGGGACAAAGCGCGTCACGCTGCTGCTGCCCTACAGCGCGGCGGGGGAGCTGGACCGGCTCCATCGGGAGGGCAAGGTGTTCTCCGCGGAGTACGAGAATGATGGCGTCCGGGTGGAGGCGGCGCTGAGCCTTGCGCTGCAGGGCCGGTACCGGGCGTATATCCAATAGAAAGGAAACCCATGAAACTCGAAACGAAGAGAATCGAAACAAAACGGCTCATTTTGCGTCCTTTTCAATTAGAGGACGCCCACGATATGTTTGTGAATTGGGCATCTGATCCGGAGGTCACGAAGTATCTTTCATGGCCTGCCTATACCAAAGAGCAGGATGCGGTGGGACGGATGCACTGGATGCGGGATCAGTATGCTGCGGGGAACGTGGGCGACTGGGCGATTGAACTCAAGGAAATCGGCCAGGTGATCGGCAGTATCGGGATCGTATCCAGGAACGATAATGCAGACAGTGTTCACATCGGCTATTGCATCGGGCGGAGATGGTGGCATCAGGGCATCACATCAGAGGCCTTTTCTGCCGTGATTGATTACTGCTTCTCCGAAGGCGGTGTCAATCGTATCGAAACGCGGCATGCCCCTGCCAATCCATATTCCGGGGCGGTTATGCGGAAATGCGGCCTACGGTACGAAGGAACCCTCCGACAGTCCGATCGCTGCAATGCGGGGATTACCGATGCGGATTGGTATGCCATCCTGAAAGAGGACCGGCTGAAAGGACGAAATCCATGACCGAATACTTCCTCCCAACCGGCTACGGCACTGCTGAGCATGTGGAGAAGAAATCCCGCTTCATCGGCCAGGTCTGGCCCGTGAGAACCGAGGCCGAGGCCCGGGAGAAGATCGAGGCGGTGAAAAAGCAGTATCACGACGCGCGGCACAACTGCTGGTGTTATCTCCTGCGGGACGGGACCCTGCGCTACTCCGACGATGGGGAGCCCCAGGGGACGGCGGGACAGCCCATGCTGGAGGTGTTCACCCGGGAGGGAATCACTGACGCGGTGTGCGTGGTGACCCGGTATTTCGGCGGAATTCTTCTGGGTACCGGCGGTCTGGCCCGGGCCTACACCAAGGGGGCGAAAGACGCGCTTTCGGCGGCGGGGATCAGTGTGGAACGGCTTTGGGACCGGCTCCTGGTGGCTTGCAGCTACAGCCTCTTTGAACGCATCCGGCAGGAGACGGAGAAATCCTTCGGCGTCATCGAGGACACGGACTTCGGCGCGGACGTGACGTTGACAGTGTTGATCCCGGAGATGGAGACAGAAAATTATGTCAACCAGCTGGTGGAACTTTCCTCTGGAACGGTGCAGGGGGAAAAGCTGGATCAGATGTTCCGGGGCGTGCCGGTGAAAAGTGAAGAGTGAAGAAGTGGAAGAGAGGAGGAAACATCGCATGACCATTCGGGAAGAAATGGAGCGAGCAGAGCATACGTTTCTCGCTCCCTGGGCTGCATTTTCCGATCAGACGAAGGGACGGCTCCGGCCGGAGGAGGAGAGCGAGGTCCGTACCTGCTATCAGCGGGATGTGGACCGGATCGTGTACTCCAAGGCCTTCCGGCGGATGAAACACAAGACCCAGGTGTTTCTGCAGCCGGAGGGGGATCACTACCGGACCCGGCTGACCCACACGCTGGAGGTCATGCGCATTTCCAGGACCATCGCCCGGGCGCTGCGGCTCAACGAGGACCTGACGGAGGCCATCGCCTTCGGCCACGACCTGGGCCATACGCCCTTCGGCCACGCCGGAGAGAAGGCCCTGCGGGAGATCACCGGAAAACCATTCCATCACAATGAACAGTCTCTCCGGGTGGTGGACCTGCTGGAAAAGGACGGAGAGGGACTGAACCTGTGCTATGAGACCCGGATGGGAATTGTGGGCCACACCGGGGAGCGGATCCCGGAAACGCTGGAGGGACAGATCGTCCGGATGGCGGACCGGATCGCCTACATCAACCACGACATCGACGACGCGCGGCGGGCAGGGATCCTGCGGAACGAGGATATTCCCCGGAACATTACGGATCTTCTGGGCCTGACGCACTCTGAACGGATCAACACCCTGGTGATGGATATCATTGAGTGCTCCCGGGAAAAGAACAGCCTGGAGCGGACGCCGGAGATCGCCCAGGCCATGGAGGACCTGCGGGACTTTATGTTCGAGCGGGTCTACCGGAATCCGGTGGCCAAGGGCGAGGAGCACAAGGCCAAAGACATCATCGGAGCGCTATATGAGCACTATATCTCCCATCCGGACGATCTGCCGGCGGACTTCCAGCCTCAGCTCAGCTTCGACGGGATCGAGCGGACGGTGCTGGATTATATCGCCGGAATGACGGACAAATACGCGGTCTACAAGTTCAGCGAGATCTTCATCCCCACCGCATGGCAGGTCCGGGGCTGAGAAAAACGGGAGAATAAATGCGAAAGAAAGTGGAAACCATGCAAAGGAGGTGCGGACCTTGGCATTTTCAGATCAGTTCCTGGAGGAGCTGGAGGAAAAGAATCCCATCGAGGATGTAGTTGGAAGTTATGTAAACCTTGCCCGCCGGGGAAGCAACCTCTTCGGCCTGTGCCCCTTCCACAACGAAAAGACGCCATCCTTTTCTGTGGCGCCGGAGAAGGGGATCTACTACTGCTTCGGCTGTCACAAGGGCGGCGGCGCGGTGAATTTCATCATGGAGATCGAGGGACTGGACTACCCGGACGCCGTCCGGTTTCTGGCCAAGAGGGCCGGGATCGAGGTACCCGAGGAGGACCGGAAGCAGACCTCCAGCTACCGGCATAAGGAGAAGCTCTGGCAGCTCTGCCGGGATGCGGCCCGGTACTATCACGCCATGCTCAAAAGCCCGGAGGGAAAAGAGGGGCTGCAGTACCTGCTGGGACGGGGCCTGACGCCGGACACCATCGTCCGGTTCGGCTTGGGCTTCGCTCCAAACCGGTGGGACGGACTCCTGAAGGCCATGGAGGAAAAGGGGTACACCCGCCAGGAGATGAAGGAGGCGGGTCTGGTCCGGTCCAGCACGCGCCAGAAAAAGAACCCCGACGGGTCCGTTACCGAGTACGAGAGCTTTTACGACTGGTTCCGGAACCGGGTCATGTTCCCCATCATCGACGTCCGGGGCAATGTGATCGGCTTCGGCGGCCGGGTCATGGACGGCTCGGAACCCAAGTACCTCAACTCCCCGGAGAGCCAGATTTTCAACAAGCGGAAAAACCTCTTCGCGCTGAATATGGCAAAGAAGACCAAGATGGAGATGCTGGTGCTGACGGAAGGATATATGGACACGATCTCCATGCACCAATACGGATTTGACTGCGCGGTGGCGTCTCTGGGCACTTCTTTGACCCAGGAACAGGCTGGAATGCTGGCCAAGTACACCAAGCAGATGGTGCTGTGCTACGACGGGGATCAGGCGGGGCAGAACGCCGCCAAGCGGGCCATCTCCATTCTGGAGAAGACCGGCGTGAGCGTCCGGGTGCTCCGGATGCAGGGGGCGAAGGATCCCGATGAATTCCTGAAAAAGTACGGGGCGGACCGGTTCCGCCAGCTGCTCGGCGCGTCGGAGGATCAGGCGGTCTACCAGATCGGCACCATTCGGCAGAAATACGATCTTGCCACTGACGAGGGAAAGGTCGGGTTCCTCCAGGAAGCGGCAGGATTCATCTCCGGCATGACCTCCGCGGTGGAGCGGGAGGTATACAGCGGCCGTGTGGCGGAAATGGCTGGCGTCACGGCCGAGGCGGTGAAGCTGGAGGTCAACAAGGCCTACAAGCGCCGCCGCTACGCTCAGAAGAAGAAAGAGGAGCGGAAGAATCTCCGTCCGGCGGACCAGGCGGCCGCAGACGGGATCAAATACGAGAACGTCAGATCCGCCACGGCGGAGGAGGGACTGCTGAGCCAGATCCTACTGGAACCGTCCTTGCTGGATGAGACCGGAGGTCTCCGGCCGGAGGATCTGTCTGTGGAGCTGTTCGGCCGGGCACTGCGGTGGATGCGGCAGCGCTGGCAGGAGGGACAGAGCATCACCGTCTCCGCCATGAACGGGGAATTCCAGCCGGAGGAGATCGCCCATATCTCCAGAGTGGCAAGGAAAAACGAAGGAACAGTCAATGAACAGGCGTTTCAGGATTACATATCTGTGATCCGTTCGGAAGCATCCAAACGCGGAAGCAAAGATCTGATGGCGGCGCTCAATCGCCGCCGGGACAAACAAGGCTATGGAGGATGATCGCATGAGCAACGTGAAAAAACCGGATGGCCAGACATTTGCCGCCAAACAGGCGCAGCTGATCGAGCAGGCGAAAGCCACGGGAAAGCTGACCACAGAGGAACTGGTAGCTGCGCTGTCTCCGCTGGGTGCGGATATGGATCAGATCGAAGAGACCTACAACGCCCTGACCGAAGCCGGGATCGAGGTGCTTCCACCGGAGGGGGAAAACGATCTGGATGAGGCGTCCCCCAGTGCCGAAGAACTGCAGGAGCTGCAGGAGGAACTGGAGGAGACGGAACCCCTGACGGAGGAGACGGAACAGATTCCCGAGGACGTGGGAACCGGCGATCCGGTGCGGATGTATCTGCGGGAGATCGGCAAGGTGCCGCTTCTGAGTACGGAAGAGGAACTGGAGCTGGCTCAGCGCATCGCCGGCGGCGATCAGGATGCTGCCAGGGCGATGACTGAGGCGAATCTCCGGCTGGTGGTCTCCATCGCCAAACGGTATGTGGGGCGGGGCATGCAGCTGCTGGATCTGATCCAGGAGGGCAACCTGGGCCTGCTGAAAGCCGTGGAAAAATATGACTATACCAAGGGCTTTAAGTTCTCCACTTACGCCACCTGGTGGGTGCGGCAGGCCATCACCCGCGCGCTGGCGGATCAGGCCCGGACCATCCGGATCCCGGTGCACATGGTGGAGACCATGAACAAGCTGACCCAGACCTCCCGGAAGCTCCAGCAGGAGCTGGGCAGAGAGCCTACGGTGGAGGAACTGGCGGCGGTCATGCACCTGACGCCGGAGCGGGTCAACGAGATCCGGCAGATGTGCATGGAGCCGGTTTCTCTGGAATCCCCTGTGGGAGAAGAGGACGACAGCCATCTGGGGGATTTCATCGAGGATGACACCGGGTCTCAGCCTGCCGAGGCGGTGTCCCAGGCCATGCTGCGCCAGCAGCTGATGGACATTCTCGATACCCTTTCGCCCCGGGAGGCCAAGGTGCTCCGGCTGCGGTACGGTCTGGATGACGGCCGTCCCCGGACCCTGGAGGAAGTGGGCAAGGAGTTCAACGTGACCCGGGAACGGGTCCGGCAGATCGAAGCCAAGGCTCTCCGGAAGATCCGGAATCCCAACCGGTCCAGCAAGCTCCGGGATTTTCTGAATTGAATGACAAGCGCCGGCAGCGTCTGCTGCCGGCGTTTTGTGTTGCCAAAGGGAGGGAACTATGATATAATTTCAAAGTTAAGGCATTGACTTCAAACTCTTGTTTGGGAGGGAAGAACATGCAGCACAGAATCGCAAGACCGGGTCCGCTCCTTGATGAGCACGGCATCCTGCGGGAAGCCGGATGGGACACAAAGCTAAGTCTCAAGTACAGCCGCCGGGACGTAAAAGCCGGAGCGCTGCGGATCAAGGAATGGGACTACTATCTGATCACAAACGGCCGATTCGGCCTGGCCCTGACCATCGCTGACAACGGCTATATGGGACTCGACAGCGTGAGCCTGCTGGACTTTGAAGAGGGGTGGGAACAGACCACCTCGCCTATGCGGGTCCTTCCCCTGGGACGGACGGGTCTGCCGGACACCAGCGAAAAGGGGAATACTTACGTCGGCGGCAAGGGATATCAGATGCTCTTCGAAAACGACGGGGAGACCCGGCGGCTGACCTTCCACATGGACAAGTTTCAGGACGACAAGCCCATCGACGGCAGCGTGACCCTGACAGATCCGCCGGAGGACTCCATGGTCATCGCCACGCCTTTTGCCGGCGCACCGAAAGCCTTTTACTACAATCAGAAGATCAACTGTCTGCGGGCTTCCGGGGAGGTGTCCTTCGACGGGCGGGAGTACCGGTTCGATCCGGAGGACTCCTTTGGAGTACTGGACTGGGGCCGGGGTGTCTGGACCTATGACAACACCTGGTACTGGAGCAGCGCCTCCGGCCTGATCGGCGGAGAGACCTTTGGCTTCAATCTGGGATACGGTTTCGGGAATACGGACGCAGCAACGGAGAATATGCTCTTTTACGGCGGCCGGGCCCACAAGCTCCGGCAGGTTACGTTCCAGATCCCAAAGAAGAACGGGAAGGACGATTTCATGTCCCCTTGGCGGATCACCTCTGACAACGGCCGGTTCGAAGCGGTGTTCCATCCGGATCTGGACCGGGCCTCCAATACCCAGATCGGCCCACTGGGATCGGACCAGCATCAGGTGTTCGGCTACTTTACCGGCACGGCCACTCTGGACGACGGCCGGGTCCTGCATCTGGACCGGTTCTTCGGATTCGCGGAAAAAGTAAGAAATAAATGGTGATGAAATGAGAAAGTTTATCGCATGGCTGCTGCGGCTCTGCTGCTTTGCCATAATCGGACTGGCGGTGTATACCATTGCCACCTGCGTGATGCATATGAACGACGACCACTCCAAGCAGGCGGTCCTCGGCGCCCAACCGACCCAGGCGCAGAATACCTTCCAGAGCGCGGTGACGCCGGCTCCGGTGGAGCTGGTGGACAACAGCGCCAACGAGAATCCCACCGTAGTTCTCAGCGCAGACGGAACCGCCACCATGAACCATTCCGCCGTGGCGGTGACGGCCTCCTTCAGCGACATCGAGAGCAGCATCCAGGCGGACCTGAAATGGTATGTCAACGGTGAGCTGACCGATGAGAGCGAAAAACGCCTGCTGGTGGAGGGCTCGACACTGACCTACAACGCCAAGGTGGATGTGAAGAACTCTGAGGCCGATGAGGCCAGCGTGGAGCTGGTGGTGGAGTTCGGTGGCAAGCGGGTCACCGCCGCCACGGAATTCCCCATTGAGCGGCCGGATGACGGCGACTATGTGACCATCCAGACTGAGGAGATCCCCGTTACCTGCATCCAGACCTGCAGTATCTATTACGACGACACCCTGCAGATGGACACCGGCGATGTGATGAATACCGGAGACACGGGACTGCTGCTGGCGTATCAGTCCAACAGCATGGGCCTCAGCGCCCTGAAACTGCAGTTTGAGGACGGTTCCTCCGGCTGGGTCAGCGCGCGGCGGAACGAGATCAGCCGGGAGGACTGCACCACCGACGAGGATTACACCGAGGAGCAGAAAACGGAATTTGTCAACTCCATGGGATACGACAGCAAGACCGAGTATCTGGTCTGGGTCAGCCTTTATACCCAGAAGGTCAATGTGTTCCGGGGCTACAAGGGCCATTGGGAGCTGGCGGAGTGCTTCGACTGCGCCTCCGGCGTCAACGAGACCCCCACCTCCACCGGCACGTTCAAGATCCAGACGCTGAAGGAGCGCTGGGACCTGGGCGCCACCTACGTGGAGCCGGTACTGGTGTTTAACGGCGGCGAGGCTTTCACCTCGCAGCCCTATGACGTGGAAACGGACAAGATCGCGGATGATACCATCGGCAAGCCTGCCTCCGGCGGAGGCGTCCGGCTGCTGGAGGACGACATTGCCTGGATGTCGGAGAATATGTTGATCGACACTATGGTCGTGGTATATTGAGAGGAGAATCTGCATGGAACGGACAGAAGCGCTCGAACTGCTCAGACAGTACAACAAGGAGCCCTTTCACATCCAGCATGCGCTGACGGTGGAGGCCGTCATGGGC
This sequence comes from Oscillospiraceae bacterium, assembly GCA_017469795.1. Taxonomy (GTDB): domain Bacteria; phylum Bacillota; class Clostridia; order Oscillospirales; family Oscillospiraceae; genus HGM13006. Next base: position 13,785 of record JAFUFT010000055.1, read on the forward strand.
TGGTACGCCGAAAAGCTGGGCTACGGCGAGGAAAAGGAATTCTGGCGTACGGTGGGGTTGCTGCACGATCTGGATTTTGAGATGTATCCGGAGCAGCACTGCGTGAAGGAATCAGAAATCATGACGGAGCTGGGGCTGGATCCCCGGTTGATTCACGCGGTGGCCAGCCATGGATACGGGATCTGCAGCGACGTCAAGCCGGAGCACGAGATGGAGAAGGTCCTCTTTGCCGCCGACGAACTGACCGGACTGATCGGCGCGGCCATCAAGATGCGGCCCTCCAAAAGCACCAAGGATCTGGAGGTCTCCAGTCTGAAAAAGAAATTCAAGGACAAGAAATTCGCGGCGGGCTGCTCCCGTCAGGTCATCCGCGACGGAGCGGAGATGCTGGGATGGGAATTGGAAAAGCTTATGGAGGACACGATCCAGGCCATGCGGGAATACGAGGACGAAATCATCGCCGCCATGGAGCAGGAGGCATAAGAAAAACACGGACGCAGCCGCGTCCGTGTTTTTTTACGATTCTGAGGAGTGCCTACGGTCCCGCCAGCGCTTGATGGCGACGAATGTCTTCCAGAACACCTCCGGATAGAGCTTGTTGAGTACCGCACCGATGAACACAAAGTACATGCAGAAATACAGCCACAGCATCGCCAGAATCAGCATGGTCAGGCTGCCGTAGATGGTGGAAAACTGCCCGATTCGGTTTACATAAATCGAGAACAGCGCGGAGAACACCAGCCATGCGGCACTGGTAAAGGCGGCGCCGGGAAGCTGCATCAGAAATTTGATCTTCTTGTTGGGGAAGACCGTATAGATCAGCATGAACACCAGAACAAAGATCAAAAACAGGGTCAGGCCCCGCTGCTGCATGACGGCGGAAAAGGCGTGGGCCAGCATCGGCAGATGTTCTTCCAGCAGCGTCTGGATATGCTGGCCGAAGACCCGGAGTGCCAGGTTGAACATCAGACCGACGATCAGCACCAGCATGTAACCGATGCACAGCACCCGCTTGAAGATGAAGTTCCTGGTGTCATTCACGTCGGCAATGGCGTTGAGTCCGTCCAGCAGGCCCAGCATACTTTTCGCGGCAGTCCACAAAGTGGCCACCAGAGACAGGGACAGGGCTGTGGCACTGGTGGTCATCAGCTCTGAGGCAATCTTATTGAGCAGCGGCCCAAAGGAATCCGGCAGGACCAGCGAGATCATCTCGATGAAATCCTGCGTGCTCCAGGGGGTAAAGGTGACGATGGACAAAACTAGCATCAGAAGAGGGAATACTGCGGTGATGATAAAGAAGGACGCACTGGCCGCGTAGGTGGAGATGTGATAGGTTCCAAATCGCCTGGCATAGTACTGCAGCGTCCTGTAAAACGTCATGCAGGTCCCTCCTTTCCGGTGGGGTGGAGTGAATTCAGCGGGGAGATCCCAGGAAGAACAGGGCCAGCGTTCCCGGTCCGGAATGGGTGCCGATGGTTGGCCCGATGAAGTCGATCATAATATCCTGGATGCCGAATTTCTCACGAACCATAGCCGCCAGCGTTTCCGCGTCGGCCTGGCAGTCCCCGTGGGAGATGAACACCTCCGGATTGTCAAAGCCCTGGATCTGGGACTCCATCCGGTTGACCAGCGCCTGAATGGACGCTTTCCGGCCCCGGGCCTTGCCCACGGCCACCAGATGGCCGGTATCGTTGACGTGGAGGACGGGTTTGATGTTGATCAGAGAGCCCACGATGGCGGTGGCTTTGGAAACCCGGCCGCCCCGGTGCAGATGGTGCAGATCGTCCACCGTGAAGTTGTGGACGATGTTTCCCTTGATGGATTCAATATATTCCGCAGTCTCGGCAAGGCTCTTGCCCGCATCCCGGTACTTGACGGCTTTGTGGACCAGCAATCCGTGGCCCAGAGAGGCGCACAGGGAGTCGATCACAATGATCTTCCGCTCCGGGAATTCCTCTTGCGCCTGTTCTGCGGCGATGAAAGCCGTGCCGCTGGAGCTGGAAAGCCCGGAGGAAAAAGCGATGTGCAGCAGGTCGGACCCCTGGGACAGAATCCGGCGGAACAGACTCAGGGTATCCTCCAGATTGGCGGCGGAGGTGGTGGGCAGGGCGCCGGTCCGGAGCTTTTCATAAAAGGCGCGGACGTCCATATCCTCGTAGGTCACGCCGTCCATGGTCACAGGCAGCGGGAGCATGGGAATCTCATGCTCCCGGCAGTAGCCCTTGGGAAGGTCGGAACCGGAATCAGTGCTGATGATAAATGAAAGCATGGCGGAGTCCTCCTGTTAAAGTTGATAGGCGGCGCGGCCCTCTGCGAAGATGCTGCGTCCGGTGGAATCGATGGCAGTAAAAACCGGCAGATTCTCGATGGTCATCCGCTTAACGGACTCGCAGCCGAGATCCGGAAAGGCGATCTCCTTCGCCTCCTTGATGCAGCAGGCAATCAGAGCCCCCGCTCCGCCGACCGCGCAGAAATAGGCGGCGCGGTTGCGGACAATGGCGTCGATGACGGCCTGGTTCCGCTCCCCTTTTCCGATCATAGCCGCCAGGCCCAGATCCAAAAGCCGGGGCGCATAGGGATCCATCCGGCTGGAGGTGGTGGGGCCGCAGGAGCCCACTGCCATGCCCTTCTGGGCAGGGGTTGGTCCTGCATAGTAGATCACGGAACCCTGGAGAGGATAGGGCAGCGGTTCCCCCTGATCCAGCAGGGAAAAGATCCGCTTGTGGGCAGCATCCCGGGAGGTATAGACGGTGCCACTGAGCAGAAGCCGGTCGCCGGCCTTCAGTTCCGGGATCGCATCCTTGAGATCCGCGGTGTTCAGATGCAGTTCCATGGTCAGTCCTCCGTCAGGGTTTCCGCCGGATCAGGTACCAGCTGGCTGATGGCGGAGAGCTTTTCCGAGGAAGTCTGCATGGCAGCGCAGACGTTCTCGACCGCAGAGCGGATGATATCCAGTTGGGCGCCGATGTTATCCGCGGCGGCTTGGGCTGTATCGCTCAGACCGTCAAATTCCCGGGTGGATTCATCGCAGACAGTCTGCAGATCCGCATAGACCTTCCTGGCCCGCAGATTTGCCAGACGCTCCGCTGCCTCCGCCCGCCGGTAGGCGGCAAGCTCCCGATCCCGGAGAGACTCCTCCGGTTCCTCCGGAGCCAACTCTTCCACGGGCGGTTCCTCCGCCGCCTCGATCATCGCAGGCTCCTCCGCCTTTTCCATGGGCGGTTCCTGCAGGGCCTCCAGCTGCGCGCGAAGGGTTTCGTTTTCCTGTTCCAGCGCCGCGATCTGCTCCTGCAGGCGCTCTGTCTGCGCCTGATGGGCTGCGGCGGTTTCTGAGATATATTTGCTGACGTCTCCCCGATGGAAGCCGCCCAAGGCAGATCGAAAGGCAAAGGTTTCATTAGACATCCCTGCCGCCTCCTATTCGATATAGTATTCTCTATTATAACATAGCCATGCAAGGGATTCAACTTGGAATTGACATAGGAATGGCCGGGCGATAGAATAAACGGGGTGATAGTATGCCGCATTATGAGAAAAAACTGGATGGAAAAGAGATATTCCGAGGACGGATTCTCCGGGTCGAAGTGGATCAGGTGGAGCTGGAGAACGGCGCGGTTTCCCGGCGGGAAGTAGTGCGCCATCCCGGCGGCGCGGCGATCCTTCCGGTAGATGCGGAGGGGAACGCGACACTGGTGCGGCAGTTCCGGTACGCCTTCGGGCGGGAGATCCTGGAGATCCCGGCGGGAAAGCTGGAGCAGGGAGAGGATCCGAAGGCGGCCGCCATCCGGGAACTGGAGGAGGAATGCGGCCTGGTGGCCGGGGATATAACAGATCTGGGATGCATCTATCCCAGTGTGGGATATGATGACGAGGTCATCTATCTCTATCTGGCCCGGGAACTGAGCACCACGGAGGCCAGACCGGACGACGGAGAGTTTGTAACGATTGAGAAGTACCCGCTGGAGGAACTGACCGGCATGGTGGAGCGGGGAGAGATCCGGGACGCCAAGACGGTCACGGCGATTCTGAAAACAAGCCGGATACTGTAACAGGACGCGCTGCATTGCAGCGCGTCCAGTTTTTTAGCGTTCCAAATCCAGACAATGGATCCAGCGGAACCGCAGACGCTGCCAGGTGGTAAGATTACCCTCCACGGCGCCCTGGATGTTCCGGGTGACCTTGCTGAAGCCGTTTAGCTCCTCGGGTGTGATTTCATGCTGGCTGAAGCGGGCCTTCAATGCCAGAGCTTCCAGACCCTCCGGCATTTCCGCGCCCCAGGCGGTCAGCTTCTCCAGATGGGCCCATTGCTCGATGAGAGCCTGATTTCGGTTCCGGTCCAGGAATGCTCGCGACCGCCGTCGCAGGATCAGACCGTGCCGCAGGAACAGGAACAATGCTGCCAGAATCAGCAGGGCAGGGATCCAGAGCAGCAGCATGACGCGGCTGCCGTGGGTGCCGCCGCCGGAGCCTTCCGGAGGCGTTTGCTCGGGAGGCTGGCCCATGGTCTGCTCCTCCGCGGGAGCGTCCGAGGGAACCGGTTCCGGTTCCGGCTCCGGCTCCGGGGTCGGAGTGGGTTCCGGAGAGGGATCCTGCAGCTCCTGCTCGGGTTCCGGTTCGTGGGTCACGTCCGGAAGGGTGACGGAGTTGCCGAAGCCGGGGGTGGATTCGATGGGGATCCAGCCCAGGCCCTGGAAGTAGACCTCCGCCCAGGCGTGGGTGTCCATATCCGTCACGTCCACGACCTCGCCGGGCTCATCAATCACGGCGCGGTAGCCGGAGGCGTACCGGGCCGGAACGCCCAGCGCCCGGAGCATGGTAGCGGTGGCGGTGGCAAAATGGACGCAGTATCCTGCACGGCTTTCCGTCAGGAAATACACTGCGAAATCGTAATTGGTGGGCTGCCGGGGCACGTTGAGCTCATAGGCACCCACGGAACGGACGAATTCCGCCACCCAGGCCACCGTTTCCAGTGTGCCCAGTTCCGGATCATAGCCGTAGGAGAGCGCCAGGTTATAGAGCGTCTCCCGGGTGTCATCCGGCAGTCCGAGGCAGGTGTCGCGCACATAGTCGTCATATCCTGCGCTGTCAATGTCAGAGGTCTCCCTGAGATCCATGGTGACAAAACCCGGCCAGTAGTAGACCACATAGTCATCCTCAAAGCAGGGAACGCGAAGGTCGCCGGAGATGGTCTCCGCACCGGGGCAGCTGATGAAGCCATAGGGTGTGAAGGCCACGTCCGCCTCGTCCCGGAGATTGTCGATCTGCACCGCGGCCTGATATCCGCTTCCGTAGGCCGTTCCGAGCGATGTGTGGGCATAGACACTCTGGGGGATCGTGGCCTCGTTCCGGGACTCCCAACTGGTGCCGGTATAGATGTCCTTGGCGGCCCCGCGGAGGTAGAGAACGCCTTCCTCCGTACCGCTGACGTGCAGCATCACGGTGTCCTTCCGGTCCCGGATGCCCTGGGTGGTCAGATCCAGCGTTTCACTGGTATCCGCGCCCAACTCCTCACGCTGGAAACCGGTGCTTTCCCGGGACAGAGCGTCCTGCATGGGACCGGGCAGCCGGTCCAACAGCTCCTGCAGCAGCTGGGGAAGTTCCTGATTTCTGGTGTCCTCCTTGGGATAGACCGTGCCGACAATGGTCAGCAGAAGCAGCACCGAAAGCAGAACCAGACTCACCCGCATGGCGTCCATGGCGGAGGGCTCGTTGGGCCGCTCTCTGGCCAGAAGCACGGTGATCCAGGAGGTCAACAGCAGAATCAGAGGCGCCACATGGGGCGGAGTGTCGTTGATGATCACGCACAGCAGCAGGAACGGAAGCGTTCCGGCCACACTGATCAGGCAGGAGCGGTATCCCACGCCCCATGCCATCCAGAAGGACAGCCCTACGGCGAACAGGGAAAACAGCATCGTGTAGTTGCCGGCCCCGTAAGCCTCGGCCTCCGGCGGAATGGCAAAACTCAGATTGGGGTATGCGCTGGAGAACCGGGTGAGGATGTCATGGGCCAACTGCTGCATGGACGGTCCCGCGCCTGCGAACAGTCCGGTGAGGGAGCCGAGGAACAAAACTACGGCAAGCGCAGGCAGAACGCCGATAAACAGCTTCTTCTCCAGAAAACAGGCGGAAAAGACCGCCCCGGAGAGAATCGTGATCAGCACCAGGGGGAACGCGCTGACATGCAGCGAGAAGGCGGATGAGACACAGAACACCGTGCCGAGAACCGCCATAACGATCAGAATGGTATTGCAGATCAGACGGGGGAGATGGCGGGAGAGATTCATTTGGCCGCCTCCCCTCTGATTTCAGCGGAGAGCAGGATCTCCCGAAGGCCCAGATTTCCGTAGGGCACCTGACGGCCCGCCCGCTGGCAAAGCATCTGAGGCATGACGTCGTCCAGCTCTCCCTGAGGGGCGTAGATGCTCTGGGTCCGTCCCCGGGCGTCCACCCACTGGAGCAGCAGGCCGGCGTTGTTCTGTTTGAGATAGATCAGGCACCAGGCCAGCTGGTCCAGCGCCGCGTCCCTTCCGTCGGCGTCCCCGGTCCAGTCCAGCCAGATGGGGGCGATCCGTACCGCAGGCTCCAGGGTGTCCCGGACGACTGTCTTGTCCAGGGCGGCGCTTTTCTTCCAGTGGACTGCCTTGAGGGTGTCGCCGGTCCGGAATTCCCGGAGGTCATAGGGATTTTCTCCACCGGAAAAAGGCTTGGCCACCAGCGTGCTGGCGCCGGCCCAGTCCGGATGCTCCGGCGGCTCCTGCGGCAGGGGAAGAATGGTCACATCCACTGGGGAAGGCCTGTGGCAGGGCATGGGAAGAAGGCCCATCAGATCCATCACCCGGAACCGTTTGAAGGAACAGTGATAGACGCAGCAATGGGCCGTATCCAGCGGAAAGCCTCCGTAGACACCCTTGAGCTTTCGATAGGAGGTCTGACCGGAGACTGGGCATTCAGTTTTCAGCTTCCCCCGCACAGGGCCGGTGGCAAAGAGCCGGCTCTGCCGCAGGGTCAGGGTGATGGCGGCGCTGCTGCCACGGACCACCTGATCCGGTACGGACAGGGAAAAGCGCGTGAACAGTGCGCCGGGCAGGCTGATGATCCAGGAAAACACCGGGAGGATCAGCATGATCACCAGCAGCATGCCCGCCACATAGCCTGTGTAGGCGATGCGGAACAGGCACAGCAGCAGGAGCACCATCAGGTAGATCAGTCGGTTTTTCAGCATAAAAGCCTCACTTGACCCGGGGTGCGGGCGTTTTCTGGAGAATGGAAGTGCAGATGTCCCGGGCGGTCTTCTGCTCCTGCTCCGCCTGACGGGTCAGCAGCAGACGATGGGCCACGGTGTCGGTGAAGATAAACTGAACGTCGGCGGGGATCACGTAGTCCCGGCCCTGGACCCACGCCACGGCACGGGACATGGAGGCCAGCGCCACGGAGGCCCGGGGGGACGCGCCCTGCCGAAGATCCGGATGGTTCCGGGTGGCGGTGGTCAGCCGGACGATATACTTGAACACGTCGTCGGAGGCATAGGTGTTGGCCACCTGGTTCTGGATCGCGGTCAGGATGGACTGATCCGCCACGGCCTGGATGCTGTCGAGGGGGTTGCCGGTGGACTTCCGGCGCAGCAGCTCCAGCTCGTTTTCCGGGGCGGGGTAGCCCATGGTCAGCCGGACCATGAAGCGGTCCATCTGGGAATCGGGCAGCAGCTGGGTGCCGGAGGAACCGTAGGGGTTCTGGGCAGCGATGACCATAAAAGGCCGGGGCAGGGGATGGGTTACGCCGTCCACGGTGACCTGGCCCTCCTCCATAGCCTCCAGCAGAGCGGCCTGAGTCCGGGAGGAGGCACGGTTGAGCTCATCCGCCAAAAACAGATTGCAGAGAATCGCGCCCTTCTGGTAATCGTTGTTGCCGGTGTGCTTGTTGTAGATGGTGAAGCCCGTCACGTCCGTGGGCATCACGTCCGGGGTGAATTGCATCCGCTTGTAGTCCAGCTGCAAGGCCCGGGAAAAGGCCAGAGCCAGCGTGGTCTTGCCGACGCCGGGCTTGTCCTCCAGAAGGAGGTGGCCTCCGGCCAGCATGGTCAGAAACGTCTTGAGAATCATATCGTCCTTGCCGACAATGGCGCGGCGGACTTCCGTCAGGACCTGTTCCGCGTAATTCAAAGCAGTCCCTCATTTCTTACAGTGTAGTATCCATATCATATCATACTGAAACGGGGCATTCAAGAGGAAAGTGACAAAAAGGTATCAAGCTGTAACGGATCGGACGGGAACTGTAATGGGGCTTGAATAAGGATTCGAACGGTTCGGCAAATCATACGAAAAAACCGCGAAAGATTAGAGGAATCCACATTGGTGAAAAAACTGCGGTTATGTTAAAATATTCACAAACCGTGCTCCGACCTCGGTCACTACAGGGGCGCGAAAGGAGTAATGCAAATGAGCAGACTGACTATTATGTCCGCCTCTCAGGCACAGACCACGGTAGAGGGTCTGTATACGGACATGGAGCGGCGCATTCAGGTCTCTCCTCCGGGCATCTGTCCAGTCGATCTGGCGGCGGCGTTTTTGAAGATGTGCCGGGCGCAGACCTGCGGGAAATGTGTGCCCTGCCGCATCGGCCTGAAGCAAATCGACAACATGATCGAGGATGTGCTCGCCGGCCGCGGGGACATGGAAACGCTGAGAAAAATCAAGAATACAGCCGCCACCATCGAAAACTCCGCGGACTGCGCCCTGGGTGTGGAGACCGCCCGCATGGTGCTCCGGGTGCTGGAGGGCTGCCGGGAGGACTTTGAGTCCCACGTGAAGAACCGCCGCTGCGCAGCCTATGTGACCCAGTCCATCCCCTGCGTGGCGAACTGTCCCGCCGGCGTGGACATTCCCGGGTATGTGGCGCTGGTGGAGCAGGGACGCTATGCTGACGCGGTGCGGCTGATCCGGAAGGACAACCCCTTCCCCACGGCCTGCGCTATGATCTGCGAGCATCCCTGCGAGAGCCGGTGCCGCCGGACGATCCTGGATGCGCCCATCAACATCCGCGGCCTGAAGCTTGCTGCGGTGAACGGTGCCGGTACGGTGCCTGCGCCTGCCTGCGCCCCGGCCACCGGGAAGCGTGTCGCCATCATCGGCGGCGGTCCCTCCGGCCTCAGCGCGGCCTACTATCTCCAGCTCATGGGACACCAGACCACGGTGTTTGAGAAACGGAAGCATCTGGGCGGCATGCTGCGCTACGGCATCCCCAGCTACCGTCTGCCCCGGGAGCGGCTGCAGGAGGACATCGACTGTATCCTCTCCACCGGCGTGGAGGTGAAGCTGGGAACCGGCGTGGGCAGCGGCGAGAATATGGTGTCCATGGAGCACCTTCGCAGCGAGTACGACGCGGTGTTTATCTCCATCGGCGCTCACGACGATAAGAAAGTCGGGATCCCCAACGAGGACGCGGAGGGCGTGCTGTCGGCGGTGGACCTGATGGGCGCCATCGGCGACGGCCTGATGCCAGACTTCACCGGCAAGCGTGTGGCGGTCATCGGCGGCGGCAACGTGGCCATGGACTGCACCCGCAGCGCCATTCGCTGCGGCGCCGAAAAGGTCTCCATCGTCTACCGCCGCCGGGCGGTGGATATGACCGCCCAGGTGGAGGAAGTCCAGGGCGCGCTGGAAGAGGGCGCGGAGATGCTGGATCTGCATGCCCCGGTTGCGATCGAGACCGACGAGAGCGGAAAGGTCGTTGGACTCTGGACGGAGAAAAAGCAGATCGGTCTGATCCACAACCGCCGGGCCGACGTGATCTCCAGCGGTGCTGAGCCGGAGCTGATCCCCTGCGACATCGTTGTGGTGGCGGTCGGCCAGGCCATTGCCACCCGGTATTTTGAGGCGGAGGGCATTCCAATCAAGCGGGGCGTCATTGAGGCCAAGGACTGGACCGCGGTAGAGCACGCCCCCGGCGTGTTCGCGGGCGGCGACTGCGTCACCGGCCCCAAGACCGCCATCCGCGCCATCGCCGCCGGTAAGGTGGCTGCGGCCAATATCGACAACTTCCTGGGCTTTAACCATGTGATCTCCGTGGATGTGGAGATCCCGGAGCCCTCACTGCGGGATCATAAATACTGCGGCCGGGTCAACCTGACGGAGCGCTCCGCCGCGGAACGCAAGGACAACTTCGACCTGATGGAGCAGCCCATGACAGAGCGGGCCGCCCAGCAGGAGGCCAGCCGCTGCCTGCGCTGCGATCACTTCGGCTGCGGAAACTTCAAAGGAGGTCGGGCAAAAGCATGGTAAACGTAACGATCAACGGAATTCCGGTATCGGTACCGGAGGGCAGCACGATTCTCGACGCCACCCGGGCGGCCGGATGTCCCGTGCCCACCCTGTGTTTCCTGAAGGACATCAACGAGATCGCCGCCTGCCGGGTGTGCGTGGTGGAGCTGGAGGGGGCGGATCATTTGATCACCGCCTGCAACAACATCTGCGCCGAGGGCATGGTGATCCGCACCAATTCCACCAAGGTCCGGGAGGCGCGGCGCACCAACATCGAGCTGATCCTCAGCCAGCACCGGCTCAACTGTCCCGCCTGCAACCGGGAAAAATCCTGCCAGCTGAAAAAGGTGGCCAACTCCATCAACATGGATGACCACATGAATTTCCTGCACGAGTATCAGCCCGACAACTGGGACCAGACCTTCCCCCTGATCCGCAACGAGTCCAAGTGCATCCGCTGCATGCGCTGCATCAGCTTCTGCGACAAGGTCCAGAGCCTGAGCGTCTGGGACGTGGTGGGCACCGGCTCCCATACCACCGTGGGCGTGTCCGGAGGACGGGACATCAAAGATGCGGACTGCGCGCTCTGCGGTCAATGCATTACCCACTGTCCCGTCAACGCCCTGCGGGCCCGGGACGACACCAAGGCCATTTTCGGCCTGGACGGTGCCCTGAACGATCCGGACAAGGTCGTGGTGGTGCAGGTGGCGCCGGCGGTTCGGGCTGCCTGGGGCGAGTCCTTTGACCTGGGGCCGGAGGTGGCCACGGAGAAACGTCTGGCCACGGCTCTCCGCCGCATCGGCTTCGACTATGTGTTCGACACCAATTTCTCCGCCGATCTGACGATCATGGAGGAGGGAACGGAATTCCTCCACAGAATGCAGGACGGCAAGGAGCATAAATGGCCCATGTTCACATCCTGCTGCCCCGGCTGGGTCCGGTTCCTCAAGAGCCAGTACCCGGATATGGTGGGCGAGCTCTCCACGGCCAAGTCACCTCAGGCCATGTTCGGCGCGGTGACCAAGACCTACTTCGCCAGGAAGATTGGCGTGGATCCCAACAAGATCGTCTGCGTCAGCGTGATGCCCTGTGTTGCAAAGAAGGCGGAGCTGGCGATCCCGAATCTCAGCGACGCCGGCGCGGGCAGGGACGTGGACTTCTCCATCACCACCCGGGAAATGTGCCGGATGATCTCTGCGGACCAGATCGACGTTTCTGCTCTGCCGGAGACGGACTTTGACTCCCCGCTGGGTACTGGCACCGGCGCAGCGGTGATCTTCGGCGCCACCGGCGGCGTCATGGAGGCGGCCCTCCGGACCTGCGTGTACATCCTCACCGGGGAGAACCCGGATCCCGACCACACCTTCACCGACGTGCGCGGTCTGGACGGCTGGAAGGAAGCCACCTATGAGGTGGCGGGCGTAAAGGTCCGCACCGCAGTGACCAGCGGCCTGGGCAACACCCGGAAGCTGATCCGTGCCCTGCGGCGGGGTGAGGTCCACTACGACTTCGTGGAGGTCATGGCCTGCCCCGGCGGCTGCGTGGGCGGCGGCGGACAGCCCATCCACTACAATGAGGAGCGGGCAGGCCAGCGGGGTCAGGTGCTCTACGACTATGATGCCGGAAACGTCATGCGCTTCTCCCACGAGAACCCGGACGTGCAGGCGCTCTACGCCGATTTCCTCGGGGAGCCCTGCGGCGAACTGTCGCATCACCTGCTGCATACGGACCATCATGGCTGGCAGATGCCTCCCGCGCTCCGGTATGATGACGACGTGATCCCGGTCAGATAACAGGAAATCCCCTCTGTTCCGATGGAACAGAGGGGATGCTTTTTGTAATTAGTCTCTCCGGCGGACCAGCAGCACGATCAGCGTGATGATCAGACCAAACAGGATCACGGCGATGGCGCCGAAGAACAGGGGCATGGGACCTGCCGCTGTAAAGGAACCGGGCAGTCCCGCAGCTGCGACGGGGACGGGAGCCGGTTCGGTGCTGGAAACCGGAGCGGCGGCAGCGACCGGCGCGTATGTTTCAATGGGCGGCGGGGTCAGGGAAGGAACCGGGGTCGGAGACGGAGATGGGGAAGCGGAAGGAGCAGTCTCCTGATCCTCTCTGGTTTCGTCCTCCGAATCCGGGGCCTCCGGGAGTGAATTGGGATCCACCATGGCCGGACCGCTCTTGGGCTCCTTGCCGTAGTTCAGAAGGTCGTAGTTTTCATAGCCCCATTCAAAGAGCTCAATGGTCTGGGCGAAGCTGGATTCCCGGCTGGGAGTCCCCATGACGACGCTCAGCAGGCGGAGCCCGTCTTTATCCGCAGCGGACACCAGACAGAATCCCGCGTAGGAGGTGTGGCCGGTCTTAATGCCGATGGCGTAGGGGTAATCGTATTCCGGATACCGGGAACCGGGCAGCAGTCCGTTGGTGGAGGTGATGGAATATGCCCGGCTGTAGTTGGTGGGCTCAATCTCCGTCACCGCAGTTGCGACGATCTCCCGGAATTCCTCGTATTTCATGGCCTCCATGGCGATCTTGCTCAGGTCCCGGGCAGTGGAGTAGTGCTCCGAATTGGGGAATCCATGGGTGTTGACGAAGTGGGTGCCGGTGCAGCCCAGCTCCTCCGCCCGCTCGTTCATCATATCCACAAAGGATTCGATGTCTCCCGCCACATATTCCGCGGCCACGGTGGTGGCCTCACTGGCCGATACCACCAGCATTACCTGCAGCAGCTGATGGACACTCAGCTCCTCTCCCGGCACCAAGCCCCACTGAGAGGCGGTGGAGGGGATGGCGTCGATGGCGGTCTCGCTGACGGTGACCATATCCTTCGGGTCTCCGTTTTCCAGCGTCAGAAGGGCGGTCATCATTTTTGTAGTGCTGGCAGGGTAGTTCTGCTCGTCCGCGTTGGATTCGTACAGCACCTCTCCGGTGTCCATATCCAGAAGGATCGCGGAGTAGGCGTTGAGCCAGAGATCCTCCGCCACAGGAGCGTCCTGCTCCGTGACCGTTCCGGCGGCCATGGCGGGGGCGGTGCAGAAGAATATGTACAGGATACACAGCAGGATGCTGCGCAGGGCACGATTCATGGTAATCCCTCATTTTCAATTAGTCGCAAAAAATATCTTATCAGGATTTTTCGGAAAAGTAAAGAAAAAAGACAAAAAGATCCCGCCGGAGTTTTGCTCCGACGGGATCTGGCTTATTTGATGTCGTTTTTGATCTCCACAGGCTTGGCGTCCCGGTTCCGGTCATAGACCATCTGCAGGCCGTCCAGTGTCAGACCGGTATCCACAATATCGATCATTTTGGTCTGCCGGGCGATCATCCGGCTCAGACCGCCGGTGGCGATGACCTTGATGTTGTCGCAGCCCATCTCCTCATTGCTGCGGCGGATCAGGTATTCCATGTTACCGACGTAGCCGGCGACAACACCCACCTGGATCTGCTCCACAGTGTTGCGTCCCAGGACCGTAGGAGGCATCTGCAGCTCCACCCGGGGCAGCATAGCCGTCCGGGAAACCAGTGCGTCCAGGCTGACCTGAAGGCCGGGGCCGATGGTGCCGCCCACGTACACGCCGTCCGGCCCCACCGCGTCGATGGTGGTGGCGGTGCCGAAGTCCAGGATCAGGAAGGGAGGACCGTATTTTTCGATGGCGGCGATGCAGTCCAAAGCACGGTCTGTGCCAAGCCGTCCGGTCTCATAGCACCGGGGATCGAACGGAAGGCCAGCATCCACGTCCACGCCCACCACCAGCGGCGCCACGCCGAAATACTTGATGATGGCGCTGGTCAGGGAATACATGACCTGGGGTACAACGGAGCCGATGATACAGGCTTTGACATCCTCGGCCCGGTAACCGAACCGCTCAAAATAGGCCACGGCCATGATTCCGATCTCGTCGGAGGTGGCGGTGGAATTGGTGGAGAGCCGGAAAGAACCCAGCATTTCGTTGTCCGTGTGGACGCCAAATACTGTGTTGGTGTTTCCAACGTCAATGGTCAGCAGCATGGCAGACACTCCTTTTATGATACGGATTTGACACAGCATTCGGCGCCGCCGCCCGTCAGGGTGATCAGGCCGTAGCTGCCCCGGTCATTGCAGGCGCCGGGATTCATGATCCACATGCCTTCCTTGGTGAAGCACTCGGCCTGATGCGTGTGGCCGAACAGAAGAATGTCGGCCTCCACCTCCAGCGCCGCGTAAAAAATGAGCTGGTACTGCATCTTTACCCGATGCAGATGGCCGTGGGTCATGTAGATTTTCGTGCGTTGAAACTTCGGGGTCAGTATGGTGGGCTCGTCGGAGCCCCAGTCACAGTTCCCCGCCACATAGGTCAGAGGGATTCCGTGCTTCTGGAGCGCTTTTGCGTCCGGAACGCAGTCCCCCAGGTGGAGAATATGGTCCGGCCGCTCCCGCAGGAGGACCCGCTCCATGGAGGCCACGTCTCCGTGGGAGTCCGAAAAAACCAGGATCTTCATTTGAGGTGCACCTTCTTCCGGCTGCGGCATACAATATAACAGAAAGGGGAGATTTGAATGAATCAGTCTGAGCAGCAGGAGCAGATCCGCCGGCTCCTGGCAAGTCCCCAGGGGAAACAGCTCCTCAAGGCACTGTCTCGGGACGGCGGCGCGTCCATGCGCATGGCCGGGGAGGCGCTGCGCCGGGGCGATACCGAGGTGGCAAAGCAGATCATGGGGCCGATGGTGGAGGACCCGGAGGTGCAGAAGCTTCTGCGATCCGCCCAGAGCCGGATGGACCGTGGATGATCTCGGCAGCGCCATCGAGAGCTTCCTCAGCCAGCCCGGCGCCATGGAACAGGTGGAGGCCATGGCGAAACAGCTGGGCCTGGGAACGCCGGATCCCGGAGCCGGGCAGGCGATCTCCGCCCCGGAGGGCCTGAAGCCGGAGACGATCCAAAAAGTGATGCAGGCCGCCGCAGAGGGCGCGAAACCGGATGAGACCACCGCATTTCTGGCGGCACTGCGGCCGCTTCTGCGCCGGGACCGGCAGGAGAAGCTGGACCGAGCGATCCGGGCCATGAGCATGATGCGGACGGCAAAACTCCTGAGCAAAACCCTGGATCTGTGAGGCGATGGCATGTTCAACCCCTATGTGAGCGGCCGGGAGGATGTACTCAGGCCGGCGCCCAAGGCACCGGTCGGGCCGGAGCGGCTCCTGAAAAAACTGGGGAAGCTGGACCGGGAGGATCTGCTGATTCTGGCGCTGGTCTGGCTTCTGGCCGGAGAAGGGGAAGAGGACCGGATCTGGCCGCTGGTGGCGGCGATGCTCTATTTGCTGTTGTGATCGGAGTCGTCCCGGCTGTGGGGATCCTCCGGCGGGGCCCACTGGGACAGCAGAGCCAGCGCGATGACGCTCACAGCCACCGCCGCCGCCAGCACCATCAGAGCTTTCCCGGCGCCGCTGGTGCTGAGCATCACGGCAAACACGCCCAGAAGCGAGGCCACCACATACAGGATCGCCACGCTCTGGCGCTGGTTGAAGCCCACGTCGATGAGCCGGTGATGGATATGGCTGCGGTCAGACTTCATGGGACTGACGTGATGCCATATCCGGCGGATGGTGGCGAAGGTGATGTCAAAAATCGGCACTCCCAGCACCAGGATCGGGATCGCGAAGGAGATCACCGTATAGAGCTTGAACAGACCGCTGACGGACATGCAGGCCAGAATGAAGCCGAGGAATGTCGCTCCGGTGTCGCCCATAAAGATCTTGGCGGGGTTGAGATTGTAGGGCAGAAAACCGAGACAAGCCCCCAGAAGGGCCCCCAGAAGGAGCGCCTCCGAGCTCTGTTCCAGGGACAGGGCAATCACCGCCATGCTCAGGCAGCTGATGGAGCAGACGCCCACGCTCAGACCGTCCAGTCCGTCGATGAAGTTCACGGCGTTGGTAATGGCCACGATCCAGATCACCGTAATGGGTCCGGCGAGAATGCCCAGAGGGATGTAGGCCTCGCCCACTGGCAGGGGGTTGGAGATGTAACTGATGATCATACCCTGAGATACGGGAATCACAGCGGCAAGGATCTGCACCACGAATTTCAGCTTGGCGTTGAGATCAAACTTGTCGTCCAGCACACCGAGCAGGACGATGGCGGTTCCGCCGCCCAGCATGCCCATGAGCTGACGGGAGAAGTTACTGAGAACCAGCGCCACCAGCACGAACGCCGCATAGATCGCAAGGCCGCCGATCGTCGGGATCGGATGGTCGTGCATCCGGCGTGCATCCTTGGGAATATCCAGAAAACCGAAGCGTATGGCAAAGCGCTTGACAAGGGGAGTCAGCACGAATGAGATCAGCGCGGCAGCCAGAATCGCCGCCACAACTGTGAGGATCTGCCGATTCGTCGCCATGGAATCATCCTTTCTCAGCGGGCCACAAAGCCAACCTTTTTATACACCTTGCGCAGCGTTTTGTTGGCGATATAGCCGGCCTTTTCCGCACCGGCCTTGTAGACGCTCTCCAGATAGGCCTTGTCCTTGAGGATCCGCTGGGCCTCGTCCCGGATGGGAGCGGTGACGGACAGGACAGCCTCGCCCACGGCAGGTTTGAACTCGCCGTAGCCCTTGCCGTCGAATTCCCGCTGGATCTCCTCATAGGTCTTGCCGGTGCAGGCGGCGTAGATCTCCATCAGGTTGGAGATGCCGGGCTTTCCCTCCCGGTCGTAGCGGACGCAGGTCTCGCTGTCGGTGACGGCGCGCTTGAACTTCCGCATGACGGTGTCGTTGTCGTCCTTGAGGTAGACGCAGCCATTCTGATCCGGATCGGATTTGGACATCTTGGAGGTGGGAGTCTGCAGGCTCATGACACGGGCGCCCACCTTGGGAATGTAGGGCTCGGGAACCTTGAACACGTCGCCGTAAAGGCCGTTGAAGCGGTTTGCCACGTCCCGGGTCAGCTCCACGTGCTGTTTCTGATCCTCGCCCACGGGGACATAGTCCGGCTGGTAGAGCAGAATGTCCGCGGCCATGAGGCTGGGATAGGCGAACAGGCCCGCGTTGATATTCTCCTGATGCTTGGCGGACTTGTCCTTGAACTGGGTCATCCGGGAAAGCTCTCCGAACATGGTATAGCACTGAAGGACCCAGCCCAGCTCCGCGTGCTGATGTACGTGGGACTGGATGAAGAGGGTGTTCTCGTTGGGATCCAGACCGCAGGCAATATAGGAGGCCAGCTGTTCCAGCGTGTGACGGCGCAGCTCCGCCGGGTTCTGCCGGACGGTGATGGTGTGCATATCCGCCATGAAATAATAGCAGTCAAACTCCTTGGCCAGATCCGCCCAGTTCTTGATGGCGCCAAGATAGGAGCCCAGCGTCAGATCACCGGAGGGCTGGATGCCGGAGAGAAGAACTTTTTTTTCATCCATTGTAAAACCTTCTTTTTCAGTCAAGTAACGAATTGTAACCATAATCCAATGTATCATAGCACAATAGCAGTTGTTTTTCAATTCATAAATTGTCTTTTTCTATGAATTATCTATGGAGCGGAGCGGATGCAAATCGGAGCATGCAGAGTTCTTTCCGGGAAGCCTCCGGCGGCGGATCCCATTTCGTTCCCACGCCCGGGGATGCGTCTAATCAAGCGGGAGAACAAGGCGGACAAACTTCCATATACCCAATCGTAAAAGCTCCGGAAACAGCAGGAAAACGGCTTTTCTCTTGACATCTGGCCGGGATAAAATATAATCTAATGTGAAAAGCACACAGGAGGAATGAAAATGAATTTCTTTGAAGAGATGGAAGCGCGGATCCCCAAGGGCGGCGTCCGGACCCGGTTTGCCCCCAGTCCCACGGGATATATGCACGTGGGAAATCTGCGTACGGCCCTCTACACATATTTTATCGCCAGGCATGCCGGCGGCACCTTCATTCTTCGGATCGAAGACACCGATCAGAAGCGGAAGGTGGAGGACGCGGTGGCTGTGATCAAGCGGACCCTGGCGGGCTGCGGACTGACTTATGACGAGGGGCCTGACGTAGGCGGCCCGGTGGGACCCTATGTCCAGACCGAGCGCAGGGAGCTCTATCAGAAATACGCGGAGCTTCTGGTGGAAAAAGGTGCGGCCTACCGCTGCTTCTGCACGGAGGATCGTCTGGCGGAGCTGCACAGGGACGACCCCAATGCCAAATATGACCGGCACTGCCTGCATCTGCCCCCCGAGGAGATTCAGAAAAAGCTGGACGCCGGGGAGCCCTATGTGATCCGGCAGATCATTCCCGAGGGCACCACCACCTTCCATGACGCGGTCTACGGAGACATCAGCGTGGACAACAGCGAGCTGGACGATCAGATCCTGCTGAAATCCGACGGACTGCCCACCTACAATTTCGCCAACGTGGTGGACGACCACCTGATGGGGATCACCCACGTGGTGCGGGGCAGCGAGTACCTTTCCTCGGCACCCAAATACAACCTGCTATACGAGGCCTTTGGCTGGGAGGTTCCCACCTATGTCCACTGTGCCAGCGTCATGATCACAGACCCGGAGACAGGGAACGTCCGGAAAATGTCCAAACGCCACGGGGATCCGTCCTATGAGGACCTGCTGGCCATGGGATATCTGCCGGAGGCGGTGGTGAACTATGTGTCCCTGCTGGGCTGGAGTCCCAGAGGGGAGCTGGCGGAACAGGAGTTCTTCGATATGGACGGACTGATCGCCGCCTTTGAACTGGAGGGCCTTTCCAAGTCCCCCTCGGCCTTTGACATGGAAAAGCTCAACTATTTCAACAGCACCTATCTCAAGCAGCTGCCGCCGGAGACCTTCGCGGAGCTGGCCGGACCCTGGATCGATCAGGCCGTCACCGCACCCTATGCGGACAAGTCCCTGATCCCGGCGCTGGTGCAGACCCGTCTGAACCGGCTGTCGGAGATCCCGGAGATGATCGATTTCTTTGAGACCCTGCCGGAATATGATGTGAGCCTGTACACCAACAAGAAGAACAAGCTCACGGCGGAGAGCTCTCTGGATCTGCTGCGGAAGGAGTACGACAGCCTGTCTGGCCTTGCAGATTGGAGCTACGACGCCATCCACGACGCCCTCTACGCGCTGACTGAGGCGGAGGGAGTCAAGATCGGCAAGGTCATGTGGCCCCTGCGGATCGCGGCGGCAGGAAAGACCGTCACCCCCGGCGGCGCCATTGAGATTGCCCAGGTCCTGGGCCGGGAGGAGACGCTCCGGCGGATGGAACTGGGGCTGAAGATGCTCGAAGCATAAATGGGATCAGCGGCGCCTTCGGAACCGGGGGCGCCGCGTTTCTCAAAAAATACAGAAATTCTGAAAGATTGAAAGCGTAATTGCGTCCATAATAATAGTGGGACGTGGAAAGCGAGGGATGACAATGGAAGATCAAGCGCTGATCGAACTGTATTGGGCCAGGAATGAGGATGCGATCGCCCAGACCCATCAGAAATACGGCTCCTGGTGCCGCGGCATTGCGTTTCGGATCCTGGAGATCCAGGAGGAGGCCGAGGAATGCGTCAATGACACCTACTTCCAGGCCTGGAACAACATCCCGCCCCAGCGGCCCGGCGTATTCCGGGCGTGGCTGGGAAAAATCACCCGAAACCTTGCACTGACGCGCTATCGGAAGCTCCATGCGGAAAAGCGGGGCGGAGGACAGACGGCACTTGCACTGGAGGAACTGCAGGAGTGCGTTTCCGGCAGCCAGTCCATCGAGTCCGAGGAGGAGCGGAAGGAGATCACGGCAGTGATCAATCGGTTCCTGGCCTCCCTGCCGGTGTCCCAGCGGAACGTGTTTCTGCGCCGGTACTGGCATGTGACGCCCATTGCCGAGATCGCGAAAACCTACGGCATGACGGAGGGGCAGGTCACGTCCATGCTCCACCGCTGCAGAAAAAAGCTCAGAAGAATGCTGGAACAGGAGGGGATCGCAGTATGACAGATCTTGACCTGCTGACGATGATCGGTGAAGCGGACGACCAGTATATCATGGACGCCCGGCGCCGCCCCAGAAAAAAGTCGAAAAAGAATACATGGGTATATGCCCTGGCGGCGTGCCTGGCCGTTGCAGTCATTGGGGGCGCGGGAATGCTGGCGCTGAGACGGAGCGGTATGAGAAGCGCTGCGCCGGATTCCGCAGAGCAGGGCGCCGCAGTCATGGAAAACGCCGCTGAGACGGAGGAATTTGCCGCGGAAGAGGCGTTGCAGGATGCCGCGCCTGCGGAAGCGGCTGAAGCCGTGGACGGCGCGACGCTCCTGGCTGGCGCCGTCTATCCGGAGGCAGTGGGGTTTGAGGACTTTGAAGCGCAGCGCGCGATCTGGACCGAAAACCAGACCTCCGATGAGACAAAGACGGCGCTGAGCTCCTTCTCCTATGCCACCGCAGCGAGGGTGCTGCATGGAGACACCCGAAGCGGCTGCGTCTCACCGCTGAGCCTCTATCAGACACTGGCAATCCTGGCCTCCGGCTCCGGCGGACAGACCCGGGATCAGCTGCTGTCCCTGCTGGGACAGGGAGATCTGGACACCCTGGCCGATCAGGCGGGCAGGCTCTACCGGGTGAACTACACGGACAATGAGATCAATATCCTCAAGATCGCCAATTCCCTGTGGCTGGACGAGACCGACGGGAACGGCGCGCCGGTAAGCTTCAATATGGACTGGGTGGTGGGCGCCGCTGCGAACTATTACGCGGATGTGTTCGCCGCGGAATTCGGAGAGACGGAAACCGCCGAGGCCCTGGGGACCTGGATTGCGGAAAACACCGGTGGGATGCTGCATCCCGGGCCGGAGACACTGGGCTTTGATCCCGATACGGTCATGGCCATCGTGAACACCCTTTGGTACAAGACCCAGTGGGCGAACAAATTTGACGAAGAGAGCACAGAACAGGCGGAGTTTACCACCGATGCCGGACAGACCGTCTCCTGCGATTTTATGCACAGGACCGACTACGGCGGTCAGGCTATCGTGACGGACGAGTACACCAAGAGCTCCCTGCAGCTCAATCAGGGCAAGATGGTCTTTGTGCTTCCCGGGGATGGGGTCAGTGTAGACGATCTGCTCAGCGAGGAAAAGCTGTGGGAGATCTTTGAAAACGGTGACTATGAAGGCGCGGATGTGGTCTGGAGCGTTCCGAAATTCGAGACGAACGTCACTTATGAGCTGAAGGATGTGCTGCAGGATCTGGGCGTGACAGACGCCTTTGACGCCGCTGCGGACTTCTCGGGAATGTCCGACGAGACGCCCCTTTATGTGGGGAAGGTACAGCAGGGAACCCACATCGCCGTCAACGAGGACGGCGTGGAGGCAGCCGCCTATTCCATGGCTGGCATGCTGGCTGGGGCGGGGGCGCCGGAGGAACGGCCAACCGTGGAAATGAACCTGAACCGGCCGTTCCTCTATCTGATCACTGCGGAGGACGGCTCCACCCTGTTTATCGGAGTGGTCCGGGATCCCGCCGCTTGATTTTCAAGAGACCTGCGGGTATAATAACAGTACCTGCAAATCGGAACACAATACAAAACGAGGCGGGCAACCGCCTCGTTTTTTGAAAGGAAGCTGAAATATGGAACTGTATGACGCGATCCGGACCCGCCGCAGTGTGCGGGTGTATCAGGACAAGCCTGTTTCCCGGGAGACGCTGGAGAAGATCCTCTCAGCCGCCCAGATGGCCCCCTCCTGGAAGAACACCCAGACCGCCGGGTTCATCGTGGTGGAAAGCCCGGCAATGAAGGAAAAAATGATGGAGGCGCTGCCCTCCTACAACGCCAGAACCGTTTCCACCGCGCCGGTGACGGTGGTCATGACCGCCAAAAAGGGCCGGGCCGGCTATGAGCGGGATGGCAGCTATACCACAAACAAGGGTGACCGCTGGGAGATGTTCGACGGCGGCATCGCCTGCCAGACCCTGTGCCTGGCGGCCTGGGGCGAGGGCCTCGGTTCCTGCATCATGGGTATCTATGACGAGGAAAAGCTGCCGGTCCTTCTGGAGGTGCCGGAGGATCAGTATGTGACGGCGGTGGTCTCCCTGGGCTACCCTGCCGAATCCCCCAACGCGCCGAAGCGCAAAGCCCTGGAGGAGAAGGTGCGCTATGTTTAATGGGTTTTCTCCGGAGACCATAGACTTCCTCTGGAGCATCCGGTTCAACAACAACCGGGAGTGGTTCCAGGCCCATAAGGCGGAATATGAAAAGCACCTCTACCGGCCCATGGTAGCTCTGGCGGAGGAGGTGGACAGCCGCTTCCGGCTGGAGGGCACCCGGCTCAAGGCGTCCCGGATCTACCGGGACGTGCGCTACGCCAGCGTGCCGTATAAGGATTATCTCTGGTTCGTGATCCGGGAGGACAATACCTTCTGGAGCGAGCATCCCTCCCTGTTTTTCCAGATCGAACCGGAGGGCGGCCAGTTCGGATTCATCGACTACGCACCGAAAGCGGCGCTGATGGAGACGCACCGGAAGCGGATGCTGGAGAAGCCCGGCGAGTTTGCCAGAATCATCGAGCCCATCCTCGCGCAGGAGGGGTTCGCGGACAAGTCGACCCGATACAAGCGGCCCAAGGAGGGCGGAAATCCGGAGATCGACCGGTGGTATCAGCTCAAAAACTGCTATGTGGGCGTGGACATCCCGGTGGGGGACGAGCTGTTTTCCAAGGACCTTCCGGACCGGTTGGCGAAGGCCTTTGACGTTCTGTCGCCGCTCTATCACTATTTCCGCATGCTGGAAACGCTTTGATTGAAAAATTTGGAAGCCCCCGGACGCGCCCGCGTCCGGGGCGTTTTCGCTTTTCCCATCTTTTCAAGAAATTGTCCCGTCTATTTTTCCCGAAAACCGGCATAGTAAATTCGTGCGGATTTGCCGACGGAGAGGAGAAAATGATGTGAGACAACGGAGATTTTTGTTTGGGATCGTCCTTGTTTTATTGTTATGTACCTGCGCTTTCGCGGGGGATCTGCCGGACCGGCTGGTGGCGGTGGGCCAGGCGGTGGGCATTGACGTGAAGTGCGGCGGGCTTCTGGTGGTGGGGTTTCCGGAGGACAGTCCCGCCCGGGAGAGCGGACTGAGACGGGGAGACCGGATCCTGCAGGTGGACGGACAAACCGTGGAGGAGCCGGAACAGCTTCGGGCGATGCTGCAGGAAAAGAGCCAGGTAACGCTGACCACTGTCCGGAGCGGACGGGAACAGAGCCTGATGGTTCCTCTGGGCGAGAGCGGCGGGGTGAAGGTGCTGGGGGCCAACGTAAAAACGGAAATGGCCGGGATCGGGACCATCACATATTATGATCCCGCCACAGAGGTGTTCGGGGCGCTGGGCCACGGGATTACCGACAGCGGCGGCGAGCTCTTTCCGGTGCGGGGCGGATTTCTGTGCCGGGCGGCAGTCGTGGGGCGGGACCGGGGCAGATCCGGCGCGCCGGGTATGCTCCAGGGCGCCTTTGACAGCGGCGCGGTAGTCGGCAGGATCACGGCAAACACTTCTGCCGGGATTTTCGGACAGATGTGTCAGGCGCCGGCGGGAGACCCGGTGGCCGTGGCGGAGCAGAGCGAGATTCACACGGGGGCAGCGGAAATCCTGTGCAATGTGGAGGGAACCCGGGTGGATCGGTTCCGGGTGGAGATCCGGAAGATCTATCCCTTCGACGACGGGACCGGCCGGAATATGTTGCTGCGGGTGACGGATCCGGCGCTTCTCCAAAAAACGGGCGGGATCGTACAGGGTATGAGCGGAAGTCCGATCCTCCAGGACGGAAAGCTCGTCGGAGCGGTGACCCATGTGCTGGTGTCGGATCCGGAAGTAGGATACGGCATTTTTATCGAATCTATGCTGCACATGGCAGATAAAGCCGCATGAGGAAACCCGGGAATTGACAGGGGATCCAAATCGTGTATGATAATACAAAAACAGTCGAAAAGCGTCGAATAATAAATGGATGAAATACACGCCGCCTGCATTGCAAAAATTGGAAGTTTATGGTAAGTTATTGGCGTAAGCTTACGAGATGAGAATCTGAAGCCGGAAAGACATCCGGCGCGGGGAGGAACAGTGTTATGCAAACGATTCTGCGGGTTGTGATCGCAGACAGCAGCGAGGCCTTTGCCGGCTCGCTGAAGGATACGCTGGAGAACTGCGGGAATTATTCCGTGGTGGGGATCTCCGGCAACGGGGAGGAAGTCGTGGAGATGGTGTGCAGCGGCAGCGTGGATATGCTGGTGATGGACCCTATGCTCACGGAAATGGACGGCATCGGCGTGCTGAGCGAGCTGAACCGCCGGGACAAGCATCCGGCAGTGCTGGTGGTCTCCAGCTTTACCAGCACCTATATGGTCCAGCAGATGGGCGAACTGGGCGCCAGCTGCTTTATGCTCAAACCCTGCAAAATGGAGGCGGTCCTTCAAAACCTGAACATGCTGCGGGACAACGGCGCCGCCGGTGGAAACGATCCGCAAAGCCGCCGGAGAAGTGCGGTGGAGAGCCTGGTGACCAACGTGATCCACGAGATTGGGGTCCCGGCCCATATCAAGGGATATCAGTATGTCCGGTATGCCATCATTCTGGCGGTGGAGGACATGGACGTGATCAACTCCATTACCAAGACCCTGTACCCGGAGGTGGCCGCCTATTTCGGCACCACGCCCTCCCGGGTGGAGCGGGCCATCCGCCACGCCATCGAGGTGGCCTGGGACCGGGGCGATCTGGAGACGCTGCAGCACTACTTCGGCTATACCGTTTCCAATACCAAAGGGAAACCGACCAACTCCGAATTCATTGCGCTGATTGCCGACAAGCTCCAGCTGCAGATGCGCAGCAGCGGGATCATGCGGATGTAAACGAAATCCCCACGTGCTTGAACAGCACGTGGGGTCCTTTTATTTCGATTCGTAGTCTCCTGAAAGGAAGGCCACGGCAGATTCCACCGCGTACCTGGCCTCCGGACTGAGGGGCTTCCCGGCGTTTTCATGGTCGAAGCTCCGGCAGAAGGCGGTCACGTTCTGCTTCAGCTGAGCCAGATGATCTCGGGTCTTGGTCAGAAGATCCCGGGAGAGGGTCAGATACCGCTCCTCGGAAAGCTCGTTTTTCGCGGCCTCCAACAGCGCACCTGCGTGTTCCAGACAGAAGTAGGGCTGCTTCCGCAGCTTTTCCGGGAACGCGGGATCCTTTTTGTAAATATAGACCACGTTGGAGATATATTTCTTCTCAAAATCCCGGACTCGGGCGCAGACGTAGCAGCTCTCTGCCCGGGCTTTCATCTCCTCTCCGGGGGATTCGCCGTCATATTTCCGGATCTTTCCCAGCTTGCCGGGCTTCCTGCCGTCCGGTTCCGGTGTGTTCTCCCAGAGGTACTGCAGATGGCTCTCCAGCATCAGCGCCAGGGAAAGCCGGTTGCCCATGCCCAGCATGGTGTGGAAATGCTGCCTGCAGAAGCCCATCCGGTTGGTGACGATCCGGATGTCCGGCTCCATCATGGCCGCTCCCATGATGTATTCCAGACTCTGCTTCTCCAACTTCCGCCGGAGCCGGCACATGGGACAGCCGTCGTATGCCTCAAACGCTTCGTTGATGGGAATGGTATAGAGTTGTTCCGCCATTTTTCCACCGTCTTTCCTTGATTATTGGGTCGGGATTCGATATAATATACTATAACAGATTTTTCGCGGAAACACAATCGGAGGCGCGGTATGAACGAAATATACGAAAAAACCTACACCATTCAATCCACCGATGTGGACCTCTACGGCGTCTGCCGCCCCTCGGCGCTGATGGGCGTGTTTCAGGATCTGGCTACGGATCATGCCATTGTGCTGCACATGGATCAGGACTATCTGACGGAGCAGTACAACGCCGCGTGGCTGCTGGTTCGGATCTGGTACCGGCTGGACCGGCCCCTGAGGATGGGGGAGACCGTCAGCTTCCGGACCTGGCATCGGGGCGCCGGCGGACTGATCATCTACCGGGATTTCGACCTGAGCGTGGACGGCGAGCCGGTGGGTGAAGCGGTGTCTGCCTGGGTGGTGGCTGACCGGGAAAACAGGAAAATGCTACGTCCCGGCCTGATCGGGAACATTGCGGAATCCCCAGTGCCGGAGACGGTCAAATCCAGACAGCTCAAGCTGATCAAAACGCCCAAGGAGCGGAAATTCGTCCATAAGCGGGAGGTCCGCTATTCGGACTTGGACATCAACGGCCATATGAACAACACCAAATACGCCGACGTGGCCATGGATGCGCTGACGGTGGCGGAACTGCAGGGACGGTATATCTCGGAGCTGCAGCTGAACTATTCCATGGAGTGCGGTCCCGGCGAGGTCATGGATATCTCCCGCGCCATGGAGGACGCATCCTGCTATATCGACGGATGCAGTGAGGACGGCGCCCGCAGGTTCGAGGCTTTGGTACATTTTACCCCATATTCCGTCTTGACGGAGGATGGGGGTCTGGAGTAAAATAGAAAAAATAACCTGATGGTATTTGGAATGATGAAAGGAGAGGCTTGAATGATGGTAAATGACAACCCCGCTGTGAAGTTTCTGAAGGAAGGACTGACCTTTGACGATGTGCTGCTGATCCCCGCGGCCAGCGAAGTGGTGCCCCGGCAGATCAATCTGGGGACCCAGCTTACCCGGCAGATCCATCTGAATATCCCGCTGCTGTCTTCCGCTATGGATACTGTGACCGAGTATAAAATGGCGATTGCCATGGCGCGGGAGGGCGGCATCGGCATCATCCACAAGAACATGACCATCGAGGAGCAGATTGAGCAGGTCGATATGGTCAAGCGCTCGGAAAACGGCGTCATCACCGATCCGTTTTTCCTGGCTCCCGACAATACGCTGCGGGATGCGGACAACCTTATGGGCAAGTACCGGATCTCCGGCGTTCCCATCTGCGTGGAGGACCGGAAACTGGTGGGCATCATCACCAACCGGGACCTGAAGTTTGAGACGGATTTTGACCGGCCCATCTCCGAGGTCATGACCCATGAGAACCTGGTCACCGCCCGGGAAGGAACCACCCCGGAGGAGGCCATCGAGATCCTACGGAAGCACAAGATCGAGAAGCTTCCCATCGTGGATGGGAATTTCCGGCTCAAGGGCCTGATCACCATCAAGGATATCGAAAAGGCAGAGAAATATCCCAATTCTGCCCGCGACGCCTCCGGACGGCTGCTGTGCGGCGCCGCCATCGGCGTGACGGAGGACGTGGTGGAACGGGCGGAGGGCCTGCTGGCGGCAGGCGCCGACGTGCTTGCGCTGGACAGCGCCCACGGTCACTCCAGAAATATCATTGAGTGCGTCAAGAAGATCAAGGCCCAGTTCCCCGAGGCCCAGCTCATCGCGGGCAACGTTGCCACGGCCGGCGGAACGGTGGCCCTCATTGAGGCCGGCGCCGACTGCGTGAAGGTGGGTATCGGTCCCGGATCCATCTGCACCACCCGTGTGGTAGCAGGCATTGGCGTGCCGCAGATCACCGCCATCTATGATGCGGCCTGCGCCGCCAAGAAGTACGGCGTGCCGATCATTGCCGACGGAGGCATCAAGTATTCCGGCGACATCGTCAAGGCCCTGGCCGCCGGCGCCAGCACGGTCATGATGGGTTCCATGCTGGCCGGCTGCGAGGAGTCCCCCGGAGAGACGGAGATCTATCAGGGCCGTCAGTTCAAGGTCTACCGGGGCATGGGTTCCCTGGCCGCTATGGCCAAGGGTTCCAAAGACCGGTATTTCCAGGAGGGCAACTCCAAGCTGGTGCCCGAGGGCGTAGAGGGGCGCGTACCCTACAAGGGAAGCGTCTCCGACTCCGTCTTCCAGCTGCTGGGCGGCATCCGTTCCGGTATGGGCTACTGCGGCTGCCCGACCATTCCGGAGCTGCAGGAGCGGGGCCAGTTCATCCGGATCACCTCCGCGGGCCTCATCGAGAGCCATCCCCATGACATCACTATCACCAAGGAAGCGCCGAACTACACCAGAGGCTGATTCTTTCATCAAACGGGCCGTCCCGGAGGGGTTTCCCTTTGGGACGGTCTTTTCGGTTTGCATTGATGCGGGGAATCTGGTAGAATAAATACTACAGATTGGAGTTTGTCGAGTTCTTTCCGGGAAGCCTCCGGCGGCCAATCCCGTTTCGTTCCCACGCTCGGGGGTACGTCTAAAAAACGGGAGAATAAAGTAGACAAACCCCAATTTATCGCGTCTGGATATAGAATGAAAAAAGGAACAACGCTATGGTAGACATCTATGTAAAAGATCTGATTAAGGCCTTCAAGGTGGGGGAAAACCTGCTCGACGGCCTGTCCTTTGAGATCCAGCAGGGGGAGCGGGTAGGCCTGCTCGGCAAGAACGGCGCCGGCAAGACCACCGTGTTCCGGATCCTCTGCGACGAGATCGGATACGACGAAGGAGACGTGATCATCGCGCCCGGGAAGAAGATCGGCCTGATCTCCCAGATCCCCCGGTATCCCGCGGGCTTCACGGTGGAGCAGGTGCTTCGCCGGGCATTCACGGAGCTGGAGGACATCCGCGGGCGGATGGAGCGGCTGGAAAAGCAGATGGAGGAGGATCCGACGGATCAGGTCCTCCGGGAATATGACAAGCTCTCCACCCGGTATCAGGTGGGCGGCGGCTATGACATGGACGTGAATGTGGACAAGATCTGCAACGGCCTGGGAATCCCGAAGGAAATGCGGTCCCAGGAGTTTTCCATGCTCTCCGGCGGGGAAAAGACCCGGGTGAATCTGGCCCGGCTGCTGCTGGAGGAGACGGACATATTGCTGCTGGACGAGCCCACCAACCATCTGGACATGAAGAGCGTAGAGTGGCTGGAGGAATACCTCCTGAAGTTCAAGGGCACGGTGCTGACCATCTCCCACGACCGGTATTTTCTGGACCGGGTGGTGGACCGGATCATCGAACTGCGGGGAGGAAGGGCGGAATACTACTCCGGCAACTACTCGTTCTATGTGGAGGAGAAGGAGGCCAGGTTCCAGCTCCAGCTCAAGCAGTATGAGCAGGAGCAGGCCAAGGTGGCCCAGCTCTCCTACACCATGGAGCGCATGAAGGGCTGGGGCATCAACAACCGCAGCCTCTACCGCCGCGCCATGAGCATTCAGAGCCGTATCGACCGGATCCAGAAGACCGAACGGCCTGTCCGGGACAAGACCATGCACGCCTCCTTCGGCCAGAAGGAATTCCATGGAGACGAGGTCATGGTCATCAAAAACCTCAGCATGGGGTTTGAGGACAGGCCCCTGTTTTCGGACGTGAACCTGCTGGTGCAGGGCGGCGAGCATATCGCACTTTTGGGGGACAACGGCACGGGAAAATCCACTTTCCTGAAGCTACTGATGCAGGAGGAGACGCCCAGCGGCGGCCGGATCAAATTCGGTCCATCGGTGAAGAAGGCCTATCTGCCCCAGATCATCCACTTCGACCATCCCGAGCGCAGCGTGCTGGACACGGTGATTTACGGAAAGAACTATTCCACTCAGACTGCCAGAAACCGGCTGGGGGCCTTCCTGTTTTCCGGGGAGGACGTGTTTAAGCCAGTGTGTACCCTTTCCGGCGGGGAGCAGAGCCGGCTGCGGCTGTGTATGCTCATGGACGAGGAGATCAACCTGCTGATTCTGGACGAGCCCACGAACCATCTGGACATCCCCTCACGGGAGTGGATTGAAAACGCGGTGGCGGAGTTCCAGGGGACGCTGCTCTTCGTCAGCCACGACCGGTATTTCATTGATCAGTTCGCCGACCGGATCTGGGAGCTGGAGGATGGAAAGATCACCGACTTCAAGGGAGGTTACAGCCAGTACCGGGCCATGAAGCAGCGGCAGGCCACCCAGGCGCAGCCGGTCAAAAAAGCGGAAAAGCCGGAGAAACAGCGGGAACTCACCCCTGAGGCGGCGAAAAAGAAAAACACCCGCAATCTGGAAAAACAGATCGCGAAGCTGGAGCGGGAGATCGATAAGCAGGAAACTCTGCTGACGGAATATGAGGAAAAGATCCAGGCGGCGGCCACGGACTACGCGGAACTGAGCCGTCTGATGGAGGAGAAAACAGCGGAGGATCAGGCGCTGGCGGAGCTGTACGCCCAGTGGGAAACGCTGTCCGGGGTGCTGGAAGCGTGAAGGGGCGGATGTGGATCCCCGCAGGGGTGCTTCTGCTGGGGGGCGCAGTAATGCTCCTTCTGCCGGTCCATATGCAGATGACCGGCCTGGTGCTGGTGCTGCTGGGAGCTGCGGCGGCGCTCTGGGCCGCCCTCTTTGAGAGAACGGGAAGCGGAGGACGGAACTGCCTGCGGATCCTGGCGGTACTGGCCTGTGTGGGGGTGATTGGATTGATGAGCGCCATGAGCCTGATTACAAGCGCCGGGAAGACGGACTGGGATCGGGCGGAACAGGCGGAGTACGCGGTGGTGCTTGGCGCGGCCGTCCGGGAGGACGGAAAGGCGTCCCGGATCATGCGGCAGCGGCTGCGGGCGGCAAAGGAGCTGATGGACCGGAATCCCGGCGTTACGGTGATCCTCTCCGGCGGACAGGGCGGCGTGGAGCCGAAATCCGAGGCGGAATGTATGTTTGAAACCATGGTGGAGATGGGCGCGGACGGAAGCCGTCTGCTTCTGGAGCCGGAGAGCCAGACCACCCGGGAGAACCTCCGGAACAGTATGGCGATCATTGAGGCCCGGGGCGGTACGGACCGGAGCGTGGCGGTGATCACCAGCGAATTCCATCTGCGCCGCGCTATGTACATCGGGAAAACAATGGAGCTTGACACCTGCCCCGTGGCGGCACACACCGACCAGTGGTTCTACCGGGTCAACTACACCCTTCGGGAGGTCTTTGCGTTCGTGAAGGCCGCGGTCCAGGGAAGCGTGGATTGACTTCCCGCAGTCCGGGCATTATAATAAGCAAAAACAGTCTGAAAGGACGGAAATGATATGAGCGAGTGCAACAACAACTGTGCCTCCTGCAGCGCCGACTGCGACAGCCGTCAGGCCGAGAGCCTGCTGGCTCAGGCCAACCCGCTTTCCAGCGTGAAAAAGGTCATCGCCGTGGTCAGCGGAAAGGGTGGCGTGGGCAAATCCACCGTCACCTCCATGCTTGCGGTGGAGATGAACCGCCGGGGCTACCATGTGGGCGTTCTGGACGCGGACATCACCGGCCCGTCGATCCCCAAAGCGCTGAATATTCAGGGCCGGCCTACCGGCGTGGAGGAGGGGATGCTCCCCATCCGGTCTGAGACCGGCATCGACGTGATGAGCATCAACCTGCTGCTGGAGAACGACACGGATCCGGTGATCTGGCGGGGTCCGATCCTGGGCGGCGTGGTGAAGCAGTTTTGGACCGACGTGGTCTGGAAGGACGTGGACTATCTCTTCGTGGATATGCCTCCCGGAACCGGCGACGTGCCCCTGACGGTATTCCAGAGCCTGCCCATTGACGGGATCGTGGTGGTGACCAGCCCCCAGGAGCTGGTGTCCATGATTGTGAAAAAGGCTGTGAACATGGCCGGCATGATGAACATTCCCGTGGTGGGTCTGGTGGAGAACTACAGCTATCTGAAATGTCCCGACTGCGGCAAGGAGATCTCGGTGTTCGGCAAGAGCAGGATCGACGAAGCGGGCAGGGAACTGGGTCTTCCCGTTCTGGCCAAGCTGCCCATCGATCCTCTGGTCGCCCAGGCCATGGACGAGGGCCTGCTGGAGCACGCGAAGGTGGACGCCATTGCCCCTGCGGCGGACGGGATCGAACGGTTCGGAAAGTTATAAAAAACACCCCGCAGCCAAATGGCTGCGGGGTTTCGCTTTTCATTAGTCGGTCACATAGGGCAGCAGAGCGATCTGACGGGCGCGCTTGATGGCGGTGGTCAGCTGACGCTGATGCTTGGCGCAGGTGCCGGTGGTCCGGCGGGGCAGGATCTTGCCACGCTCGGAGAGATAGCGGCGGAGCTTCGCAGTGTCCTTATAGTCGATGTGCTCGACCTTGTCCACGCAGAATCCGCACACCTTGCGGCGCTTGCGGCCTCTGACTCTATCGTTAGCCATGGATATACCTCCTTGTATAGTACGTTGTGCCGGAATCAGAACGGCAGGTCACTGTCGTTGGTTTCCAGCATGGAAAAATCACTGGTAGGCGCCGCAGGAGCCGTAAAGCCGCCCTCTGCGGGAGCGGAATAGCTGCCGTACTCGGCAAAGCTTCCGCCGGAGGCACCGTCGCGCTTGGAGTCGCCGAAATAGACGTTATCGGCCACCACTTCCGCGCTGCGGCGCTTGTTGCCCTCTTTGTCGGTCCAGTTGCGGATCTGAAGCCGGCCGGAAACCACCGCCATGCGGCCCTTGGTGAAATACTTGGAGACGAACTCCGCGGTATTCCGCCATGCCACCACATCGATGAAATCCACCGAGGTCTCACCGTTCTGGCTCTTGAAGTCCCGGTCCACCGCCAGGGCGAAGGACGCCACCGCGGTGCCGGTTCCGGTGTGCCGGAGCTCAGGGTCACGGGTCAGACGGCCCATGAGAACAATGTGATTGAGCATGAATGAGCCTCCTTACGCTTCCACCGTAGTGATCAGGCAGCGCATGATGCCGTCGGTGATCTTCATCACACGATCCATCTCGGCGGGGAACTCGGGCTTAGCCTCAAAATGCATCAGCACATAGTAGCCCTCATTCAGGTCGTCGATCTCGTAAGCCAGACGGCGCTTGCCCCACTCATCGATCTCGGTGAGGGTTCCCTCTGCTTCCACCATCGCCTTGAATTTCTCCACCAGCGCCTGGGTATCCTCCTCAGTGAGCTGAGGATTGATGATATAGAGCGCCTCGTACTTCTCGGTAATCTTAGCCATGTTGTTTGCACCTCCTTTTGGACATATGGCCGCCGGTCCTGCCGGCGGCAAGGATTGCTGTCATAGATTGCAGCCTTTCTATTATAGCAGGAAATGACGGTTTGTCAATCATTTTTCCGGATATTTTACGGCAAATACCTGATGCCTCCCGAGGATTTCCCCGGCCGGGGAGTTCTGACGAAGGCCCCGGTACAGCGTCAGCCCGGTCATGACCAACACCGGCAGCAGGAGCATGCCCCAGATGCCGCCGATCCGCCAGCCGGCGTAGACGGCGCCCAGCGCGATCAGAGGACTCATACCCATCTGAGCGCCAAGAAGCTTCGGCTCCAGGACATTTCGGGTCAGGGCAGCCGAGCCGTACAGGAGAAGCAGGCCCAGTCCCAGCGGGAGCTCGCCGGTCATCATGGCGACCATCGCCCAGGGAATCAGCACGGTTCCCGTGCCGAAAACGGGCAGCGCATCCAGAACTGCCACCCCCAGCGCCAGCAGAAGGGGAGAATCTGTCCGGAGCAGGAGAAAACCCGTCAAAAGGATCAGAAAGGTCACGCCCATCAGCGCCGCCTGAGCCCGGAGCCATCCCAGCACGGCCCGCCTCAGGCCACCGGTGATCCGGCGGACCGGGTCCAGAAGCCGTTCCGGCAGGTGCAGCTTTGCCAGTTCCCGCAGCCGGGGCAGCTCCGCCGCGGCAAAATAACAGGACAGGACCATGGTCATCAGAAAAAACAGGGCGCCGGGCAGCGCGGAGAGCAGTCCGCTGACCAGGGCGAAGATCCGGTCATAGATCCCCGCCGCCAGCGTGCCGCTGCCGCTCGTCAGGTTTTCCGTCCAGCTGCGGAAGGCGTCGCCGATCCCGCCGGGCAGATCCCGCCCCAGGACGGACAGATACCGGCTCAGGGCGGCGCCGTATCCCGCGGCGGTTTCCAGAACCGCGGGCAGCTGCCGGGACAGCTGCTGCAGCTCCCGGAGCAGGACCCTGCCCATGAGCCAAAGGAGACCTGCGGCGGAGGCCAGCGCGCCGGTGACGCAGGCCCATGCGGAAAAGCCGCGGCTCATGCCGGCCCGGGCCTGCACTCTGCGGATCCAGGGGTCAAGTCCCGCGGCGGCAAGGATGCCCAGCGCCACCGGCAGAAACAGGATCAGCGCCAGCAGTCCTCCGGCGCAGGAGAGGACCCAGAGGGCGGCAGAAGAGAGCGGTTTTCGGGACATAAGGACCTCCTTGGTGCGGGCCGTCCGGAGTGCCCGGGGCCTGAATTGGACAGAAACGCTAAAAAACAGGAAAAAAAAGACCGGATATGTTGCAAACTGTCCGTTGTCAAGAGACAATTCCCATGATAAGATATGTGAGTGAAAAACAAATGAACTTCACAGACGGACATTTTGGAGGGAGACAATATGGATTCCACGCCGAAATACTACATTGTTGAGGCGTCCGCGCTGCCGGAGGTGTTCCTGAAGGTGGCGGAGGCCAAGCGCCTGCTGGACTCCGGAGAGGCGTCCACCGTGGGGGAGGCCACCAAGCTCACCGGGATCAGCCGCAGCGCCTTTTATAAGTACCGGGATGTGATGATGCCCTTTCAGAATCTTATGGCGGGCCGGATCATTACATTCCAGCTGACCCTGAAGGATCGGACCGGTGTTCTGTCCGGGATACTTTCCATTTTTGCCTATAACGGCGCAAATATACTCACCATCAACCAGAATATTCCCACGAACGGCTGCGCCATCGTTACCATATCCGCAGAGACGGGCGAACTGCACATCTCTGTGGAGGAGCTGCTCAAGCGTATGAGCAATATCAGCGGTGTGCTCAAGGCGGAGATCGTGGCGGGCTGAGAGGAAGGAGAAAACTATGGCGAAAGTTGCAATTATGGGCTTCGGCACCGTGGGCTCCGGCGTGGCGGAGGTGCTTGCGGGCAACGCCGCTTCCATTGAGAAAAAAGCCGGGGAGCCGGTCGAGGTCAAATACATCCTGGATCTGCGGGAGTTTCCCGACAGTCCCTTCGCGGACCGGATCGTCCACGATTTTTCCGTGATCGAAAACGACCCGGAGGTCACTGTGGTGGCCGAATGTATCGGCGGCGCCCGCATCGCCCGGGAGTATACCGCCCGTGCCCTGAAGGCGGGCAAGAGCGTGGTTACCTCCAACAAAGAGGTGGTGGCGGAATGCGGCGACGAATTCCTGGAGATCGCCCGGGAGAAGAACGTCAACTATCTCTTCGAGGCTTCCGTGGGCGGCGGCATCCCGATCCTGAGACCGCTGACCTCCTGCCTGGCGGCCAATGAGATCACGGAGATCTACGGGATCCTCAACGGCACAACCAACTATATTCTGACTAAAATGATTAAGGAGGGACTGTCCTTCGACACGGCCCTCCGTCAGGCCCAGGAAAAGGGCTACGCCGAGGCGGACCCCACGGCGGACATTGAGGGACACGACGCCTGCCGGAAGATCTGCATTCTGGCGTCCCTGGCCTTCGGCAGACACGTCTACCCCCGGCAGGTGCCCACCACGGGCATCACCGGTGTCACCAGTGAGGACGTGGCGCTGGCCCATGCGGCTGGAAAGCGGATCAAGCTGCTGGGCCGGACCCTGCGGCTCGATGACGGCAAGATCATCGCCTATGTGGCGCCGCACCTGATCGACGACGGGGAGCAGCTCGCCGGCGTGGAGGATGTGTTCAACGGCATCGTGGTGCGAGGCAACGCCATCGGCGACGTGATGTTCTACGGCCGGGGCGCCGGCAAGCTCCCCACGGCTTCCGCAGTGGCGGGAGACATCATCGACGCGGTGAAGCACCGTCAGGAGCGCCGCACCGGCATGGAGTGGATTCCCGGCGGAGATGAGATCATGGGCGACTATCAGGATCTGCCCGTGCGGTGGTACGTCCGCGTTTCCGGCGACTTCGCGGAAAGCCATCCCAATGCGGCGGCCCATATGCTCGGCGGCGTTAGCCTGATCGATGTTCCCGAACGGGAGGACTGCGCCGGCATGATCACCAAAAATGCCATGTCCCGGAGGGAACTGGACCGGCGTCTTGCGGAGGCCGGCACCGAAGCGCTGAGCATATTCCCGGTTCTGGATTAAGGTAAGAGGAGGAAACTATGGCACTGATCGTACAGAAATTCGGCGGCAGTTCCGTGGCCGATGCGGACCGCATCCGGCACGTGGCGGAGCTGATCACGAATACCTATAAAAAAGGAAATGATGTGGTGGTGGTGCTGTCCGCCCAGGGCGATACCACCGACGACCTTCTGGAGAAGGCCTATGAGATCAACCCCAGCGCCTCCGCCCGGGAGATGGATATGCTCCTGGCCACGGGAGAGCAGCAGTCCATTGCCCTGATGGCCATGGCCATTGACGCACTGGGCTATCCGGCGGTGTCCCTGACCGGATGGCAGGTGGGGCTGGAGACCAACTCCAACTATGGTGTGGCCCGGATCAAGCGGGTCAGCGGCACCCGGATCCGGGAGGAGCTGGACCGCAGGCGGATCGTTCTGGTGGCAGGCTTCCAGGGCATCAACAAGTTCGGAGACCAGACTACCCTGGGACGGGGCGGCTCGGACACCACGGCGGTGGCCCTGGCGGTGGCGCTGAAGGCGGACCTCTGTCAGATCTATACCGACGTAGACGGCGTATACACCGCCGATCCCCGGAAGGTTCCCAACGCCCGGAAGATGGACGAGATCACGTTTG
Organism: Oscillospiraceae bacterium; assembly: GCA_017469795.1. Classification (GTDB taxonomy): domain Bacteria; phylum Bacillota; class Clostridia; order Oscillospirales; family Oscillospiraceae; genus HGM13006. The sequence continues at coordinate 50,548 of JAFUFT010000055.1, forward strand.
ACGAAATGCTGGAGCTGGCCTCTCTGGGGGCCCAGGTGCTCCATAACCGGTCTGTGGAAATGGCCAAGCGGTACAACATGAATTTGGAGGTGCTCTCCAGCTTTACCGGAGAGCCCGGCACCATTGTCAAGGAGGCAGTGAAACAAGTGGAAAAAACGTATATCAGCGGAGTTGCTTCGGATAAGAATATTGCGCGGCTGGCCCTGGTCGGCCTGGAGGACACCCCCGGCACCGCCTTCAAGGTGTTCAACCTTCTGGCCAGAGAGAAGATCAATGTGGACATCATTCTGCAGTCCATCGGCCGCAGCGATACCAAGGACATCAGCTTTACCGTGAACAGCAGCGTGGCGGACCGGGCCTACAAGGTCCTGATGGAGAACAAGGACCAGCTAGGCTGCGACCACATCGACATCAGCCAGGACGTTTCCAAGGTTTCCGTCGTGGGCGGCGGCATGGTGGACAATCCCGGCGTGGCGGCCACTATGTTTGAGGCCCTGTATGAGGCCCACATCAACATCCGCATGATCTCCACCTCGGAGATCAAGGTCTCCGTGCTGATCAACAAGGACGATACGGAGAAGGCAGTGGCAGCCATCCACGATAAATTCTTTGCGTGAACCGAAACGAACCGTTCTTTCCGGAACGGTTCGTTTTTTGCCTGTGCGCCCGGCGAGCGCACGTTCTATAGGGTGAAAGTCCCGACCGCGCCCGGCAGTGGGAAGCGTTAGCCAAAGGCAAGGGTGTCCATCGCGAGGTGGAATCTGAAGGAAGCCGGATTTGGAGAGTTGAAAGGTCTCTCCATGGGCAAAGCTCTGGCCCGACGAACAGAAATCTTGTCAGGCCG